>URDT01000074.1 GCA_900546745.1 uncultured Mycoplasmatota bacterium | reverse complement strand
AATGCATTAGAAAAAGCACCAACAATCACTACAGATACAAATGAACCTGCTCATAAACCTCAAGTTGTAACAAATAACAAAGTGAAAACAGGTGATTCAACATATGTATGGACATTTGCAACATTTGCATTAATGGCAGCAATCGTTTATGTATCTTTAAGAAAAAGAACAAAAGAAGACTAAAACAAAAGGTTTCTATTTTCAAGATTAAGGGTAACCAAATAATTTAGGGGGAAAGCCAAATTATTTAGGGGACAACTTTAGGGGTTTTAAGAAAAACCTGTTGAAAGTTAGGGGGCACTTTAGGGGGCAACCTAAAAATTCAAAAGAAAATAAGTTTAAAGGAACAATCAAATAGGTTGTTCCTTTCATTTTGTCTAGATACATTTAACAAGTTATTTTTTAAATTTATATACTTCTTTTTTTGATTTAGGAATGGCTAAAATAGATTCATTTTTCCTGTTAGCCCAAATCAATCTGCTTCTTACATATTCAAAATTACTTAATCCTCTTGAATTTCTTTTGAAATCTTTAGGAGTCCTATTATATCCTTCCATAGGTCCATTAGATAGTCTTCGTTCATTTCCATTATTATCAGTTATATAAATAAATGAATTGATGATTTCTTGTTTATGAGCTTTTAATAGTTCAGAAAATTCTTTAAACATAATCAATGTCGAATGAGAATAACAATCAATAATATTGCTTAAAAGAGTATTGATTTTTTCTAGGTCCCTTTCTTCTGTTTTATTAAATTCAATATATTTTTCTTTTAGACGTCTGATTTGTACAAGGTTATCGTCTAATTGGAAAAACATTTTTTCATAGTCATAAGTATTTAAATAAGCTTTTAATTTGTGGTTGTATCTAACATTACTTTGATAGTCTATATTTTCTACATTTTGTAATATGAGCCATTTAAAATTATTAAGCAGATAGACTTCTTTAGATGTCGGCATATTTTTAAAATCTATAGGTCTGTTATTTTTTATACAAGAGTCTTCGTAAATCTTTTTATCTCTTATTTGGAATTTCTTTTTTAGATCATTGATATAGTTATTTATCTTTCTTATGATCCAAGAAACAACGTGAAAACTATCAATGATGGCAATACTGTTAGGAAAGTAACGCTTCGTATAGTTGATATAGGGATTGTACATGTCACAGATAAGGTATTTAACGTTTTTTCGTTCTTCCAATGGAATAGATAAAAAGTAGGCATTGGTCGTTTCTTCCCATCTGTTGGGAAGAATATCGATAATTTCTGAGGAATCAAAATCCATGATAACCAATGCATAACGATGCTTATAGTCAATATTTAAAAATACTTCGTCGACAGAAATTATTTCAGGTAAAGGAAGACGTTTTATGTTCAAATATTGTAGAAATATATAATGTACGGAAGTATCAGAAATATTATATTTTCTAGCGACACCTGCAGTAGTAATATGTATATTCTTCATTTCATTAAGGATCATATAAGGAGTAATATTAGATGACTGTTTATATTTACTAATAAAGTTAAACTGATCATTGAAGTAAAGATTACATTGAGGATTGGTACATCTCCATTTTCTTTGAGTTACAATAAGTTTTAATTGATAGCCATCTTGTAGGATAGGATGATTTATTTTTCTAATATATTTTCCTTTTGAATGCATTCTAGAAGAACAGGCAGGGCAATATTCGACTTTGAGAGTCTTTTCTAAATAAATTATCTTAGTATTTCCATCAATTAAAATCTTAGAGATAATTATGTCTTTATCTTCAATGTTTAAAAATTTCATGATATCATTATTCATATAGTTCCTTTCATAGTATCTAGACAATATCAATGATAAACGAACTATAAAAAGAAACAACAGCCAGAATTCTAGCTGTTGTTTTTCAATGACAATTATTAGAAGTCCATCCCCCTAAAGTTGTCCCCTAAAGTAGACCCCCAAAGTTGGGACCCCTAAATTATTTGAATAGCCTAAAAAAGTCAGATTTTCTGACTTTTTATTTTGAAATAATTTCCACACCATCTTCTGTAAC
>URDT01000073.1 GCA_900546745.1 uncultured Mycoplasmatota bacterium | reverse complement strand
AATAATCACTTAAGGTGTACATAACTTGGTCTAAGTTACTACTTAGCTCCCCTGTATGTACCATGCTTATAAAAAATTTCGAAAAGGCATTTGTATTTCTGAAAGATTCGGTTATAGAGTTGCCTGCTTGTATTCCATTTGATATTTGTTTTATTACTGGTTTTAGCTTTTTATTTGCCTGCTTTTCTAATACTTGAAATAATCCAGTTATTTCGCTACCAGACTCAAGTAATATTCCAATTTCTTTGCATAAAATTTTTAAATCCTTGCTACTCAATTTTTTTCTTGTACTAAATAACTTTCTTTTTTTCTTGACTGATGACAATTTTAAATTATTTACTTTTGCATATTTTAGAACATCATCTTCAGATTCAAATTCTAAATTAATAATCTTGCGTTTATTTTTTTCATCATAAACAACACATTTGTAAGACTCCATAAATTACCTCTTATACTATATAGTTTTTAAATTATATATTTTCTGTTAATGCTCTTTGTGAAATACTTATATAACTATCTTCAAAGGTAATCATCTTACCCCTTTCTATTGCTATTTCT
The DNA here is from genome assembly GCA_900546745.1 of uncultured Mycoplasmatota bacterium. Lineage (GTDB taxonomy): Bacteria > Bacillota_I > Bacilli_A > RF39 > UBA660 > CAJOJO01. The sequence goes on along the minus strand of URDT01000073.1, from coordinate 1,569 downwards.
CGTATTTCTTTGTGTCTATCTAAATTTCTTATGCATTCTCTTATTTCATCATCCACTTGCAAAATCTCATAAACTATAGTTCTTCCTAAATATCCTTTCCCACTACAATAATCACAATCATACTTTATACCACTGCATTTTGGACAAACTTTTCTTACTAATCGTTGTGATATTACTCCAACTAATGATGCACTTATCAAGTACAAATCAATTCCCATATCCTTAAGTCTCGTAATTGATGCCACAGTATCATTAGTATGCAATGTACTTAAAACTAGATGACCTGTTATCGATGATCTAATTGCTATTTTAGCTGTTTCGGAGTCTCTTATTTCACCAATCATTATTACATCAGGGTCCTGTCTTAAAATAGCTCTTAATCCCTTTTCAAAGGTTAAACCAACTTTCGTATTTACTTGTATCTGATTTATTCCTTCCATCTTATATTCCACTGGATCTTCTACGGTTATAATGTTTCTTGAAATATTATTTAAATCATTTAATAATGAATACATTGTTGTACTTTTACCACATCCAGTTTCACCAACTATCAATACAATTCCAGATTTATTTGATATCATTTCATTTATGATTTTTATTGCTTCATTTGAAAATCCGATTTCTTCTTTTGTCTTAAAAAAGTTATCTCTATTTAAAATTCTAAGAACTGTTTTCTCTCCGTAAGTAGTAGGAATTGTAGATGTTCTAATATCAATTAATCTATCCCTTATATTCATTTCAGCCCTTCCATCTTGGGGAAGTCTTTTTTCTGTTATATCAATTCCCGATTTTAATTTTATAACAGCCGTAAGTGGTGTATGTAATTCCATTGTATATTTAAATGCTTCATATAACTCGCCATCAACACGAAATCTAATTATTAAATAATTATCGAAAGGTTCTATATGTATATCACTGGCATTTTCAATAACTGCCTTTTCTAAAATATATTCAAATATTCTATATGCATAATCTTCATTTACTTCAACATTGTTTCCATAGATAGATTCTATTTCTTTAATGATTTGCTCCTTTGAACATTCTTTGAACTTAATCTTTTTTCTTGTTATTATGTTTAAATCTTGTATTGTATGAAAATCATATTTGATTCCTTCCACAGTTAAAATATCATTATTTAATTCCATAGGTATTACTTTATATTTTCTAGCCACCTTTTCTGGAATAAGAGATAGTAAATTGTTTGATATCAATAATCATCGCTCTCCTTTTTTAATTTTTGTTAGTTTGATTATGTACCTAAAAAATACATTATATTCATAATTTTGGTAATTTTTTTCTGAATTTAGTTTTTATTTAAACTTTCATGCTATAAAATAATAGTTTTAGTTTTATTTGTTTTTTGATTGATTAAATATTAATGCAATACAATATCTATACAATTTTATGTTGTTTAAATTTTACTATTTTTGTATTATTACAATTTATAAATAACTATTTTTTCTAATCATTTTATTGCTAATTATAATAAATTGTACTAATATTATTCTCATAAAAACGAAACAATTTACTTGGAGGTATTAGAATGAATGAGAGATACAATTTAAATAA
>URDT01000072.1 GCA_900546745.1 uncultured Mycoplasmatota bacterium | reverse complement strand
CCACCACTATATTTATAATATTTTACAAGAATACTAATTACATCATCTCTATTTTTCTTTATTTCAAAGGTTGAATTGGCCACAAAATTACTATTATCTAAATCAAAATCTTGTAAATAACTTTCTGCTTCCTTAAGAGAATTTTCATAAAAATTTAAAATATCCTTTTTTATTATTGAGTTAATTTTATTATTAATTTCACTATTTTCACTAATAAAGGAGCTACTATCTACCAATTTCTTTTTTTCTATGTTACTTCTCTTATCAAACAATTTGTCTATACCATCATTTATACATTTATTAATATTATCTGATGAATATCTTATATCATTAAAATTTTCATTAATGTATTTGTCAGTTTTTTCTGTAATTTGATTTTTTACAGAATTTATAGATAAATTATCATTTTGTAATTTTTCCTTAATAGTCATTTTAAAATTTGATAATTGAATTTTTTCTTTATCATTTAAAGGAGAAGGAACTACTAAACAATCATAATGTTCTCCATATTCCCTAACTAACAATTTATAATCCTCATGATTTAATTTTTTATATTCCTCAATAATTTTTAGAACTGAGTCATAATCTTTTTGATCAAAATAGTCAAAAAAACTTTGTTTTTGGTTTGACACTAGTGTTGCTTTTTTTTCATGAATTTTATGAACTATATCAATCCTAAAATTTTCTAAATAGATTTTTTCCAAGTCCGTTAATAAAGATGGTTCCACTAAATGATCATAGTTCTTGCCAAACTCTTTTACCAAAACTTTATAATATACATGGTCTATTTTTTTATAATCTTCAATGATTTCTAAAGCAAAATCTTTATCTTTTTCATCAAAATAATCAAAGAAACTTCGTTTTTTAAATTTTTGGGGTCTTATTATCCAGTCATTATTCTTAATTTTATTTTTAATATTTTTTATAAAATAATTTAATCTTTTTTTCTCATATTCCGTTAAAACAGAAGAAACTACTAAACAATCATAATGTTTTCCATACTCTTTTACTAGTATCCTATAATAATCGTGATTTACTTTTTTATATTTTTCAATAATTTCTAAAACAAAACCTTTATCTTTTTCATCAAAGTAATCAAAAAAGCTTTGTTTTCGATTTGATTTGGATGTTTTAATTTCATTCTTTTTTACTTCATTAGAATACAATTTATTCCTAATAGTTTGTATGAAATTTCGCAATTGATTTTTTTCTTTATTATTTAAAAGAGAGGAAACTACTAAACAATCATAGGTTTCTCCATATTCCTTCACTAACAATTTATAATAATTAGAGTTCTTTTTCCTATATTTTTCAATAATTTCTAAAACTGATGCATGATCTTTCTTATCAAAGTAATCAAAGAAACTACTTTTTCTAGTTTTTCTTTGTTGATTTAGAGGATTTAAATTATTACTTCTCAATCTAGTTTTAATAATTGTCTTAAAACTATTTAATAAACTTATTTCTTTTTTTGTCAAAGTGGAAGGATATACAAAATGATCATAAGTTTCTCCATATTCTTTTACCAAAACTTTATAATATTTATGATTTACTTTTTTATATTCGCCAATAATTTTTAATACTGATTTCCTATCTTTTTGATCAAAATAATCAAGGAAACTACTTTTCTTGATTCCTCCTGATTTTTTTAATGAATCATAATATTTTATCCTATATTTAATATTTGACTTAAGATTTTTTAATTGAGCTTTTTCTTTTGATGTTAGAAGAGATGGTACTACTAGACAATCATAGGTTTCTCCATATTCTTTTACTAATACCTTGTAATAATCATGATTCATCTTCTTATATTCTTCAATTACTTCTAAAACAATAGTCTTATCCTTTTGATCAAAATAATCAAGGAAACTGCTTTTTTTAGTTGCTGTTTGTTGTTTTATAGGTTTCATGCGCAAATTATCATTTTGTAATCTATCTCTAATTCTTGCTCGAAAATTACTTAATTGAGCCTTTTCCTGCTTTGTTAAAAGAGAAGGAACTACTAAGCAATCATAAGATTCTCCATACTCCTTTAACAATACTCTATAGTAATCATGATCAATTTTTTTATATTGTTCAATAATTTCTAAAACTAATGTATGATCTTTCTTATCAAAATAATCAAAAAAACTTTGATGTTTCATTGATTCTGCTTTTTTTACAGAATTACTATTTTTTATCCTATTTCTAAT
>URDT01000071.1 GCA_900546745.1 uncultured Mycoplasmatota bacterium | reverse complement strand
TATTTTCCTCTTCTTTTTAATTTTCTAAGTAAAGTGAATACTAATCCCATAATAATACCAAGAATTATAATTCCCATTACAAGTTGAAAAATTGAATTACCAAGTAATGTTGTTGATACTGTTCCAAACAATGTTAGAATTTGTGTAACAACTTCTGTTACTGATGTAAATAATGCATCCATTGTATTTCTCCTTTCTTTGATCAAGATTAAATAAAAAAGGATAACTGGGGTCTAGACCAATTATCCTATTGTAAACTAAAAATGTATTTTTTATAGATTGGAGTTTTTAATTATTAACTATTTAAGAAGGTAGGATTTACACTAATTTGTTCAAAATAATAATTTTAGATTTGACTTATTTTTATTACATTTTTAGTTCATGTCTAAATTATAAATTTATTTTTTTATTTTTGTCAAATTTTTTTTATATTTTTTTATTTAATAATAATATCAATGACTTTTGATGTACCGTTAACGATATTTAACGCTATTTTAGCATAAACATCTAAAGACTTGTCATCAACTGCCCTTTTTAATAAATTTCTTTTATCTTCCGAATCGGATAAGAAAATATATTTTGTTTCACTTCCATAGTAACCCTCTTTTTCAGACTTAATTTCTATACAAGTTCTAATCATTTCTTCGTGTGTTTCTTTAACTGTACATGGCATAAAACCTAAAATCGTACATTTTTGTAAAATTTCATTCATATTTTATAATCTTCCTTTCATTTGATAAGTTAATTTTAAATATTTTACTTAAAAATTGTCAAATTTTTTTCTGGTTTTTTTATTATATAAAAAAGTTATATTTTATAAATATTTTATTATTATATATTTATATATAATAGGGTGTTAAAAGTGACACCACATTAGTGTCAAAAATGACACCATTTAAGGTGTTAAAAGTGACACCATTTTATTTTATTAAGGTGTTAAAAGTAACACTACCTTTTTTGTTAAAAAGTGGGCGACCCGATACGCACCACTTTTTACAAAAAAGTACACAAAAAAGACACTAATTTTTCATAGTGTCTTTATCAATAATACAAACATTTTTATAATATACTTTTTTTGCTTGAATTTTAATTCCATCTACACTACAAACTAATGTTCTATCACAATAATCTGCTTTACCCTCATTATTATCAAAATCTATATAATAAGTTTCATTACATCTTATATCATTATCAATGGCTTTAACAAATTCCACTATAAATAATCCAATAGAACAAAAAAATATAAATATTAAAAGCACAATATAAATATAGAATAAAATATCAGTTATTTTTTCCATTTACTTTACTTCCTTTTTCATAATTGCTACTAAGCTAGGAAATGGAGCACCTGTCTTTGAGTTTCCAAATTTTAATCTTCCTTTTATAAACCTTAATTCTATATTTGATTTTTGATATAAAAATTCATGGAAATACCTTGTATCAGTACGACTTGGAATCAATAAAACTACAGTTATATTATTTTTTTTATTTTCATAATAACATTTTTTAATCCAATCATAAATTTTTCGTCCATAAGGAGGATTACAATAAACAACTTCATCTTTCCATGATTTACTTAAACCATTATCTTGAATAGTATAATACCTTTTACACTTATGATTATATTCATCAGCACATGGATCTAAAGTAAAATGAAATTCTTGATCTAATTTATTAAATAATTCAATTGGTGTTTCCCAATCTTCTTTTTTACTACTAAATAAAACTTTATTCATACTTTACACTTCCTATTCTTCATCTTCTAGCCAATTATAGCCTTCTAAGTCAACATTATCGTCATATAATTCGTCATAATCAGTATATTGATTCACTTTTTCTTCCTCATCATCACTTGTCGCAATAAAGGTAAAAAACCTTTTTCTATTTTTATAAAATACTTTTATGATTCTATCTTCTTCAAGTTGATGTAATAGAATTATAATCCATTTTTTTGTTAATCCTAATTGATTCATTAATTTTCTATTTGGAATATAATAATCTTCATAGAAATCTAATTGTTTCAATTTTATCAATAATTTAGTATAATTATTAACTCTTTGATTTTTTAAAAGAATTTTGATAATATTAACTTTATCTTTTTTCATTCTTCAACTTCTTAGAAATTACTAAATTAATTGAAATTATTTCTTGAATAAGATTATAACGATCGTTTTTATCGTAAATATCTTCTCTCACAATATAATGTGAAAGCATTTCTAAATTGATTCTTTGATTATTAAATAATCT
>URDT01000070.1 GCA_900546745.1 uncultured Mycoplasmatota bacterium | reverse complement strand
GGAACAGAAGATTTAAGTAGTATTAGTAATGGAAGTATTAGTAAAATACTAATCGATCAAAATAAGTTAATCAGTGATTTAAATACTAATTTAAATAATAAAGCGAATACAACTCATACACATGATGATAGATATTATACGGAATCAGAAATGAATACAAAGTTAAATACAAAAGCTAATAGCAGTGATTTATTTAGTTTACAATCTATTGTAAATAATCATACTACCTCAATTAATAACTTAAATAAAAATTACGAATTGTTATTTTCTTATTATACTTCTACAGGAAATGAAAGCTCTACAAAAACTGTAGATTTAAGTAAATATAGATTTCTTACAATAACTTTTAAATATGGAGATATTTATTATGATGCTAAAACAATTCCTGTAAATTTTTTTAAACAACACTGTACAGATTACACTCATGCCATTAATTTACATACATGGTCTTCAAGTGGCAATCCAGCTGCTAATGTTTGGTATTATAATAATCAAATTGGAACATTTATTAATATTGCTTATTATGTAATAGAAGTATGGGGTTCTTATTAAAAAAGCTATCCTTGAATAGGATAGTTTTTGTATTCGCTTTCAATCATTTTGACTCTTTCTTTTTCTTCTAATATACTAGCATAACAACAGGTACTACGAAATTCTATATCTAACATTTTTGAATGAATAGAAGAAAAATTTGTAATGATTGGAACATTGATGTCATTTTTAATATTTTTCAAAAATAATCGTCCTTGATTATTAAACCCAAGAATTCTAATATACTCGATATGATCAAAACTGTTTGCTTCTTCTTTTGTAAAATTACATAATATATGGGTAAACATACGATTTAATTTGTTATAAGTATATCGTTTTGTTTTAATTTTTAAAATTAGTTCTTCTAAAGATTTAGATTCAATTATATATTTGTAAATTCTATGATCAATCCCTTCATCTACAGTCTGAATATCTTCTAGGTAGGGGTTGATTAAAATATGATATTTTAAGAATTTGAAATAGTCGTCAATAAAATGTAATTTGTGAGTTAAAAATCTTAAAGTATATTCTGGAACTTGTTTAGATACATCACTATTATTTTTTAAAGCATAACGAATACTTGTAGCGCTGCTAAAGAAATCTTCTAATTCAGTACAATTATAGTTATTGTTTCTTTTAATTGTAAGGGGTTTAATTTTACTTTTTAACTTTAAAATTTCTCTGATATAAGTGATTCCTAAAATATCATTCGGTTGATTTATTTTTTTACCAGTTAAATCTACTAAAGCATTTGATAGAGCTGTTGGATAATTAACTCCATTATCTAGATATTCTTTGACAAGATTATGATATTTTTTACTTTCTAGTTGTATTTTTGCCATTTCGGTTAGTTTCTCTATATTATTAGATTCACTACCGAAAACTAAGTAATCTACATTTAATAAATCTAAAATCTCAATGCTTGCTTTTGCAAAAATATCAGCACCTTGTGTGGCAAATACAAAAGGAAGTTCTACTACTAAATCTACACCATAGTGTAAAGCAATTTCTGTTTTGTCCCATTTATTAATGATACTGGTGTCTCCTCTTTGAGTAAAATTTCCACTCATTATTAAAACAATTGTAGACTCCGGAAACATTTCTCTTACCTTTTGTAAATGATATAAATGTCCATTGTGAAATGGATTGTATTCACAAATAATTCCAACACTACTCATATATAATCACCACCTATATCATATCATAAAATTCATTAAATAATAAAATGTAAAAAGAAAAATTAGATAAGTTACATTTTTTTATAAAATATGATAAAATGTTTTTGGTGATATGGATGATATTTCTTGATATGGATGGAACCTTATTAGATTCTAATTCCCAAATAAAAGAAGAATCTAAAAAAATATTAAAAAAGTTAAAAAAGGATGGAAAAATAATTGTTATAGTAACAGGTAGAATATTAAGTTCTGCTATGCGATTATTAGATTCTGATTTTGTGGATTATGTTTTATCTAATAATGGAGCCAGATGGTATTCATATCAAACAAATGAAATTATCTATGAAAGAATCTTAGATAATTCTATGTTACACCAATTTTTTGAACAGTATAAAAATTATTTTGAACGAATTGACGTAGCAACTATAACCTGGGATCACTTTAGTACTGTAGAGGAATTAGAAGAATTGGTTGAAAAATCAAATTGGCCTGCTATTTACAAAAAAGTAAAAGAAAAAGAAGAACAATTACATGATTTTGAAAATTCAATAGTTAAACTTCAAGGTGAAATTGACATATTAAAACCTTGGGAATTGCT
>URDT01000069.1 GCA_900546745.1 uncultured Mycoplasmatota bacterium | reverse complement strand
ATTAATTTATATATTGTTTTATATGTTAGATGATATTATTATTTTTATGATTGCTGTAATTACTTTAAAAGTAACAGGTATTTCTAATAAATATCAAAAATATTCCCATTTAATTGGTGGTATTTTAATGCTTATAATTGGTATTTTAATGATCGTGAAACCAGAGTGGTTGATGTTTAATTTTTAAAAAGGATTTTAATAATCCTTTTTAAATTTATAAATTGCTTTTTTTTATAAAACGTGTATAATATTGTTACATTAAAATCATATTTTCATAAGTGATTTTTTTAGTAATACATTTTACTAAAAGGGGGATCTAAATGTCAAATGTAGTTGTTATTATTTTAAAAACGCAAATGAAAAATGATTGTCAAAAAAAACAAACTTGGAGTGAAATTATTGACTGCTTAAAATGTCCTAATTCGGATTATCGTATTGTAGATTATTATGGAACCTTACTAAAAAATTTTAATTATCCAAATTCTATATATAAAAATCAAATTATTTTGTGTAGAGGATATGTTATTAAATTATTTGAAAATGTAAAAGTGGAAGATATAGATAGTTATATTTTAAATCTTGAAAATAATTATCAGGTAATAAGCTTAGATGATAATAGTATTTTAAAAGAAGCAAGAATACTAGAAGAACATGCAACTGTTTTTCAAAAAATCAAGAGAAAATTAAAAAAATAATGAAAAGAGGGTAAATATGAATTATCAAAATAAATTAGATGAAATTTTAAAGGATTTAAATGGAACACCAAAATTATTATTACATACTTGTTGCGCACCTTGCAGCAGTTATTGTATTGAATATTTATCTAATTATTTTGATATTACTGTTTTGTATTATAATCCTAATATTTCACCCCAAGAAGAATATGAAAAGAGAAAACAAGAACAAATTCGTTTTTTAAAAGAGTATCCTTCTAAAAATAAATTAGATATTATGGACATTGATTATGATTATAATGAGTTTTTAGATATTGCCAAAGGATTAGAACAAGATAAAGAAGGTGGTAAAAGATGCTATAAATGTTATCGACTTCGTTTAGAAAAAACAGCTATTATGGCAAAGGAAAATCACTTTGATTATTTTGGAACAACTTTAACAGTTAGTCCCTATAAAAATAGTCAACTTTTAAATCAAATTGGTTCAGAGTTAGAATCAAAATATCAAATTGCTTATTTGTACTCAGATTTCAAAAAAAAGGAAGGATATAAAAGAAGTATTGAATTATCAAAGCAATATCATTTATATCGCCAAGACTATTGTGGATGCATTTACTCTAAAAAAGAAAGAGATGAGAAGTATGAAAATAAACAATGTCAATTATAAACGTTTAGCACTTATTTTAACTTCTGGTTTTGTATTAGTCGGTGGAATAAAATATTTAGGAAAAAATAAAGAACCAAAACAAAATTTAGAAAAAGAAATAACATCTACAGAGATGGATAATGATTCATTATTGAAATCAACAGAAATAGATGTAATAGAAAAAATACCTTCCACAGAGGAAACCATTGAAGTAGAAAAAGTTGAAACAGAAGAGATAGAAGAAACTGAAAGCTTAACAGCAGATGAAATTATTACACAGTATTTGGATCAAATGAAAACAGAAATGAGTCAAGAAAATGGTAATTTTCAAGAAGTAAAAGACAAGATTATTACATATTTTATTGATTTAGTTGATTTTATATATTATGGAAAAGAAATTAAAGGAATTACTTATGATGAATTAAGTGAAGCTACAAAAGAAAATGTAATGGAATCCTTCCAATTATTAGATTCCATAGTAGACCGTTGTTTTCCTGACTATAAAGAAAGGATATCTTCAGAGTATCAAGAAATTAAGGAAAAGGCTTCAGAAAAGGCAAAGGAAGCTTTAGGTGATGATAATTGGAATAAATTAGAAAATTCGAAAGAAAGCTTAGGTGAATCCACAAGTGAAGTAAAAGATGTTGTAAATGATATTTCAGAAAAAGGAAAAACGAAAGTAAAAAATTGGTATGAGGATTTTAAAAATAAGCATGAATAGATAGCAATTTTATTAAAGTTAGTGGGCATTAATAATAACAAAATTATTTTAGATAAGAAAAAAATATAGAAGATATTGATAAGCAGATAATGTTTTGATATAATAAAACTGTCAAAAGTAAATCATAATATAGTTTGTAACAGGCAAAATAACGCGTTTGCCGAGAGCAAACGGGGGGGGTAAAAACCTCTCTTTTTTGGTATGTAGGAAGGAATGAACACAATGAAAAGAAAAGGATTTACACTAATAGAACTATTAGGAGTGATTGTAGTACTAGCAGTAATC
>URDT01000068.1 GCA_900546745.1 uncultured Mycoplasmatota bacterium | reverse complement strand
AGCATTATTGACAAGCGTATCTTCCTGCATTTCTTTGATCTGTTCTGCATATTGGTGAGTTCTTCCGTCATGGAATTATAAATGTTACACTAAACATGTAAGAAAACGATCATTTAAGAATGCATGAAATTGTCTTTATAAGTTATAATTATCTCATGAATTTTTGGAGGTAATTATGCTTATAAAAACTAATATTTACAAAGAAATAAAAATAAATAAATTGGAAGAGCTTCCTAAATTGCAAATTCTTATGGAGGAAAATAATTTGAAAGTGAATAAAAGCCAAATTGCTAGAGAGCTTGGAGTTGATCCTAGAACTGTAGGAAAATATTTAAATGGATATATAAAACCTTCTCATAGAAAAAGAAAATCTAAAATTGATAGATTTGAACCTATTATAAAATCGCTTCTTAGTAAAGATTCTATTCAAGTATTCTATTACAAGAGAGTTTTATGGCAATATCTTAAAGATAACTATAATCTCGACTGCGCACAGTCTTCGTTTAGAAGATACATATCTAACAAGCCTGAATTTAATGATTACTTTAAAAGAAGGCAAAAAGGAAATATATCTAATAGCTCTATAATGAGATATGAAACGGCTAAAGGACAACAAGCTCAATTAGACTGGAAAGAAAATATTAATTTTATACTAAATACTGGTGAAGTAATCAATATAAACATATTTGTTCTGATTCTTTCTTATTCAAGATTCAGAGTATATAAGCTATCACTAGATAAATCTCAAGAAATATTGTTTTCATTTTTAAATGAAGCATTTGAAACATTTGGAGGAGTTCCTAAGGAATTATTAACAGATAATATGAAAACAATTATGGATGAAGCAAGAACAAATTATAGAAAGGGAAAGGTAAACAATAAATTTCAACAATTTGCTGATGATTATGGCTTTAAAGTCCGTCCCTGCATAGCAGGAAGACCGAATACTAAAGCTAAAGTAGAAGCTCCAATGAAGCTACTCGATGAAATAAGAGCTTACAATGGACAACTTGACTATGAAGGGCTTGTAAAGCTTATTGAAAAATTAAATAATAGAATAAATAGTTCATGTCATACAACTACTGGTAAAATACCAATTCTACATTTGGAAAAAGAAAAAGATTTCTTACTTGAACTGCCTAAGGAACAAATAAGAAATCAATACAATATTACCACTACTAATGTTAAAGTCAACCGTCAAAGTATGATTACATACAAATCAAACCAATATTCTGTACCACCAGAATACATAGGTAAAAGACTAAAACTACAAGTATATGATAACCAACTACATGTATATTTTAACACAGATTTAGTCACTATTCATCATATAAAAAATCAAAAATTAAATTATCATGTTAATCATTACTTAGAAATTAGTTCTTTAACTTTTAATAATAAGGATTATAAAATGATGCAAATGGCAAAAAATAATTTAAATATGATAGGAGAAGTATACAAAAATGAATAGTACATATAATCAATTAGTAAAAAATCTAGAATATCTGAAAATGAAGCAAATGATTACACATCTTAATGAAGTTATTGACTTTACAACAAAAAATAATTTATCGTTTGTTGATGCATTAATAAAACTTACAACGTATGAAATAGACTATAAAGAAGCAACTATGATAAAAGCAATGGTTAAGGTAGGAGCTTTCCCGCATAATAAAGAAATAAAGGACTTCGACTTTGATTTTCAACCAAGTGTTAATAAAGATCAAATATTAGATTTTGCTTCATTAAGATTTATAGAATCTAATGAAAATATTGTATTTTTAGGATCTAGTGGTGTTGGTAAAACTCATTTAGCAACTTCTATTGGTATCGCTGCCGCGAAGCGAAGATATAGTACTTATTTTATAAAATGTAATGATTTATTACAACAATTAAAAAGAGCAAAACTTGAAAATAGACTAGATGCAAGACTAAAACATTTCAGTAAATATAAACTACTAATTATTGATGAATTAGGGTATTTGCCGATTGATAAAGAAGATTCTAAATTATTTTTTCAACTTGTGGACAAGCGCTATGAAACTAAAAGCACGATATTGACTACAAATATAAGCTTTAATGCATGGGATGATATTTTCCTAGATCCTATAATTGCAAATGCTATTTTAGATAGACTACTTCATCATGCACATGTAGTTTCAATTACTGGCAATTCATATAGATTAAAAGATCATATGAATTTTGAAGAAGAATAAAATACTACATTCTTAAAAGATCAAAAACTTACGTGAATAACTTGACATTTATATATTACGACCAATCTGTCGGCAATAAGGTATTTTATTGATTTAAAAGGAGGAGATAGCAGAAGGCTGTCTACCAATAAGGAACTAGGAGTAGAACATAGAACTAAAGAAGATAGAATAGGTTCTAATAAGGCTTGGAGTGAGAGTGAA
>URDT01000067.1 GCA_900546745.1 uncultured Mycoplasmatota bacterium | reverse complement strand
GGAATTATAATTCTTGGTATTATTATGGGATTAGTATTCACTTTACTTAGAAAATTAAAAAGAAGAGGAAAATAGTTTTTCCTTTTTTTGTGAGTAAAAAAAATCAGAAAAAAATTTGACAATTTTTAAGTAAAATATTTAAAATCTATTTAAGGTGATTTGTATGGAAACTTTTGTAAATGATTTTTCAATATTCTTTTCTAAAATAATGAGTTGTATGACTATCTTTTGGAATTGGTTTTCTGGGACAGTTTTAGGAGAAATTATTATATTTATACTATTAATAGCATTATTTTTCTTTTTAATTAACCTTTTTGTAGATTTTAAGGATTAAAAATGAGTTTTGAAAATTTTATTAATAGTATATTTAGTTGTTTTTTAAATGTATTCAATTTGATTAAAAATTTATTTGGACCTGTTATTCAAAATAATTTTATAAAATTAATTATTTACGTTATATTATTTTTCTTATTTATTGATTTTTTAGAAGAAATTTTTAAATTAATAAAAAATATATTTGCTATGAAAAAACAGGCTTCAAAAAATAAACAGAATTCCAATACAGATATAGAATAGAGGTTTTTATATGAATCAAGTTTTTAGATTAAAAGGAAAATTACATAGATTTATAAATATGGCATTTTATTTTGTATTTTTTATAATAGGATTTCTCTTGGGAGGTGGAAACATTGAAAAAGTATCTAGTATTTTCAGTAATTTTTTTAACTAGTTTTCTACTTATCTCAAATGTAAAGGCAGCTACAACCGAAATAACATTAAATACGTCTATTGACCAGGAAGAATTATTAAATAATTTCTTTGTAACGAAAGAAGAAATTGGCATCGATGAAACGGTTTTTCAAAATGCTATCAATAGTTTTAATATTGACACTGATAAATACGATTATATTATTTCTTATAGAAAAAATTCTTCTACATCGATATATCTTTATTGTTGGAAATGGGAAAAATCATCTACATTTGAAGCAGAACCTAGTATAAGCTTTTTAGATTATACAGGTAATCAAAATATGTATTGGTTTAATTTTGTTGTAAGATTTTCGAGTGGAAAAAGTTACGAGCTTTCTTATGATATTTATAATGATAAAAAAGGTTCATCTTTTAATTATATTTCAATTGAAAATAATATTATTGGTTTTAATTATGACTCTAATAAAAAATTGAAATATATGAGATCAGTATACAGGATATTAGAAACATCTATAGATTTGAAGATGGGTACTTCAGCATTATATGACTATAATACTAATTCTTATAATCCTAAAAGAATTTCAAATTTTATGATTGATGATGGAGAACTTTGTTACTCAATAAAAAAAGGAGATATTCTATTTGATAAAGACTTAACTCCTAGTTGGGTTACTCCTAAAATTCCAGAAATAACATTTAAAGAAGTTGAGAAAGGTTATGAAGACGAAACAAAAACTAAGTTGTTATTTCATAAAATAGGTATTAATTTTTCAATTTATGATACAGAAAAGTATATTTATTTTTATAGAACATCACTACAAAATGATAAGACATGGAACAGTATATCAAATAATGATTTTGAATATACGGCTTTTTCTGATCAAACTTTATATGTAGCTATAATTGATAGACAAAAATATGAAGAAAGTGCCGAAAATGGACAAGAACTAGTATTTGATTATATAGCAACAGCTACTTATACTTTTGATAAGCTATCTTCTACGATTCCAGAATTAAGTTTTAATGCTAATATTCCTGATTCTTGTTATATGACGATAAATGGTAAAAAAGAAACAGTATGTAAAAATCTTAATATTAAAATATCAAATTATAATGATTTAAATAAATATCTATGGGAATATTCAATAGGAAATAGCGAAAATTTTAAACCAACATATTCAGATAAATTTACTTTATATTTAGATGATAATGTAACAATATATTTTAGATTATTAGACCGTGAAAAAAATGAATATATAAAATATGCGACTTATAAAATGGCAGGTATATCTCAAAATATATCTAGTATAGGGCCTTATGTTAATTTACATGGAGAATATAAAGAAAAAGAATACTATTACGAAGTAACAGTTTATTATTACAACTACGACAGTAATTTATATAATTATTATTATTCTGTTGATCGTGAAAAATGGACGGAAATTAATCCAATTGATTTATCAATTTATTCAAGTAATAGTACAAACAAAACTTATTATAATCAATATAAAGTATATCAAGATTGTACTTTTTACTTAAAAATTGAAGATAAGAACGGAAATTTTGTTAAAGCAGCAACTTTAACAATAGATTCTTTTGGTAAAAATAACACACCTAAAAATATATTACAAAATATTAAATCAATTTTTGACGGAAAAACAGGTATTTTTAATAAAGTAAACGAAATTTATAGTATTATAAGAAATTCAAAGGTTGGAATATATATTTTTATTGTAATTAGTGGAAGTATCATAATTCTTTTAATCAAAGGAATTAGAAGTTAGAAAGGAGAA
>URDT01000066.1 GCA_900546745.1 uncultured Mycoplasmatota bacterium | reverse complement strand
ATCTAATAAAATTATACTATATTTTAGGCAAATTTACTATATAGGCATTGATTTATCGTAGAATTTATCATATAATTGATTTAACAAGTGAGGGATATTTTTTTGATAAAAGGTTTAAAACCTTCTTATCAACTGCTCCAGATTGATAGGAAACTCGAACTTTTCGAGTTTAAGTAATAAATGCTAACTAGAAATGAACTGAACCCCAAAAGTTGGACAGTTTATTAATAGTTTCTAATTAGAGGATTGTAACCTGTAATTTACAGGAGACAGTCCTTTTAATTTTACTTTAATTCTATCATAATTGTAGTAATTAATATAGTCGTCTATCGCTAAGATTAATTCATCTATATTTTTATATTTATCTTCTTGATCATAAAACATTTCTGTTTTAAGTAATCCAAAGAAATTTTCCATCATGCCATTATCCATACTATTTCCTTTTCTTGACATGCTTTGTTTTATACCATTGTTTTTTAATCTTTGTTGATAGGATTGGTGTTGATATTGCCAACCTTGATCTGAATGAAATATTAATCCTTCTAGATTTTTGCCATCAAATGCTTTATCAAGCATATCATTTATTTGTTCTAAATTAGGTGATTTAGAAGTATTATAAGATATTATTTCACCATTATATCCATCTAATATTGGTGATAAATAACATTTCTCACCGCGAAGATTAAATTCAGTTACATCAGTATACCATTTTTGATTAGGCTTTTCTGCATTAAAATCTCTCTTGATTAAATTATCAGCAATTTTACCGATGGTTCCTTTATAAGATGAATATTTCCTTTTATTTCTTTTTAGTGGCTTTAACCCTAATTTAACCATTATTCTATAAACTTTTTTATGATTAACATTATAACCATGATTTCTTAATTCTAATGTAATTCTACGATAACCATATCTTTCTTTATTATTAATAAATATCTCTTTTATTTTATCAATTATTTCTTTATTTTTATCATCTTTATCATTTTTAGATAAAGTATAATAATATACAGATCTAGCCAAACCTGATATTTTCAGAAGAATCATTAATGGGTATCTTAGCCGAAGTTCACTAACAACATTTACTTTTTCTTCTGTTGTTGATTCTTCCTTGCTTGAACAACGGCTCTCAATTTTTTTGAGTATTCTAGCTCAGCTTTTAAATATAAATTTTCTTCTTCTAATCTTTTTATTTTTTCTTTATCTGTTTCATTTTCTTTTTTCTTTGTTACTTTAGGCATAGTTGACCGTCCTCGCTTTCGTTCAACTATATTATAATCATTTTCTTTATATTTTGAAATCCAATTCCGTAATAATCCATCACTAGACAATCCTTCATCAACTGCAACAGAAAATATACTTTCTCCATCAATTAATACTCGATTAATAATTTGTTCTTTTTGATTAGGGGAATAATAATTATTTTTATTTGTTCTTAAAACTTCATATCCATGTCTATCTATTACTCTTACAAGATACTTAATAACATTATCTCTTACATCATATTTTTTTGATAATGCCTTTATTGACATTCCTTCTTTTTTATTATTATAAATATTTATTTTATCTTCGTAACTTAATTTTGACATATAAAAACCTCGTTTCCATGTCCAAGAAACGGGGTTCATATCAAAATAGTTAGTTTTTTTGTTATTTAAGAAAGGAAAGTGATTGAGTTATGACAATAGAAACTAAAAAACTTGTAATAAGTGAAGAATTAAAAAGAAAGGTTGAAATGATATGTAAGTTTGCTTATGTGGAATATTCCTTTACTAATGGATATATTATAAATCTTAAAAATACTAATATAGCCTATGTAAAACCCCATATTTTGAAAGTTAAAGGCAATGACTACTTAATATTTGAAGATAGTGAAAATGTCTTTATAAACGGTTATAATAACAAAATTAAGTTTAAAGATTTAGAACAATACTTAAAAATGAACTAATATGGTTTGACAAACTAAAAATAAATGATACAATATAAAACCAATAAAGGAAGCAGTATCTAGTCTTTTATTAGAAAGTGAGGTACTACATGAAAAAGCAAACAAAATATTATATTGAATTTTATAGGAAGTTAAAGATATTAGTTTAAACTAGTGTTTTTAACTCCCTTTTTTTATTAGAAAAGGAGTTGATACAAATATGGATGAAAAAATCAAAAGTGCTGGTATATATATTAGAGTTTCTACTTTTGACCAAGCGAGAGAAGGATTTAGTTTGGGAGAACAAGAAGAAAGATTAAAAGAGTTTTGTAAATTTAAAAGATATAATATTTATAAAGTGTATCAAGATGCAGGAATAAGTGCTAAAAATGACAAAAGACCTGCTTATCAAGAAATGATAGAAGATGTTAAAAAAGGTAATATTAATGTTATTGTTGCTTTAAAACTAGACAGATTAACTCGTTCTGTATATGACATTGAAAAATTAATGAAATTTGTTAATGACTATGAATGTGATATAGATTGTATGGCTGATGAATCAAACACTACTACATCCAATGGTCGTATGGTTATGAGAATAATGACTAGTGTTTCTCAAAATGAAATTGAAAAGTGTTCTGA
>URDT01000065.1 GCA_900546745.1 uncultured Mycoplasmatota bacterium | reverse complement strand
GTTCTTTTTGAGATTTTTCAATAGCCAATTTTTGTATCATGATAAGGGTTATTTATCACATTTTTTTGATTTGCTACATCTGTAAAAGCTCCTGTTGCAAAAATTGTTAATTTTGATGTATCAAAAACGATTTCTTTTCCATTATATTTTACTTTATATGTTGTACCTTGAAATAAGGGAAGTAAGGTATTTAAAACTCCTTTACCACTAATATCATCATTTTTTTCTGTTCCTTTTTTATCAATTTCATCAAAAACTAAGATTCCCTCTTCAGCTTTTTTAATATCGCCATTTGCTTTCATAATTAATTGAACGATAAAATCATCATTACTAGCTCCTACATAACCTGGTACTGTAAGCTGAGTTGTATCCACAATAACCATGGGTACATTAAAGTATTTACTAACGGTTCTTGCTATTAAAGTTTTACCACTACCAGTTGGTCCAACTAAAAGACAAGTATTTTTAGAATCAGAGTTTCCTAATTTATTCATAATAATAGATGAAATAATTATTTTTTTTGCTTGTTCTTGTCCAATAATTGTTTTATCAAAATATTTTTTAATTGCTTTAACATCAAAAAGAGGTAATTCTTGTTCAACAGGTTGTTCAAAAGTTTCTCTTAATTCTAACAATTTTACTTGATGTTTGACTAATTCATCATATTTTTTAGAAACCATACTAATTTTATTAACAGATTCAATATTATTAATTTGTTCTTTAATATAATTTAAGTCTTTTGAAAGTTCTAATTTTCTATATGTATCAATTAAAATATATAAAATATCTTTTTCTGGTTCAATATTAATCTCATCAATATTTACTTTATCTAATTCTAAACATAATTTTAAATAAAAATCTTCCAATAGTTTTAGAATACTATGAACTTGTTCTAAATCTGTTTCTTCTTGAATTAATAGATGACTCTTTTTAGATAAAATAGTGATTTTTTCACTTGTTATTTCCTCAAATCTAATTTGAAAAATTTCTTCTAAATCATCCTCTCGTTCAAAATGATCTATTATTTCTTGATTACCTTGATATATTTTATTTAATTCTTCTTTAAGTTCTTCTAAATTATCTTTCGTAAGTAACTGTTTAAATTTTTCATCACTAATAGCAATGACATGATCACCGCCATATATATCAACTACATCTTGAGTTTGTAAATTAAAAGCAGAATTTTCTAATATTTCTCCATTGTTAATTCTAGAAGAATATTCCATTAAATTAAATTGCCTTACAACAATTTTATCTTGTTCATCTACAGAAAATCCAAAATGAATTTTATCACTGATATCATCTAAATACTCTGATTGTGCTTCAGAAATTGATAAGCCTTGATATTTTTTTAATAATTCTGATTCGGTAATAGAATACCCAACAGCATAAGCATCTTCTGAAGTTAATATTTCTATATCTTCAATCGATAAATATCTAGTTCCAATATGATCTTCAAAAGATTTGTCCTCTAACCAGTACCCCTTAAGAATTGTAACTGGCTGAAATAAGTAAATTCCATAATCAACATTTTCTCTTTTCATCAAAACTGCATAACATTCTTCACTCATATAATTTCCCCCTAAATACACAAAAAATCTATAAATGTAAGGGCGATATCTTCGCGGTGCCACCTTACTTCATAGATTTTCTATCTCAATACTCTTAACGCGAGTTCACGATTATCTTTATGTTTACTATCTTCTTAATTTACAATGATAGATATTTTCACCAACCATATCTTCTCTATATCATTTTAAATTAATACTCCGTCAAACAAATAATTTCTTATATTATACTACAAATTTTTAATTTGTACAGTTTTTTTAAATAAAATCATTATAAAATTGTTCTAGTAAATTCATATCTTGTTTAGCCAAATTCAAAAATTTATTTTCATATTGATGATTTAGTTGTTTAAATTTTTTTATAAAAACTTCATAATCAATTGTGAATAAATCTAAATAATCTTCTATTATATCTTCAATATAATCACAATGATTGTTTTTTAAAAATTCTATAATGTGATTCATATTATCTGCATTTAAATTTTTTAAAACTGAGTCAGAATATTTTTCTAATATTTCCTCTATCATTTTTTTGCTCCTTTACTAGATAATGATTTAATATCAATTCCATATTTTGCTTTTAATTCACTATTACTAGCATTTAAAATTGGATTTAATTTATAACCATCTTTTCCTTCTACCAATAGTTCTATATTATGATCTATTAAATATTGTAAAAATACTCTTTGGAGTTCAACATTTCTTCTTAAGCAACGATTAGATATATATTTTCCTATTCCATATTCTTCAAATAATTCGATAGAAGGTAAAATATTTTTGAGATTAATTTGAAAGATAGATGGAGTTAAGAGATGATTGTATTCTTCTGTTTGTAATATTGATAATTGAAAAATATTTTTAATTTCTTTCAAGTTACTATTCCATATAGTTGATGTTAATAAATCTTGAAACTTTGGATCTTTCCATTCCTTTAATTCTAAAATTCCTTTTACATTTTCTAAATTACTTTTCCATATCGTTGGTGCTAATAAACCTTGAAATTTTGAATCTTTCCACTCTTCTAATTCTAAAATTCTTTTTACATTTTCTAAATTACTGTCCCATATAGTTTGTGTTAATAACCTCTGAAATTTTGGCTCGTTCC
>URDT01000064.1 GCA_900546745.1 uncultured Mycoplasmatota bacterium | reverse complement strand
TCCAATGGAGGAAGTTATTCAAATGGTCAAACAGTAAGTAATTTAACAACTACAAATGGTGCAACTATCACGATGAAAGCTGTATGGAAAGTAAATCAATATACTGTAACAGTAAATAAAGGAACAGGAATAGCGAGTGTCAGTGGTGGAGGAACTTATAATTATGGATCTAGTGTTACAGTAAGATATACTTTATCTAAAGGTTACCATTTTACATCATGGAGTGGTTCTTATAAAAAGGCTACATTTACAATGCCAGCAAACAATGTTACAATGACTGCGAATGGAGCAGCAAATACTTATATGATTAACTATGATGGCGTAGCTATACAATTTACAACATGTGTGTATGATTCGGATTGTATAATTGGAGATGCAACCGGAATAACAAACGGACATCATGTATTTAATGGTTGGAGTGGTTCCGATGGAAAAAGTTATTCTTCAGGACAAAGAGTTAAAAATTTGACGGCAACTGATGGTGGAGTAATTACTATGACAGCAAAATGGAAATTACAATCACCTTATACAATGACTTATAAAACTAATTTTGTCACTAAGGAAATTGATGTATCAGGAGGTTATTCAAAAATAACTTTGACAATTGCTAAGGGAGGCCATGATGGCTACAAATCAACTATTGAGATTAAAAATGGAACAAAAAGTTTAGCTTATTCTTATAGTGGTAGTGGTGGAGGAAATACTATTTCTGCTACTATTCCTAGTGGTGTAAAAAAATTAAAAATAACAGCAGACCATGTTGATGAATATGGGACAAAATGTCCTACAAAGCATAAAGTGACAGTTACTTTGACAAAGTAGGGAGGTAAATACGAAACGTATTTATCTTTTTTTCATATATTAGGAAAGTTCTTCTAAATATTAAAAGCAAAAATTCGGCAATTAAGTCCGTTTTTAAAACATAAATAAATTTTTAATAATCTACTTCAACAGTAATTGGATTCATTCTTATATTACATTTATCACAAATGAATAATTTATTGTTTTTAAAAGTTTCATCATTCATTTTTTTAAATTCAGATTGTGGAACTAATCTTTCAAAACCGCATTTAGGACATTTAAATTTAATTGCCATAAATAAATTTAAATTTTGATTATTTCTTTTATATTTTCTAGTAAAAGATCCCATGTATAAACCTCCAATCAAGTAACTTCAAAGCATAGTTCCATAAGAGTACCACACTTAGGACATCTAGTAGGGAATCTATGAAAAGAAGTTAAAATAGAATTATGCCATTTAAATAAAGAATGCATAAAATTTCTTTTTTCCTTTTTAACTAATAAAATAAGTTTATCACATAATGAAGTAGATTTGTTATAAAAGCCATAATATCTGATAGATTTAAAATTAGAAGGAAGAAGATGTCTTAATAATTTAGAAATGAAAGAAAAGGCAGATTCAGTGATTTCGTGATATTGTTCATGAGTATGATCAGAATAAAACCAAGTAACATTATTACTATCATAATTAATAATACGAGATTCAACAATAACAGGTCTAGAACAATATCTAGTAACATATCTTATTAAATCTTCAATAGAATTAAATTTGTAACCATCATCATTGCCATTAACAACAGAGTAAATAGTTTCACAAACAGAATCAAAAAGTATATTATTAGAAGTTAGTTCATCAAAAAAATAAAAAACTAAATCATTAGGAATAGTAAAAGTAATATGCCTATGTTTAGTATTAATACATTTTTCTAAGATATTTTGAGTTTTAATTTTTTGAGATTTAATACCACAAGAAGAGCAAAGCTTACCTTTACAAGTATGATGGCAAAAATAAACTTCATTATCATTAGGGCAAACAAAAACAGAAGCCCCAAGTTTATGATTAGAGCAATTAATAATTTTTTCAATTTCTTTAGAAGCGTTTGGCCGTTTAGTATCGATAATCATTTTATATTTAGAATAAAAAGAATTCCAATGATCTTCAAAAATTTTGGAAATAATTCCAGTAGATTTAAAGTTAGAATCATTTTCCATAATAATATATCCATCATTATCAAATTTATTTTCATCTAAAATATGTTTTTTAGCCCAAGTATTAAAATTATTTATACTCATATGTTCCATATTTATCACTTACTATATTATAACAAAAATGTCCCCTTATGGGGACGGATAACAAAATTTATTTTGTTATTTTTTTATTAGAAAACCGTGTATACCGTTGGTTTACAAAGGATTTAATTTATGGTATGATGTATTTACAGTAGAAAAAAAGTAATACTAACAGTAGGGGATGTATATATGAAAAGAAAAGGATTTACATTAGTAGAATTATTGGGTGTAATTGTAGTACTAGCAATCATTGCTTTGATTACAACACCAGTAGTACTTGGAATCATAGAAAGTACTAAAAAAGGAGCGTTTGTAGATAGTGTATATGGGCTTATCGAAACAACAAATATTTATTACACGAAAAATATTCAAAATATAAAAAAAGAAAAACGATTTAGTTGTAATGGTAACGCATGTGTTAACGGGAATGATACATTGTCATTTAAAGGAAAAGTACCAGTAGGAGGTTCTATCACAATTAAAGAAGATAATGCAACATTGGTAGAGTATATTACAGATGGAGTATATTGTGCATATGGAACATTAAATGATTTAATTGTTGATAAAGGATGCGCGAATATTGATGTAACACCAGCAATAC
>URDT01000063.1 GCA_900546745.1 uncultured Mycoplasmatota bacterium | reverse complement strand
TAAAATAGAAACAAGAACTTGCTTTGATGAATTAGTATTGTTCATCTTTGTCTAACCTCCTTACAATATAAAGATATCACAAAGATATATAATTTAACAAGTATTTTTTTTAAAACAAAGAAAAAGTGTCAGAGATTAGACACTTTAATAGTTAAACTATTGAGCTTTTGCAGCACCATAAACATTAACTTTTAAGATATATTTATGTTGAGTAGCAAATTCTGTAGTGTTTCCACCATCAGCTTGTTTACCATAGTTGGCATCTACCCACATTCTTAAACGATATTGTTCTTTAGTAGTTGCTGTATAGTTACCTTCTTTTAGAAGATATTGCCCATCAGTAGCTCCTGAAGCATGGCTACTAGTTTTTGACAATGCAGATACTAATTTAGGTTCAAATACGGCTGTTTCAGTAGCTCCGTTTACTGAAGTTAAATAAACCTTAATTCCTGAATCTGGAACATCACTTGCAGCATCTTTTACAGCAGTTATTGCATAACTAATGTTAGTATTACCAGCAATAGTAGCATTTACTGTAAAATCAAAAGTGTTATTATCACCACTTAATGCTTTACCAGCTTCATCTGTGATAGGAAGAGCATCTGTTAAATTGATACCATTTGTTGGCTCACTATAACTCATTGTAATAGTACCTGTTGTAATTGTATTTGATACTTCACCAGCTTTTGAATAACTAAATGCAGCAAATGAAATTCCTACTACAGCTACTACTAAGATAGCAACTCCTAATACAGATAATAGAATTTGCTTTGATGAATTGTTATTGTTCATCTTCGTCTAACCTCCTTTACAATACAAATATAACACAGTTAATAAGTCAAGGCAAGATGTATTTTGCATTTTTTAGTGGTGTAGTGTTACAATTGATGTGACACCGTTTATATATACAAAAAGCGATAGATACTTTAAAATAGTTATTGTACACAAATTTTAAAGAAAGGAACTATCGCATATGACAAGTATATCACAAAGTAACAGATATTTACCACATGAATTAAACACAAAATATTATGCCGTAAAATTATATAGGACAGGGACTTCTGTACATTTTGTATGCAGAAGATACAAAATTTCCAAATCATCTTTAATGAGATGGAATAAAAAATTTGAT
This sequence comes from uncultured Mycoplasmatota bacterium, assembly GCA_900546745.1. GTDB lineage: Bacteria > Bacillota_I > Bacilli_A > RF39 > UBA660 > CAJOJO01. The sequence goes on along the minus strand of URDT01000063.1, from coordinate 1,593 downwards.
GGCACGAAAGAATCATTAATTGACAAGTCACACAAACCAATAAAAAAACATCCTAATGCACACACAGATGAAGAAATAAAATGGATTAATGATTATCTAAGAAGAAATCCTAATATTTCCCTATGTGAATTATATGGAAAATTAAGGGTTGATAAAGGATATTCAAGACATGCTGCTTCTTTATTTAGAGTTATGAGGAAAATGGGAATTTATGTTAATAAAGAAAATAAAAAGAAGTATGTGCCAAAGCCATATGATACTCCAACTGACATCGGGATAAAATGGCAAATGGATGTTAAATACGTGCCTAAATATTGTTATACTGGTACGGATGGACAGAAGTTTTATCAATATACTATGATTGATGAAGCATCAAGAGAAAGATTTATTTATCCATATAAGGAACAATCATCATTTTCAACTATAGATTTTGTTAAAAGAGCAATAATTTATTTCGGATATCGACCTAAAAAAATTCAAACTGATAATGGTTCTGAATTCACTTATACTAAAGAAACCGCAAGAATACATCCTCTTGATAACTTACTAAACGAATTACAAATCACTCATCAATTAATTAGACCTAGAACTCCGAGACATAATGGTAAAGTTGAACGAAGTCATCGTAATGATCAAAATAGATTTTATAATTTTTTATCATTTTATTCATATGAAGATTTGAAAGTACAAATGAAAGCTTACTTGAAAAGAAGTAATAATATACCAATGCAAGTCCTTAATTGGATTTCTCCACTTGAAAAAAGAAAGCAAATTATAGAAGCTAAAGCTTCTACTGATACTTCAAAATAATTAAATAAATTTAACTATTTAGAAGTATCTAAAAAAACAATATTCAACAATAACAAGAACATTGTATCATATTGCTTAATTTTTTGATAAACTTGGTCTCACATCATTTACAACTACACACTAACCTCTAATTCATAATCTTGACTTTAATTATTTTACTTGTTCTTCTGATTTATACTTATCTGACAATTTTTTTAAAGCTTCTATATTGATAATTTCATATATATCATTATACGTAGAAAGCAATTGCTCATCTGGAAGAACTGCCAATTTTTTATTTAGTTGATTTTCTTCAATTTTTATAGGCATTTCTATTCTAATATAAGATTTTTTAGCCAATCGAATCTGTTTCCAATTTTTTATGGGTCTTCGCTTATATCTATCATATTGTGTAGTTAATTTTAAAACGTGAAAATTTCTATTATCTTCCTCTACAATTAATCCTCTACCGTCATCTAAAATAAGACAAGGTCTTCTATTTAACATTAATATCATTATTTTCGTCTATTTCTAGTACTGGAATAGTTACTAACCATATTTCTCCAATTTTTGCTTTCATAGTTACACCTTCTTGCTTTTTAAATCTTTTTCTGTTAAACCAAACCTATGTAATATTGAATTATCATATTTCTTAGGACCTTTATTACTGCTACCAGCTTTTACATTTTTTAAGCTCTTCCTATATTCCTCGAGAGTAAGTCCTTGAAGTGAAGCACAATCTTTTTCTTCTTTTAGAAATCGTCTTTTATTCATAATGAACCTCCCCTTTCTTTTCACCTATCT
>URDT01000062.1 GCA_900546745.1 uncultured Mycoplasmatota bacterium | reverse complement strand
GGGCGTTTATTCCCAAAATACTTTTTGAAATTTGCCTGCACCTCTGGGTCGGTGCTATTCATAGCTTCATCAATCGTTGCTTCAATATTTTCCCGTACATCAGCTAATGACATACCGCCAGCCTTTGCACCAGCCTTTAATGCTTTTTTAATATCTCGTTTTTTTAACCCTATCATTCGAACCAACTCCCTAAAATGAGTTAATCTTCTTTTTCAAAAATTAAATCAATCTTTCGCATACAACCTTTTGCGTCAATTTCTGTAGGTATAAAACCAACATAGCGATACCCATTTTCTGCATAGCTATTTATAACTTCCTTATGTTTATCGGTGCAAAGGAACACAACACCTTTCGCAGTATAATCAATTTCTAAATATTCATATTTTTTCATTTTTCCTCATTTCCTTTCTCTTTCATATTTTCTCTACGCTTTTTGATTGCCTTATTTCTTAAAGGAATACCAACGCCCAATATCAATCCTACTACCAAAATAGTCAAGTCCATAAGCACACCTCTCTTTTCTAAAACTCTTTTTTCTTTAGTATTGTTAAGCTAATAAGATAGGAGATACCTAAAATAACAACTGAAAGCAATAAAAATAATATTATATATACTAGTGGTTCAAATTTAGGTAATTTATTTATTAAGACATATAAATCTATTCCTAAATATTCAGTAGTTTTTATAAGAAGCAGTCCTATAACAAATATAAATCCCATTACACCTATGATAGCAATTCTTCCTTTTTCTCCACCAAATTTCAAGATAAAAGGAAGCATGATTGATAAAATCAATAAAATAGTAGGAAATAAAGAACCTGCTGTTAAAAAAATTTCATTAAAACTGCCTGTTTTTGTAATACCAATAACAACTAAACTAATAACAGTTCCCAACAACAAAAACATTATTCCTGAAATCAATCCAAAAATATATTTTTCCAGTACATAATCTTTTCGTGTTATCGGTAAAGAAAATAAAAAAGCATTTCCATTATCAAATTCATCATAGCTAATTGAACTCAATGAGAATAATGCCCCCACAAAACCTAAGAAACCAATCGGAAACGAAGTCCCCGGAGATACTATTATCATTATTATAGATATAGCAGTAATAGTCATAAAGAAGTTTTTCTGTCCTTTCAGCAATTTAAAATCTTTAATCAATAAACCTTTCATTATTCAACACCTCTAATCATCATTGTTATTACTTCGTCTATATTTCCTTTTTCAATCGCCATTTGAGGATAATTTTCAGCATAATATTGTTTTTGATTAGTTAAACAACTATATCCATAGCTTTCTTTTTTTGTACGTAAAATATATTGTCTATCTAATTTGGAATATTCTTCTTCATCAACTTTAAGTAGTGCATAATCGCTTAGTAAAACATCAGTATCTTCGTGCATAATTACTTTTCCTTGATGTATCATATAAAGGTCATCACATAAAGTTTCTAAATCACTGGAAATGTGAGAACTAATTAAAATAGAGCGTTCTTCGTCTTTTTCTATAAAATCTCTTAGCATTTCTAACAATTCATCTCTAGCTATTACATCTAATCCCGCCGTTGGTTCATCAAGAATTAACAACTTTGCATTGTGTGAAACAGCAACTAAGACTTTTACTTTCGCTTTCATACCAGTTGAAAAATCTTTTATTCTTTTATTTCGTGGAAGCTGAAACTTTTTAACTTGTTCTATAAAAAATGATTTATCAAAATTTTGATATAAATTATCAATAATAGGAATAATATCATTGATTGTTAAATATCCACTAAAGCCAGAGTCCGAAAGAACTACTCCCAAATCTTGCTTGTCTTTTGCAGTAAAATCTTGTAATGACTTTCCAAGAATATTGATAGTTCCACTATCAAAGGAAATTAGCCCTAAAATAGCTTTAAATGTTGTGCTTTTTCCTGCACCATTTTGACCAATCAAACCAGTTACATGACCTTTCTTTACTTCAAGAGAACAATCAAGCGAAAAGTTTTCATAACTTTTTTTCAAATGCTCAATTTTTAACATATCTAACCCTCCAAAATTAACTCAAATAGTTTTTTTATATCTTCATCACTGATACCGTAACATCTGCCTTTTTGAATAACTCGTTCTAAATCACTTTCTAATTCCTTTTTCTGTTCCTCTAATAAAAGCTCTGTATTTGTAGCAGTAACATATGTTCCTTTTCCATGAATTGTTACCGTAAACCCCTCGTTTTCCAAGCTATCATATGCTTTTTTCACAGTTAGAGCACTTATTTTTAATTCTTTTGCAAGAGAACGAACAGACGGAAGATTATCATTTTCTTTTAATTTTCCATTCCGAATTAAAGCTTTAACTTGTTCTACTATTTGCTCGTAAATAGGTATCATTGAAGAATGGTTTATAATAATTTTCATCTCACAGCTCCTTTCTGTATAAACAGTATATAACAGAGTAACGCTGTTGTCAAGTGTTATATGGTGTTTGTACAGAAAGTGAAGCGTGCAAATCTCATTTAGGAAATGCACGCTATATAATTTATCCTACAATCTTCCAGTTACTATCCTTATGTAGCACAAGTTCATACTGCGATATCTGCGTCGCCTTTGTCTGATTATCAAGGAATTTCACGCCTACCTTGACTTTCACATTGTCCCCGTCCTTTGTAAAGATAGGGTTTACCAGTTCAGAATAAAGGTAGTCCCTGCCGATAGGTTCAAGCACATTTCCCGATACATAATAGGCAAGCTCT
>URDT01000061.1 GCA_900546745.1 uncultured Mycoplasmatota bacterium | reverse complement strand
GCATCACGCTTTTTTCTCAACTTGAAACGTGAGTGTAGTACTTGATGAGGGTGTTACATCATCTAAATTAATTGTCAATGTATGAGTGGCATCATTATAAGAATATTTTTCCTGTGGTGCTTTTACATTATCAATCGTAACACTATCTGGTACAAATTCTACTAAAGTTGTATCAATTATGTCTGTAATAACTGGACTAGAATAATTTTGATTTGTTTGATTATCAATAGTTATAATATAAGTAAGATATCCGTCACTCCAATTTTGTTTATCTGCTTCTTTTGTTAAAGTTAATCCACTTATGATATTTACTTTTGAAGTATTTGAAGTAAGTGTTGTTTGGATATTATTATAGTTTCCAACAGATGTTACAGTATTTTCTAATTCGTTCATAGTCACCTCCCCTTAATTAATGTTATGCGATTAATACATCAATTATTTTGAATATTATAAAATAAGTGTTATAATATCCAACTAAATAAATCTTTTAAGGATGAAAAGGTGATAATATGAATAAATTTTTATCAAAAAAAAGGAACCAATATCAAAATCAAAATTGGAATGAAGCCCCTCATCTTAAATTAGAAGATCAAGAAATACATCTAAATCAAGAAATGGATAAAATATTAAAACAATTCTTCATTCAATTTTCCGATACCATGAATAATCATTTTCAAAAAGATGACTTAATTATTTTTTATAATAATATAAATCACTTAACAATTTCCTATAATACCTTTAAACATTCAATATTTAAAAAATATGCCATTGCTTATTATAATAAAAAAACAAATGAAATTAAGGTAGATAAAACTTATTTATCAACTGCTATTTTTCACGAGTTACTTCATATGTCTAGTTGTATTTATAAAGATGGCATATCTTATTCAGGATTTTATCAATTATCAGATGACTATACTCTTGATTTAGGATTAGGAATAAATGAAGGTTATACCGAATTATTAAATCGTAGATACTTTCATTATGATGAGCAATTTAAGAGTGGTTATCAATTAGAAATCAAAATTATAGAAAAATTAGAAGAAGTAATTGGAAAAAATAAAATGGAAAAATTATATTTAAGTGCGAATCTACCAGGATTAATAGCAGAATTAAAACAATATTCTAAAGAAGAAGAAATTATTGAATTCATATCCAATATAGACTTTATCACAAAACATTTAGATGATTTATTTGGCAAAATAATGTTGCCTAAAGTTTTAAACAATATTAATCAATTTCTAATAAAAATATACTCTGAAAAATTAGTAATCCATCATCAAGAATATTCAAATGAACAAATCATAACAGAAATCTATCACTATGTTTCTTCTTTAGATTCTATTCAAATAATAGGAGAAACAAATTATAAAACATTATTAAGTGAAAAAGACATTTTAAAATGTATAGAAACTACTATAGGAAAAAATTTAATTCTTAAAAAATCTAACAAGTAATTTACTGATTAGATTTTTTTATTATTCAAAAAAAAGAATACCTATTTAGATATTCTTAACTTGTTCCACATCAATAGTAGCTTCATGACCATTTAAATCAATTTGATAAGAAAGATTTTCTTTTTCTATTAATTCTAATGATAAAGTTTCATTTTTAATAAACTCTTCGAAATGTTGAATAGCCTCTTTCGCTTCATCATCTGTTTTATAATATAAACAAATACGATCTACGATATTGAAATCTTTTTCTTTTCTTAAGTTTTGAACTTTTGAAACTAACTCTCTAGCAATTCCCTCTTCTATTAACTCTGTTGTTAGAGTTGTATTTAAAATTATAAAGTTATTATTTTCGGTTGCTACATCAAATCCTTCTTTAGATGAATAACGGATATCTACCATTTCTTTTGTTACTTCAAAATCTTCTCCACTGATAGATACTGTAATATTTTGACCATTATTTAAAGAATTTACTTCTTCTAATGTTAATTTCGATAATACTTCTGTAAATTCTTTTATTTTAGATCCTAATACTTTTCCAACAACTTTAAAATTAGGTTTTACAATAAAATTCATATAATTATTTAAATCCGTTGTAAAAGTTACTGTCTTTACATTTAATTCTTCTTCTATTAAAGATGTTAAATCAGCAATTAAGTTCTTATTTTTACCATCAATAATTACTTCACTGATTGGTTGTCTAACTTTAATTTTAGATTCTTCTCTAGCATTTCTTCCTAGACTAATAAGATCTCTAATTAAATCCATTTTTTCTTCTACTTTTTCATTGATTAATGATTCATCACAAGTTGGATAATCTGCTAAATGAACAGATTCTTCGTTTGTTAAATTAGTATAAATTTCTTCTGTTGTATAAGGAATAATTGGAGCACATATTTTACATAAACCAACAAGTACTTCATAAGTTGTTCGATAAACACTTTTTTTAGAATTATCTAATTCACTAGACCAAAATCTATTTCTATTTCTTCTAATATACCAGTTTGATAAATCATCTGAAACAAAGGAAGTAATTTCTTTTACAACTAAATTCAAATCAAATTGATCATAATATGTTGTTACATTTTTCACTAATTTGTTAAATTTACTTAATAACCATTTGTCAATTTCTTCTCTTTCTTCATATGGGACATTGCACTTTTCAATATCTATGTTATCAATATTGGCATATGTTTGAAAGAATGTATATGTATTTTTAAATGGATTAAAGAATTTGGAATGAACTTCTTTGACACCGGCTTCGGAAAATTTAAGTGGTGTCCATACAGGTGATGCATATAACATATACCATCTAATATTATCTGCACCATATTTTGTCATTATTTGTACAGGATCAATAATATTTCCTACTGATTTAGACATTTTTT
>URDT01000060.1 GCA_900546745.1 uncultured Mycoplasmatota bacterium | reverse complement strand
ATGAGGAAACAAAGTATTTCATCCGCTATTTCCAGCCGGACGGGACGGGAACGCTGAAAATGTCCGATGGGACGGTTCTACTGTCGAATGACCTGTACCCGCTTCCGGGTGAAACATTCCAGCTTTACTATACCTCTGCATCAACCGACCAACAAACGGTAGATGTGTATTTTCAGGATAGCTTCGGGACAGTACAACAGCTAACGTTTAGTTTCAATAATGACAGTTCTAAAGAAGAATACTAAAACCAGATTAGGCTTAAAGCGAATATAAATAAATTCGCTTTAAGCACTAACTAATATATTTTTTGTAAATTTGGCGTTATAATAAAATATTGTTGTAGAATTATGGAAAATACACTAGAAAATAGTAAATGTTTAGCTTCTTTGGCGGTTTTTAGAGAACTATATGATAATCAGAAAGACGTGTATGGAGTAATTTCCGAATTTCTAAAAGAAATCATATCCTCAGAAAATAAATATCAATTTGGACTTACAGAAATAACACTACTACTAAATGAAAGTTATGATTTTAAGATTCCTGAAGCAGTGGTAAAAACTTCATTATCCCGATTACCCTTTCTATCCAAGAGTAATGGAGTATATTCTGTAAATAAACCTATAGACCAAATAAGGAATAAGGAATTTCAAGAAAAGCAGAATAAAATTTACAACAGCAATAATAATGTTGTTAATCGTTTATTCATATATATAGAAAGCCAAAAGAAAGTCACATTATCGGAAGCTGAAAAAGAAATTATAGTGAAGTCTTTATGCTCTTTCATGCTTGATGAATCAACAGTACAAGAATATTCTGAATATATAGGTGCTTTTATTGTTCAGTGTAAATCAGAAGATACATTACTAGCACAATTAGATACTATAAAAGAAGGTGTAGTTCTATACACTGGATTAAAATATAATTCCAATTTAAATGATTTAGGTACTTGGAATACTCAAATAACAATTTTTATAGAAACAGAAATTTTATTTCATTTCGCTGGTTACAATGGAGAGCTATTTAAAATATTATTCAATGATTTTTTCACATTTGTAAAAGAAATCAATTCTCAAAGCATCAACAAGAACGGCAAGAAGAAAATACATCTAAAATATTTTTCAGAAGTAAAAAATGAAATAGAACGTTTTTTCAAAAAAGCAGAATTTATTATTAACGGAGAAGATACTTTAAATCCATCCAAAACAGCAATGGCTTCTATTGTTAATGGATGTAAAACTCCCAGCGATATAATCGAAAAAAAAGCACTTTTCTATGATTTATTAAAAACCAATGGAATAACAGAAGATACATATACGGAATATTATTCTGCTAAAAACCACAAATTCAACATAGAAGACCAATCTATAATAGAAAGCTTACAGTCTTCTATTGTCACAGATTACGATATAAGGGAAAATCTTAAATTTTTGAATTATGTAAATATACTCAGACAAGGTGCTTCTGATAGAAATTTTGAGAACATTGGCTATATTCTTTTGTCCGGGAATGCCACTACAATTCAATTGGCGTGGCATGATTTAATAAAACCAAATGGGAATGTTCCTCTTGCTACTACTTTAACTTTCCTAACTAATAAACTTTGGTTTAAATTAGGAAAAGGATTTGGTAAAAATAACTATCCTAAAACATTTGATATAATAACAAAAGCGCAAATTGTTTTATCAACACAAGTTAATGATTCAATATCATATAAATATGATTCTTTACAAGAAAAATTAAAGAAAGGAGAACTTAACGAAAAACAAGCATTGGCAACCATTGTGGAGTTAAGAAGAGAAAGCAAAAAGCCAGAAGACATAAAAGCTGATGATTTAAGTGATATATTAGATACTATATCAGAAAACAACATAGAAAAATATGTACAAGAACAAGAACTATTCAAAATACAAACACAAAAGCAGAAAGAAGAAAATGAAAATCTGAAAAAAGAACTTTCAAAAGTGAATATTAAGTATCAGCAAAAGGAACAAACAGTAGAATTGCAAAACATAAAATTAAAAGAATATGAACAAAGAATATTAATAATTGAAAATGATAAAATTAAAGATACATTCTTTAAAAAGAGAAAAGAGTATCAGATTAATAGAAAAAAATATGTAGATTGTAAATTGAAATCTTATTTAAAAGAATCATACAAAAACATACTATGGTATTTGATATTCATAGCAATTGCCTTTGCAACGCAAATAACCCAAACATATTTTAAAGATATAATACCTAATATTTTAATATTGTCAATTACATTTAGTGCTATTCTATTTTTAGTTCCTTTTATTCGTTCTTTTATAAAACACGATAAAATTTTAACCAGCATAAATTACATTTTTAGTAAAAGCAAACGCGTATATATAAACAGAAGAATTATTCATGATGCTATTTTATCCTATAATCATATGACTAAAGTGCCTATTATGGTATTAAAAAAAGCAGTAGACGAAATATAATTTCAAATATATTAAAGCTGAATGCAATTTCTATATTCATTCAGCTTTAATATATTTAAAATTACATATACTAATAGTTTTTTAGTCTTAATCTCCACTATACATTAATTAAGTATAACAGATACACTTCCTAATGCGCTTAAACAGCATTTTACATATTTTTCTTCTCCCGGTGTTTGGGTAATTCTTACCCCGTTTTTGTTTAAACTGTCCATGATGTAATAATTTATATTAAGTTATCAGATAATTAAAAGCGAAAGCAACACAATGAAAATAATCGCCATACAAAACAGGTAAACGGCGGAGATAAACAACCGGATTACAAGCCGGATGATAATAAATCCTATGATTAAAGCTATCCACATTCCGGCGGTACTGGTGGCTGCCTGATAGATGATAAAAGCCAATACAGCCCACCGTAAAAAAGTCTTTATGTTATTATATACTTTCATTGTTTTAATGTGTTGCGGGTGGATTGCTCCACCCGGTTAGTAATCAGGCGCAACGGAAAACAAAACCGTTATCCATCCAGTATTCAGTCATAA
>URDT01000059.1 GCA_900546745.1 uncultured Mycoplasmatota bacterium | reverse complement strand
ACGGTGTCGCCGTCAGCTCCACCCTCTACAGTTCCGGTTACCACGTAACCTTTGTTTCCGCTACAGGCAGCAACGATGGCGGCCACAGCGAGCAGATAGATAAATTTTTTCATTGCTTTTATTATTGCTTATGCTTTACATCCATTAGTCAAATTCTTAACAGATCATAAGATACCAAAGGGAATTGCTATTTTTATTGTTTTAGTTTTGGTACTAGGTATTCTTGCTATATTTGGTATTATTGTAGTTCCTTTGCTATTTAATCAATTGGGAAGTTTATTTAATGGTATTATTGATTTTTGTAATGAAATATCTTCTAAATATGATGTAAATTTAGGCTCTTTACAAAATTCTTTAAAAGATAGTTTTAATCAAATTATTTTGAATTTAGGAAAGTATGTATCTAATGGTGCGATTAATGCAATTAGTGTTTCTATTTCTGTTTTATCTAAAATTTTTATTGCTTTTTCAGCAGCAATGTATATTTTAACTGATATGGATAATATCCGTTCTGGTGTTAAAAAATATTTGAAAAAGAAATCTAAGAAAGTTTATCGATATGTTGTTTTATTAGATCGTGAAATGCATAATTATTTAACAGGTTTTGTTCGAATTATGATTATATCTGTTTTTGAGTATACGTTTGCTTATACAATCATTGGTCATCCAAATGCAATATTACTTGGTTCTTTAGCAATGATTGCTAATCTAATTCCATATTTTGGAGGAATTATTAACAATGTAGTTGCTGCAGTAACAGCTTTTGTAATTAGCCCTACATTATTTTTTAGAACTATTATTGTATTTGTTGTTTTATCTATGGTGGATGGTTATGTTATTAATCCGATTGTATATGGTAAAACAAATAAGGTACATCCTTTAGTTGTTATTATGAGCGTATTTGCTGGTGGAATTTTATTTGGAATTTTGGGAATTATAATATCTTTACCACTTGCTATCATTATTATTACAACAATTCAATATTTTAAAGATGATGTCAAAGATAAAATTGAAGATATAAAAGATAGTCGATTAGAAAATAATGCTTAAAAAGATTTTATATAATCTTTTTTTTTGTTTTAAAATAAGGTATAATTAGCTTATATAATAAGGAGGTTTTATAATGCTTGGTAAAATTGTTGCGATTGAAGATAATTTTGTTTTGGTTCAATTAGAAATAGATATTAATAAATCAAAAAATATTATCAGTTTTTATGTTTTAATGAATGATGATAATCGATCATTAGTTGGAGAAATTACGGATATTAAAAATAATATTGCCTATGTTAATTTATTAGGAGAGATGGTAGATGAAAAGTTTGTATTTGGAGTTATTAAAAAGCCATCATTTTCATCTCAGGTTTCTTTAATTGATCCAAGTCAAATAACAAAAATTATTGGCGTTGATCATTTTCAAGAAAATGAAGATCTTTATATTGGAAAAAGTCCTATTTATGAGGGGATTCCTATTGGTGTTAATATAGATGCATTCTTTAATTCACATTTTGCTGTTTTTGGATCTACAGGAAGTGGTAAATCATGTAGTGTTGCGAGAATTATTCAAAATTTATTCTCAAAACAAAATCCTATTCCTTATAAGGCAAGTATTTTTGTATTTGATGCGTATGGTGAATATCATCAAGCTTTTAGTAAATTGCATGAAAAAGTACCTGAAATTAATTTTAAGGCATATACTACTAATTTAGATTTTAGTGACAGTGAAGTATTAAGAATTCCCTTATGGCTTTTAGGTGTAGATGATATTGCTTTGCTTTTAGATGTAGAAAAGCATTCTCAGTTATTAATTGTAGAAAAAGCTTTGAAATATGTAAATGTTTTTACTAGAAATGATGAGTCTTTAATGAAAAGTAAAAATGATATTATCGCCAGAGCTATTTTGGATATTTTATCTAGTGGTAGACAAGCATCTCAAATTAGGGATCAAATTATTTCTATTCTTTCTAGTTATCATACAGATGCTTTAAATTTGGATACGATTATTTATCAACCAGGTTATAGTAGACCTCTTAAGCAATGTCTATTAATTGATTCTTCTGGAAAAATTAGAGATATGGAATTAATTATGAACTTTTTGGAAGGCTTTTTAACAGATGACTATGAACTATCTTTACCAGATGGAAGTTATATGTATACTTTAAAAGATTTACAGGATGCTTTTGATTTTGCTTTAATTTCTGAAGGTGTTTTAAATAGTGGAAAAATATATGATGAAACTAATATTTTAAAGGTAAGAATGCATTCACTAGTTAGTAGTGATTCTAGTAAGTATTTTGAATATCCAGATTATGTGGATAAAGGAACATATATTAAACGTTTATTAACTGCTCCTAATGGAAATAAAGCTCAAATTATTAATTTTAATATAAATTATATTGATGATCGTTTAGCAAAAAACATTACTAAAATTTATTCTAAATTATTATTTGATTATGCTAAAAGTATGAAGAATAGAGCTACATTACCATTTCATATTATTCTTGAAGAAGCTCATAGATATGTTCAAAATGATAATGATAAATTTTTACTTGGATATAATATTTTCGAAAGAATCACAAAGGAAGGTAGAAAGTATGGAGTTATTTTAGGACTTATTTCTCAGCGTCCATCAGAACTTTCAGAAACTTCTTTATCACAATGTAATAACTTTTTAATATTTAAAATGCTTCATCCAACGGATGTTAATTATATTAAGGAAATGGTTCCTAATATTACAAATGAAATTGTAAAACGACTTCGTATTTTACAACCAGGAAATTGTATAGCTTTTGGTTCTGCTTTTAAAATTCCTGTTTTAGTAAGAATTGATATGCCAGATCCTGCTCCATCAAGTAACAGTTGTGAAATTAGTAAGATGTGGTTCGTTGAGAAAAGATAAACATGTACAAATAGATAATGATGAAAAATTATGTCTTATCATGTATAAATGGTATTGATAAAAAAATAATGTTTTGTTATAATAAAACTATCAAAAGTAAATCATAATATAGTTTGTAATAGGCAAAATAACGCGTTTGCCGAGAGCAAACGGGGGGGGGG
>URDT01000058.1 GCA_900546745.1 uncultured Mycoplasmatota bacterium | reverse complement strand
AACAACAAATTAATTACAATTCTTAAGGATTTACATGAAAATGAAGCTATTAATTATTGGAAATATCCAATTTCATATAGAAATGAAATTGATAAGTTAATAGATAAACAAATGGTTGAAGCTGAAAGTTCACTTTTATCTAGACCAGAACAAGATTATTTTAATTACTACCTAAATAAAAGCTCATTCAATAATTCTCTTGATTTAAGAAATATGTATGTTCATGGTACACAGTCTAATGATAGTGATAATGAAAATGTACACTATACTAATTATATAACATTTCTAAAGTTATTTGTATTAATTATTATAAAAATTAATGATGACTTATGTACTTATGATAATTTAAAATCTGATGATAGGAGTTAATTTATGAAAAGTATATATAACTATTTTCAATTTCCTGAGGTAGAAGAAGCACATAAAATTACAAAAGATATTGAGAAAATAAGAATACAAGTAAAATATGAAATACAAAATGATCCTTGTTATGGCGATGAGTTAGATTATTATGATAATGTTTTACCATGGATAAATGAATTTAACTTCACTATGTTAAACATAGAAATTCCATACATATTAGTTTGTAATTATTATAATAAATGTATTCCAGAATATAGAGAAATTGACCTTAATGAAAAAGAATATCAAGAAGGAGATTATATAAATAAGTATTATTTTAATTATTTTAGTAGAATTTGTTTGTTTGAAATAAAAAGTAATTTCGAAAGAACTATACATATAATTAGCAACTTATATAATCTGGGAATAAATCATTATGAGAAAGATATAATATCTCGTGTAATAAAATATTTAAGAACAAATGATAAGAAATTATATAAGTATTTGATAGATATACAATCAAATCCAGTTTATAAGGAAATGGAAAATTTAAGGAACCAGTTAACACATAGTTTTTCGCCATTAAATACTAGATCACTTCCAGAATATCATAAAAGCGGATTAATATCTTATGGCGTTAGACAATCAAAATCAAGTACTAAAATAAAAAATGTAATAGAATCCAGTTTAAAATTATTAAAAGAATATGTTGATTTTCTAGGCAAGCATATAGAACAGTTTTACATAGAAAAATTTGATAGAAAATAAATTATACTCTCTCCAATTTAAAATCACCACAAAGCGATTGTGAGGGCAAATTAAATAAGAATATTAGTGATAAAGACCGTCTGTAGAATAAAAATCTACAAACGGTCTTTTTTGTCGTGCAAAGAGAAATGCAACACCTCTTAAAAAGTGTTTGGTGTGATGAGCCGATGCTATAAAGTTCATCCGTATTTGTATAAGTAGTCTAATTATACAAAGTGCGTGAGTGAGATTTTAGAACACAGACTCACAATAATAAAAGAGTATTTGGTGGCATATTTGATATGGATTTGTAATTGTAAAAAGTTTGGGCAAGTATGAACAAAGATACTTGAATGTATCAGCAATTATAGTAGTAATATTACTACTTGCTAGACTACCTATGAAACGAGGCGAACGACCGACGGTTTCAGCTTATATAGGTGTAATAATTCTATTTTTCACAAATGGGATTATTACACCTAATTCACTTTAGCTCTCTCCCTCTGGTTTCTACATGGTAATTGCTAAAGTGAATGCAAAAAAGCATAAGTGCTTTTTTGTTGTGAGTAAAAAATTTATTTTTTTGCTCACATTCATAAAAATTGCGATAAGCAAATTTTTATGAAAAACCTAAAAATGCAGATAAGCAATTTTAGGTTTTGGGGGTGTGGGGTTTGTAACCCTGCCACACAGATAAACTTTGTTTGTCTAGTGTGTTAGACATTGAAACAATATCTCGAGCGAAGAAGGAGGTGCATGGAGATATGAGTTACGCTATTGTAAGAAATGAAAAATTAACACGAGCAGAAATAAATGGAAAAGGAACTCACAATGATAGAAAAGCAAAAAATCATACTAATAAAGATATTGATCCAACAAGAACACATTTGAATTATTATATCAAGAAAAATGAACTAACATATACAAAAGAATTTGATAAGTATTTGAAAGAAAATAATGTACAAGGACATCTTCGTAGTAACAGCATAATAATGTGTCAAATGATGTTTACTTCTGACCAAGCATTTTTTGACAAAATTGGAGAAAAAGAAACAAAACGATATTTTGATGAGTGTTATAAATTTATCTGCAATTATAAAAGTCTAGGAGAAAAAAATATAATATCAGCAGTTGTGCATTTAGATGAAGGAGCACCACATCTACACTTAATGCTTGTTCCTGTTGTTCACACAAAAGATAAAGAAGGTAACAATGTTGATAAAATTTGTGCAAGAGATTTTTGGAAAGGTCGAGATAGTTATAGAAAACTACAAGATGCCTATTTTAATCATGTAAAGTCAAAAGGTTTTGATTTGGAAAGAGGCATATTTGTAGAAGATACTAACAGAAAACATTATACTGTTGAAGAATATAAGAAAATTACTAATTATGAAAATACTAAAAAAGTTTTAAATGAAATAAAATTAGAATTACCAAATGTTCCTGATATAACCGATATTAATAAATTTTCATTAAAGAGAGATGAAAAAATACTAGAAGAAATTATAAAACCTAAAGATGATTTAATTAAAGAATTATACAAAGATAATCTTTCATTGCATAAGGAATTATCTAAACAGTCTAAAGTTATTAATGAGGCTGAAAAATATCAAAAAGAACGAGATTCTATACTTGCTGAAAATAAACAATTACACAATACTGTGGAAGATTTAGAACACGAATATAAGAAAAAGAATAATTCTCTTGATATGGAATTTAATAATAGAAAAAGAGATTTAGAAGATGAATTTAAAAATAAAGAATTTGATATTGAATGGAAATATAAAAGTAAAATTAAAAGTTTAGAAAACGAAAATACTCATTTACACAAAATTATAGATAAATTCTATGAAACTGTTGATAAGTTTATAGTTTGGATTTGTCACAAATTTGGTATTGGAGAATCTAAAGAATTAGTTAAAAAATTTGAAGATGAAACTCACACTTTTATTGATCCAGAAAAACAACTAAAACGCGAAGAAAGAGAAAAAGAATGGGAGTTAGAATTATAATG
>URDT01000057.1 GCA_900546745.1 uncultured Mycoplasmatota bacterium | reverse complement strand
GATGTAGAAATTAAAAATCATACTTCTAACTATGGCGCTAAATTAGCTGTTGAGAAAGGTCAAGAAGTAAAAGCAGGACAAAGATTAACACATGGTGCGATTAGCCCAAAAGAATTATTAGTTGTAACAGATCCAATTTCCGTTCAACAATATATCTTGTCTGAAATCCAAAAAGTTTATCGTTCTCAAGGTGTTGATATTAGTGATAAACACGTTGAAATTATTGCAAAACGTATGATTTCTAAAATTAAAATTGTAAACTCTGGTGATTCATTATTCTTACCAGGTACAATGGTTAATATTAATCATTTTAGAAATGTTAATAAAGAATTAATTCTAGAAGGAAAGGCTCCATCTACTGGACGTCCAGTACTTTTAGGAATTACAAAAGCTTCTCTAGAAACAGATTCATTCTTGTCAGCAGCTTCCTTCCAAGAAACAACAAGAATCTTAACAGATGCTGCAATTCATGGAAAAGTAGATCATTTGAATGGTTTAAAAGAAAACGTTATTATTGGTAAATTGATTCCAGCTGGAACAGGTGCTAGAAGATATCGTGACTGTGATTATGATTTAAAAGTAAATATGGCAAATTCTGAACCTTTAGACGTTTTAGAAGAAGAATTAATGGATTAAAAAAAGACTTAGAAATTTTCTAAGTCTTTTTTGTTAATTCATCAATGGTTGTATCTAATGCTTTTGAAAATTTGTAAACAGAATAGAAAGATAAATTCTTTTTCTCATTTTTTGAAACAATACATCTTAAATATTCATAGGAAATATTTACTTGTTCTGAAAGTTTCATTAAATTCATATTTTTTTCATAAGCAATTTTTCTGATATTTTGACCTATAATTTTTTGTAATTCATCTTTTGTTATATAGGAAATTGTTTCAATACTCATATTTCTACCTCGTTTTTTATTATCTCATGAATGAGTTTTATATTATGTAAACCTATGATTTACAAAAAATGAAAATTATAGTCATAATTGAATTAATAAGATAAATTTAAAGAAAATGGAATAGGTAATATTTCAGAATGAGAAGATTAATAAAAAGACACTTTTGACAAATTGTGTCTTTTTTACTATAATGTAACAAGAAGTGAGTGATTCTATGAATATAGATATAAGATATATCAATCAAATAGAAGTATTAGTAAATCTTTTTACTATTGATAATGGTCAATTAAAAGTATTATTAATTCGTAAAGAAACGGAGCCTTTTAAAGGATATTGGATACTACCTAGTAATTTACTAATGACTACCGAAACAATAGAAGAGTGTGCGGAAGCAACAGTATTGGAATTTTGTGGAATTACAAATATTTATTTGAAACAATGCAATGTATTTAGTAGGATTGATCGCTTACCAAATGATAGAATTGTCGCAAATTCATTAATTGGACTAATTGATAAAGAAACATTACTTTTAAAGAAACAAAAGACGAGTTATGAAACAGTTTGGTTCCCAGTCGATGAAATTCCTAAAATGGTTTATGATCATGGAGATATTTTAAAAGATGCGGTATGTTTTTTAAGAACTATTTTAAATGACACAGAAGTTTTAAAAGTTTTATTTCCAAGTGATTTTACAATGCCAGAATTACAAATTGTTTATGAACAAATTTTAGGAAAGAAATTAGATCGTAGAAATTTTAGAAAGAAAATGCTTTATTATGATTTATTGGAAGAAACAGGGGATAAGACAGCTAATAAGATGGGACGACCTGCTAAACTATATCGCTTTAAAGATTTTGATAAAAAGCAATTATTTTAATATAATTTTACAGAATAAATTCATTTAATTTTCATTTCAAGATTGACATAATGAAAGTTATCATGTAAAATTATATTCGTAGTCGGAGTAGTACTCAAGAGGCTGAAGAGGCGCCCCTGCTAAGGGTGTAGGTCGGGCAACTGGCGCGAGGGTTCAAATCCCTCCTACTCCGCCATTAAGAAATTAAAGTTCTAGTATGGAACTTTTTTTGTTGCAAAAAAATGAGATATTAATCATATACCTCATTTTTCAATAATTCAATATTATCATTTAATAGCGATAAGTAATCCTCTTTGTCGGAACGTTGTTCATCTGTTAAATTATAAATAGAGTGTAATTCTAAAATGTTCACTTTATTATCATTTAAAATTTTAGTAATAGTATCATTTAATTGATTAGCATTGGTTGTAAAAATATAACTCACTTGTCCTGTTTTTATTAAATCGATAGCATTTGCAATTGTTTTATCATTTAATTCATCATTTTCTTCTAATGAAATTACTTCAAAATCGTATTTTTCTAAGAATTTCCAAGCACTATTATCGACAATAATTGTTTTTTTACTAGCATTTTCACTTAGTAATTTTAGATTAGCGTCTACCTTAGATATTTCTATTTTTAATTTATTATAATTTTCTTCAATTTCATTTTTTAAATAATGGTTTGTAGTATATTCTAGGATTCCATTTTTAATGTTTAAAGCCATCATTAAGAAGTTAGAAGGATCAATCCATAATTCTGACTCATTATAAGTATATTCCATAGTCTGTGCGGCATCAATAATTTTTAAGTACCTATTATATTGAAACATCGAAGAGATGTAATTCGTTTCTTTATCATTTGTTCCATTAAATACATATAAATTTGTTTTACTATAATCCTTAATTTGTTTGTTATTTAATTCATATTTTTGAGTGTCAACACCATTTGGATAAATACTATTGATAGTACTATGATCACCATATAAATAATTAATAATATATTCAATTGGATAAACAGTAGAGTAGATTTGAACATCTTCAAAATCATCTTTTTTAAAACAACCTGTTAAACTAAAAATTAAGATACCAATTAATACTAATTTTATTTTTTTCATATTTCTACCTTGCTTTCTTATTATAATCAAATTTATTATACTAGAAAACAATAATTTTGTAAAACGATATTTCTTTTTCATTTAAATTAGTTTATAATGAAAAAGGTGATACTATGAAAATTCTAGATGATTTTAATATCAAAACAAATAACCTTCAAATTTATGAAACTGCTTTTACCCATACATCTTATGCAAATGAAATGAAAGTAGAAAGTTATGAGAGATTAGAGTATTTAGGAGACGCTGTACTAGAACTTGTTATCAGTGATTACTTATATGAAAATACAGATTATCAAGAGGGTATGATGACAAAATTAAGGGCTCATTATGTTTGTGAGAATGCAAATTATGAATATTCTACTAAAATTGGATTAAATGAGTATTTACGTCTTGGTCATGGTGAAGAAGCAAGTGGAGGAAAGTATCGTAAAGCTATTGTGGCAGATATTTATGAAGCTTTTATAGGAGCTTTATACTTAGATCAGGGAATTGAAAAAGCCAAGGAGTTTATTTATACTACAGCAGTACCATATTTAAAAAATCACGAGTTAAATTTCTATGATGATTATAAATCAGAATTACAAGAATTGGTACAAACAGATAAGAGAAGCTTGGAATATGTGATTGTTGATGAAACAGGACCCGCTCATAATAAAACATTTACTGCTATTGTAAAAATTGATGATGTTATTTATGGAAGAGGAACAGCACACTCTAAAAAAGAAGCGGAACAAGAAGCTGCTAAAAATGCTTTAATAGCACAAAGAGATGCAACTAATCCAGTGTATGTTGTTGATGAAGTTAAAGATAACATGATAGCTGGAGAAAAAGCATTAGCTACAGTATGGTCTGGTGATGCAATTTATATCATGAATGAAAATCCTGATTTAAAATATGCTATCCCAGAAGAAGGTTCTAATAAATGGTTTGATGCTTTAGTAATACCAAAAGGTGCTCCAAACAAATCAGGTGCAGAAGCTTTCATAAACTTCCTATGTGATCCTGATAATGCATTAAAAAACGTTGAATATATTGAATACTCAACACCAAATAC
>URDT01000056.1 GCA_900546745.1 uncultured Mycoplasmatota bacterium | reverse complement strand
TTGGAATATGTATAAAAAAATAAGATTTTTAAATGACAGGGATGAAAGAAAATTAAACTATAAAAATATAAAAGATATATATTTTTAAGGTAATGGTAGAAGTTTTTATAATAAGAATTGACTTAAGTAAAATACTAAAAAATAAAGTAGATGAAATTTAATTACATAAATAAAGAGGTGATTTTTTGCAAAAATTAATTAATATAAAAGATGTAGATAAAAATTCGGCATATTTACATTATACTAATAAAAATAATGTTAATAATATTTTTAAAGAAGGACTATTACCTAAAATTGGTAAAAATTCTAAAAATATAGAATTAAATAAAAAAATTTTCTTTACAAAAGGTTTTGATAATACATTACTTCTTATGGATTCGTGGATTAAATGGTTAGTGCTAAGACCAAAGAGTAATTTTATTTATAAATGTGGTTGCTTTTATATGACTCATAAAATTTTTCCTAAAGTAGTTGTAGATTTAATATTTAAAAAGGAATTTCAAAATAATAAAAAAATTAAATATGCATGTAAAAAATTAGACAATATATTAGAAAATAGTGTGTTTCTTAAATTGAATTTAGTTGAAAATATTGATTTTTCATATGATGATATTGATGAAGTGAAAAATCAACCTTTTTCAAGAAAACAATTAAGTTATGTATATACATATGGAAGTGATGTAAATGATAATAAAATGGAATTATGGAATATGCATACACTAAAAGATAAAATAATAGAAAAAGAAAAGATAGAGATAATAGAAATTAATAATTCCAAATGTGCAAAAGATATTTTAATGTATATGATTGATAATACAGAAATGTCTATACAAGATAAATGCCCATTTTTATTGAAATATTTGAATTATATAAATTATAGTAGTTGAAAAAATTACATTTATAGAAAGAAAGCGAATAGACAAATGTCAACTGAAAATAGGGTAAAAAATGTGAAAATAATAAATCAATATCAAAAAGTATATTGGATGAATTTATAAAAAAGAATTAAATATAACTGAAATTACTAGATTAAATATTAATACTAATATAAAATATATTAGTATTGTTTCAAAAGACGAGATTGAAATTATAAAAAAGAATGGAAGTGTTAAAAATGTGTAATGAATTTATAAATAAATTAGAAAAAGATGAAAAAATATTATTTCATGAGTTTTCAGATATTAGTAAAACTAGTAAGCAATATTGTAGATTTTTATTAGGTTTTGTTGTGTTACTATTATTTTGGATATTAGCTATAAATGGTATAAAAAATGAGGGTATATTAAAATTTAAAAACTTGGTAATTTTTGTTACTTTATGCATATTAACAATTTGTTTGTTTTATGGATTAATTTATAATGTGTTTTTAAAATATAAAAAGAAAAATAATGAATATTTTGTTACAAATAAAAGAATAGCTTTATATAATTCTAAAAACGGATTAAGGATAGAAAATATATCTAATATAGAACATATTGGAATCGCAAGAGAAAAAAATAATTATGGAGATATATCTTTTAATTTCTATGCTAATAATTTAATTGAACAAATGAAAAATGGAATGAGTTTTGAAGGTGTAAAAAATCCTAGGGGGATAGTTGCAACAATTTGTGAGATAAATAATAAAATTCATATTTACGATGATAGACCTACGGTAATGGGAAAAAAATTTTAAATTAAAGGATAGAAAGTGATAAATAATGGATATGCATCAAAAAAGAGAAATGAGAAAGAATAAAAAAATGAACGAGGATCCAAAAAGTTTACCATCAACGAGTATCAACTGGTAAAGAACAACTTATATAAACTCTCTTTAAAACCCGTATTTTATAAGACTTTTAATTAAATTTTTTTTTACAATTTTTAATAAAAAATCAACAAAAATTATAAGAAAAATTGGGTAAGAACTATTTAAAGAAACTTTTTTATAAGAAGGTGAATATTTTGAAGATAGAAGATTTAAGAAAAGATTATGATGAATTACAAGTTAAATATGGTGCTAAGGAATTAGATTCTATATATAATGGTGGATGTGAAAAAAATCCTGATATATGTTTTGTTTTTATGAATCCTACCGGAAAAAATATTGCCAGTGATAAATCTTGGAAAGGTAGAAAGTCTCCATGGTTAGGAACTAAAAACATATGGAAGTTGTTCTATAAAGTTGATTTATTAAGTGAAGAAACATTTAACAAAGTTCAAGAAAAGAAACCAAAAGAATGGGATTATGAGTTTTGCAACTATGTTTACGAAGAAATTGAAAAAAATAAATTGTTCATTACTAATTTAGGTAAATGTACACAAATAGATGCAAGACCATTGCCTGATGAAGTGTTGAAAAAATATCTTGATTTATTATTCAAAGAAATAAACATAATTAAACCAAAAATAATTATTACTTTTGGAAACCAAGTTAGTTCTATTATTTTAAATAAAAAGATATCTGTATCTGAAAATAGAAAAAAATGTCACAAAATACAAATTAATAAAAACGAATATAAAGTTTATCCTGTTTATTATCCAGTAGGTAATGGCATATTTAATATTGATAAATCGATAGAAGATATAAAATGGATAATTGAAAATGAAATAAAAAAAAGAAGAACCAAATCTTCTTTGTGAAATTTTATAGAAAGTTGTAATATTAAGATGACATATAAGGTAGCAGCGTATCTTCGTTTATCAAAAGAAGAATATAGTAATGAAAAAGAATCAAATAGCATAACTAATCAAAAAATAATTATAGATAATTATTTAAAAGAACATAGAGAATATAAATTAATTGATTATTATATAGATGATGGTTATTTGGGTACTAATTTTGATAGACCAGAATTTCAAAGAATGTTAGAAGATATAAAAAATAAGAAAATAGATGTAATACTTATAAAAGATTTATCAAGACTTGGCAGAAATTATATTGAAACTGGCAATTTTGTAGAAGTAGTATTTCCTGCTATGGGAGTATCTGTAATTTCGGTAGATGAAAATTATGAAATTGATTCATCGGATTATTATAGTGATGATTATTTAGCATTGAAGAGTTTATTTAATGATATGTACGCAAAAGATATATCAAAAAAAGTAAGAAGTTCTCTAATTGTGAAGAAACAAAATGGTGAATTTGTTGGAAAATTAGCTCCTTACGGATATATAAAAGATCCAAAAGATAAGCATAAATTTTTAATTGATAAAAATGTATCACATATAATTAGAAAAATATTTGATATGATACTTGATGGCAAAAGTAGAAGACAAGTTACTGACTTTTTAAATGATAATGATATATTAACTCCAAGCGAGTATTTAAATATTGATAAGAATAAAGATGTATCAGTTATGAAAAAATGGAATCCTGAAATGGTAAATACAATATTGAAAAACGAAAATTATACAGGAACATTACTCCAGGGCAAGAGAAGAAAATTAAATTATAGAGTTAACAAACAAATTCAATTAGAAAAGGAAAATTGGATTATAACTCCTAATCATCACGAAGCAATTATAAGTAAAGAAAAATTTGATAAAGTGCAAGATATTTTAAATAAACAAGCTAAAGTAAATAAAGATGGAAGTATAGGTATTTTATCTGGCTTTTTAAAGTGCAAATGTTGTGGCGGTAATATGATAAAACGAACTTCAAAAGAAAGAGTTTATTACTATTGCTCTAACTACTATAGAAATAAAACTTGTGAAAATAATGAATCTATTAGTGAAAATAAGCTAATTGAAATTATAAATGAAAAATTAAATTTATCTAATATTACTAGATTAGAATTAGAAAATAAAGTAAAATGTATTTATATTAATAAGAATAAAAATGTTAAAATTGATATTAAATAAAAAATTTAAAAGAAAGGAGAATAATAAATGGACAATAAAAACTTACAAATAACTAATCATGACTTTTTAATATATAGGGATTCAAACAATGATATTAAGGTTAGTGTAATGTTAATAAATAA
>URDT01000055.1 GCA_900546745.1 uncultured Mycoplasmatota bacterium | reverse complement strand
TTAGTGTAAATCCTTTTCTTTTCATTGTGTTCATTCCTTTCCTACATACTAAAAAAGAGGGTTGTTTACCCCCCCCCCGTTTGCTCTCGGCAAACGCGATATTTTGCCTATTACAAACTATATTATGATTTTACGACTTCATATTCAATACTTGTTGCTTTTGTTAAATCATCACCATAAGTACTATCAATAATTTTAGAAGCATTAGCGTCAATACTATCTCCAACAAATCCTGTCATAGTAACAATTTCATTACCTTGTTCATCCTTTACATGAATTAAAAATTCAGCTAAATATTGTTTTTCACTAGAAGTATTTGTTACAGTAGTTTGAAGCTTTGAATTACCATTTTCATAAATTAAAGAAGTCTTTTCAAATTTAAAAACATCCACTGTCTGATCTTTGATAACATCTTCATTTGTATTGGTTTTTATTTCTTCATTTTTAGTATCCTTATTTTTATTATCTTCTTTCTTTTGACAACCACATCCCGTTAATAAACCAAAGGTCAAAATTGTCATTCCAAAAACTACTAACGCTTTTTTCATAAAATCCCTACTTTCTAGAAGAAATTATAACATATTTTATTTTTTGTTTCAACCAACATTATAATAAATCAGATTTTTTTATCATGTAAGTTTTTTTATGAGTATAGAAAGCATAAAATACCTCTTCTAATTTCACATTATTTTTAGAAAGTAATGTCTGAATCCAATATTCATTTTTTCCAATTTCTTTTAAAATATCATAATCAATAACACCATCTAAAATAATAGGAATTGGATAATCTTTTGTATTTTGAAAAACGGATAGTTCTCCACTATTTTCTAAAACAGCATAATCTACTTCTTGAATATTTTTAATTCCTTGCTCTCGTAACTGACTCAATAAATCATCTAAAGTATAACGTAATTTTGTCATCTTACTAAAAACAACTTTTCCATTTTTTATAATTACTGTTGGTTTACCATCAATAAAATTTCTAATCTTATTTGACTTCATACAAATATAACTTAAACTAATTTGAATGATCACCAACGTAATAATAGGTACAATTGAAACAAAAACTGACTCTTTTGTTTCCTCTATACAAATTGCAGCCATTTCTGCGATTAAAAAGGTAACCATTAAATCAATAATACTAAGCTCTCCTACTTCTTTCTTGCCCATGATTCGATAAGCTAAAGTAATGACAAAGTACAAAATAATTGTCTTAATAATTAAAATTATATACATATTATCACCTATTTTATAATGGTTCCTAGAATACTTTTTTATACAAAACATATTTTTAAGTAGGAGGATTTTTTATGAATTACTTAAAAAAACTAGGAACAACAATTGGTATTATGGCGTTAATCCTTTTTATTGCTACCTTTTTTATTACCACTTTAAATTACTTTAATTTAATTTCTGGTAGTTTTCTATCCATTTTAGAAATTTTGATCATGATTATTACCTTATTTACTGGAGGTTTTTTAATCGGAAAAAATAGCAAAGTAAAAGGATGGTTAGAAGGATTAAAAGTAGGAGCTATCAATATTTTTATCTACTTCATAATAAATATCATTTTTATTAAAGAGATATCTTTTAAAGTACTTTTATACTATATTATTTTAATCATTTGTTCTATTTTAGGAGGAATGATCGGAATATCAAAAAAAGCTAATACCTAGCTTTTTTATTGTTATATTCTGAAATACTATATTGATTCCATTCTAACTTATTTTGTTCTAAATCTTCTGAATCCATTCTACTTTTCTTAATAGCAATTAATTGTCTTAATTCATCTTTCGTAAACTTTATATCAAATAAATATTTTATTAACATTTCCTTAATATCTTCCTTATTTTTAGCGCAACCAAAATATTTTTGAAAAGACATAGAAAATTGACTTTCGTCAAATTCCTCAAAATGGTTATATAATAGCTGTAATACAAATAAATCTCCTAATTTTAACATATTATCATCCCTTAAGGATATATTAACAATTGTTACTTATTTTGTCAAACTATGATATAATAAAACCGGTGAAATTATGGATATCATTCAAGTAAAAGATACAATTTATCAAACAAATCCAACTTACAGTGGATCAGAAAGTAAAATTTATCAACAAGACGGAATTCTCTATAAAATTTTTAAAACGAATAATAACACTATATTAAAAAATAAAATTAGAAAATTAGAAATTCTTTATTCTCTAGCTATCGAAGACATGACTCCTCTATTTTTAATTGAAATAAATAATCAAATCAAAGGATATGCTACCAAAAATATAATAGGTGCGACTCCTTTAGATGTATTTCAAGGAAACGCTAAAGAAAAATTACAAATTTTAAAACAAATTTTGCTAAAATTAAATATTTTACATCAGCATAATATTGTTTTTGGTGATATTAGTACCAATAATATTTTAGTTAAAAATGGAGCAGTTTATTTTTGCGATTATGATAATTATAAAGTAGAAAATTATTATTTTGATCAAACAAATTATTTAGAAAAAATTTATTTACAAGAATTAGAAGGAGATTCTTATCTAGATAACTATATGTTTAATTTACTTACAATCGCTTACTTAGAAAAAATATTTGAGCCTTATACTCTGAATTACTTAAAAAATTATACTCTTCCTACTATTTTAAATACAAAAGAAAATAAAGAAATTGCCTACGAAATGCTTTCTTTAAAGTATCCTGAAAAAATAACTCCTTTTATTGAACACACAAAAAGATATCATTTATTTTGATATCTTTTTATAAACTCTTCTTTATATTCACTAAAATTATCATCTTGAATAGAGGTTCTGATTTCTTCTACTAAACGAATTAGAAAACGAATATTATGAATAGATAAAAGTCTTCCTCCTAATGATTCATTTGAAACAATTAAATGTCTAACATAGGCTTTTGTAAAATTTTTACAAGTATAACAATCACAATGCTCTTCAATTGGTGTAAAATCTTCTTTATATTTAGCATTTTTAATATTGATTTTTCCATCCCTAGTAAAAGCATTTCCATGTCTAGCAATACGGGTAGGAAGAACACAGTCGAACATATCAACTCCTCTTTCTACTCCTTCTAAAATATCAATAGGATCCCCTACTCCCATTAAATATCTTGGTTTATCAATTGGAAGATACTCAATTGCATCATCAATCATTTTATACATGGTAGGTTTATCTTCTCCAACACTAGTTCCTCCAATAGAATATCCATCAAAATTCATTTTCACAGTTTCGATTGCTGAATATTTTCTTAAATCTTCATATTCTCCACCTTGAACAATTCCAAATAAAGATTGATTAGGATTATTGAATGCTTCTTTTCCTCTTTTAGCCCATCTTAAAGTTCGTTCTGTAGATGCCTTGGCATACTCATAAGTAGCTGGATAAGGAATACATTCATCAAAACTCATAGCAATATCACTATCTAATTTATTTTGAATTTGGATAGAAAGTTCTGGTGTTAAAAATAAGTTTTTTCCATCTAAATGACTTTTAAAATGAACTCCTTCTTCTACAATATCCTTTTTCTTATTTTTCGCTAAAGAAAAAACTTGAAATCCACCACTATCTGTTAAAATAGGGCCATCATAATTCATAAATTTATGAAGACCTCCAGCATGAGCTACAACATCTTCTCCTGGTCTTAACCACAAGTGATAAGTATTAGATAAGATAACAGCACTATGCATTTCTTTTAATTCTTCTGGAGTTAATGTTTTTACATTTGCTAAAGTACCAACAGGCATAAACATAGGTGTTTCATAACTTCCATAATTAGTATGCAATATTCCATATCTTGCTTTATTATCATTTTTTAGTAATTCGTATTTTATTTTCATAATACACCTCGCTTATCCATTATACAAAATTTTTGAAATTTTCACAAATAAAAAAATCACATTTTGTGACTTTTTAAATTCTCCAGTTTGGTGTACCACACCCAAAATCATTGGGAAAATGTTTTGGTAATAAACTAATGACAGTGACTTTATTACTTTTTGCTACAAATAAATCATCGTTATATAATCTACAATAATTTTCCAAGACAAAA
>URDT01000054.1 GCA_900546745.1 uncultured Mycoplasmatota bacterium | reverse complement strand
TCTTCCCCTCTTCTTATTTTCTTTGAATATAGTCTATGAGCATATTCCATATTTCTTTCTAATACTTCCAAACTACTATTATTATTTACTTCTATATTTAGACTTGTATCAGAAAGTAAGGCAACATAATCACATCTTTCTCCTTTATCATTTTCATTATTCTTATCTAATTCATTTTTAGCTAAGCATATATTATTTAAAATATCTTCATATTCTACATCTATAAAATATGATAAAAACTTAGCCGAGTACTTAATCCTATTTTCATTTTGAAACATAGCTTTAAGCATTGTATCAGATAATATACTTATCTTTTGTCCTTTCTTAATATTTCTTGATAATTTTAAAACATACTCATTATCTAATTCTAAATCATGTAATGTCTTAAATTTATATCCTTTAATTCCAACCATAACATCTCTCCCTTCTTTGATTGGTGATGATGTTATAACAAAGAACTATTAATTAAACAAATCGTACTTTTTACAAAATAAAAGAGAAAAAAATCTAAATTAATCTTTTTCTCTTAACAAATTATTTAAATTGATAACTATTTACTATATAGAAATATAAATATTCATTAATTATATTTTTTCTACAAGGATACCACATTCATGTCCATTCAAATCATATACTTCTATTTCTTTATCAGTAATATCTATTTTCTCAGCTAGTGTTTCATTCTTAACATAATCATTAAACTTTTCAATCATTTTACAAATATCTTCATCTCCATGATAGAAAATATTTATATGATCTGTAATAACAAAATCAGCTTCTTTTCTAAGACTTTGTACTTTTCTTACAAATTCACGAGCAAGTCCTTCTAATATTAAATCTTCATTTAAGTGAGTATCTAAAACAACACATGTTTTATTATCACTACTTGCAGCATATCCATCTTTTACTTCAATTGACTGAATAGTATTTTCTGAAGTAAGAACAAAGTCTTCTCCATCTAATTGAACTGTTAAATCATTAGTACTAACCTTATAAGCATCTTCACTTGATAAATTTCTTAATAAATCTTGTAATACTTTAATCTTTGGTCCTAACTCTTTTCCTAAAACTTTAAAATTAGGTTTTAGTGAATAAGTTAAGTATTCAGTCATATCTTCCT
Source organism: uncultured Mycoplasmatota bacterium (assembly GCA_900546745.1). Taxonomy (GTDB): domain Bacteria; phylum Bacillota_I; class Bacilli_A; order RF39; family UBA660; genus CAJOJO01. The sequence continues at coordinate 3,293 of URDT01000054.1, read as the reverse complement.
TATAAGTAATATTTTTAACATTTAATTCTTCTTTAATAATAGAATCCAAATCACCAATAATATTCTTTGCTTCTTTTGCTAGGATAACTTCATTTATAGGTTGACGAACCTTGATATTAACATCTTCTCTGGCATCACGTCCAAGACTACAAATATCTCTAACCAAGTCCATTTTTTCTTCTACTTCTTCATTTACTAAACCCTCATCAAACTTAGGAAAATCTGCTAAATGAACACTTTCTTCACCAGTTAGTTTTGTATAAATTTCATCTGATATATATGGAGTTATAGGAGCAGTTAACTTAGCTAATGTAACTAAAACTTCATATGTTGTTAAATACACTGCCTTTTTACTATCTGATAGTTCTGAATCCCAGAATCTTCTTCTATTGCTTCTAATGTACCAGTTAGATAAATCATCATTTAAGAAAGGTACAATTAATTTTACAACTTTATTTAAATCGTACTCTTCATAAGCATTAACTACATCATTAACTAATTTATTTAATTTAGAAAGTAACCATTTATCAATTAACTCTCTATCTTCTACTTTGATATCATATTCTCTTGGATCAATGTTATCAGCATTTGCATACATTTCAAAGAATGAATAAGCATTCTTAAGTGTTGCATAATATTTAGAATATATTTCTTTTAAACCTACCATATCAAATCTTAATGGAGTCCAAACTGGAGATGCATATAACATATAATATCTAACAGGATCAGCTCCATATTCAGTCATAATATCTATTGGATTAATAATATTTCCTACTGATTTGGACATTTTCTTACCATGAGCATCAAGCATCATATCATTAACAACAACATTTTTGTAACTAGATACCCCTGATACTAATGTTGAGATGCAAAGTAAGGAATTAAACCAACCTCTTGTTTGATCAACACCCTCAGCAATAAAGTCACCAGGAAATTGTGATTCAAATAATTCTTTATTTTCAAATGGATAATGAAATTGTGCATATGGCATAGAACCAGAATCGAACCATACATCCATTACATCTGTTACTCTATTCATAACCTTACCACATTCAGAGCATTTTATGTGTAATTCATCTACATAAGGACGATGTAATTCCATTTCACGAACATTGATATCTTCAATTATTTTTTCTTGTAATTCATCTAGTGAACCAATAACTTCTCTATGTCCACATTCACAAGTCCAAACAGGAAGAGGACATCCCCAATATCTATTTCTTGAAATACCCCAATCAATCATATTTTCTAGCCAATTACCAAATCTTTTTTCACCAACATATGCTGGATACCAATGAATTTTTTTATTTTCTTCAATAATTTTATCTTTATATGCTGTAGTTTTAATATACCATGCTGGTTTTGGATAACTAATTAGAGCTGATTTACATCTCCAACAATGTGGATAATCATGGGTAATTTTAATTTTCTTAAATAATTTATCGTTTTCTTTTAACCATTTAATAATTTCAATTTCTAAGTCTTTATCGGTTACTAATCTACCTTTCCATGGACCTTCTAAGTAACATCCATCTTCTCCGACTGGATTTATAAATCCAATGCCATTTTTTTGACATACTCTATTATCATCATCACCAAAGGCTGGAGCAATATGAACGATACCAGTACCATCTACTGCAGTAACATAATTATCTGCTATTACTTCATGACATTTTCCTTCTACTTTTACAAATGGCATTAATTGTTCGTACTGAATACCAACTAAATCAGATCCTTTATAGGTTTCTAATATTTTATAATCTTCTCCTAATACTTTATCTGCTAAATCACGAGCCAATATGAATTTATATCCCATTGATTCTGCTTTAATATAAGTTAAATCTGGATTTACACATATTGCAACATTGGCAATTAATGTCCATGGAGTTGTTGTCCATGCTAAGAAATATTCATCTTTATCCACTCTTTTTAATGGAACAATTACCGTATTAACAGAATCCTCTTGATATCCTTGTGATACTTCATTTGCCGATAATTCTGTTCCACATCTAGGACAATACCATAATACTTTATTACCATGGTATAAAAGGCCTTTTTTATCCATTTCTTTAATAATCCACCATTCTGATTCAATGTATTCATTAGAACATGTTACGTATGGATGTTCACAATCAATAAATTGTCCCATCATATCTGTGATAGCATTTACTTCATCTATATTTGTTGCAGTAGTTTTATTACACTCTTTACAGAAATTTTCTACGCCAAAGGCTTCAATGTCTTCTTTTCCTTTAAATCCTAATTTTTTTTCTACGTTTACTTCAATTGGTAAACCATGTGTATCTAAACCAATTTTTCTAAGTACTCTATAGCCATTCATTGTTTTATATTTACAGAAAGTATCTTTTATTGTTTTGGCAAATACATGATGAATTCCTGGTTTCGCATTTGCATATATTGGTCCATCATAAAATACCCAGTCTTTTTTTCCTTCTCTATTCTTGATTGTTTTATTAAATATATCTTTTTCTTTCCAATGGTTTAAAATTGTTTTTTCGACTTCACTTGTATTTCTTTTATCTAGTTCTTTAAACATATTTTCACTCCTAACTTTATTCTATTCTTATAAATAAAAAAAAACGCCCTTAATTTAAGGACGTGATTACGCGGTACCACCTTAATTTATAGATTCACTCTATACACTTAATAACTATAACGCGTCACCGTTTTTATCTTATCCATAAAACGCAACTTGAAAGTGATCTAAGTTTAATTTACTTATTCTATTTCACCAAACTAGAACTCTCTATAAAGTAATTTTTTAAACTCCGTCTTTCGCACTTGCTTTCAACTAAGTATAAATATACCACATTTTTTTAAATAATACAAATATTTTATTGAACTTTTAACTTCCAACTATCATATTTGCAAGCTGAACGATTTCTAGAGTAAATGGCACCATCCCATAAATTGACAGCTAATTGAACGGTAGAGCAACCATCACCAGCTGATATTACCATGTACCAACTATCGGTGGGCATATTTAAAACTTCACTATGTTTACTATCCGAAAATAAACCAATACCATAAAAATTATTTAAATCGTTTACAGGATTAATTTGATGTCCTTGAGCCATAAGTCCTAATTTTGATATAGCACTTGTAATATCATTTCCTAAATTTGATATATTAGTGGAACCCATTCTATTATTGAATGTATTGATATCTAATTTTGTATTTAAACTTGCAATATCTGCTTTTGTATTAAGATTATTTCTTAAATCCACAATAGAATTCGTTATAGTTGAATTAATTTCTGTATCTCCATTTTG
>URDT01000053.1 GCA_900546745.1 uncultured Mycoplasmatota bacterium | reverse complement strand
AAGATGAAGATGAGCTTAAGGATATAAATAGGAAGATTTATAATTTAGCCAAGGAAGTTAACAAGCCAACAGTAGCTACAGGAGATGTACACTTTATAGATAAACATGAAGCTGTATTTAGACGTGTGCTTAAATATTCACAAGGATTTAGTTTAGATGATGAAGAGACTTATCTACATTTTAGAACGACTGATGAAATGTTAGAAGAATTTAAACAAAATTATCCACAATTTCAATTTCAGGTTATGCAAGATTCATTTAGTGAGAAACAGTGGTTAAATATTCTTTATAAAAATATTAATAAAGGAAAAAGTATTGTATTATTTTCAGAATTTTTAAAACAACCATTAGATTCTTCTATTTGCTTTGGAGATGGATTAAATGACATTCCTATGTTTGATGTTTGTGGAATTCCAGTAGCTATGGGAAACTCATTACAGAAATTAAAAGAAAAAGCTAAATTTATTACAAATTCGAATGATGATAATGGAATTTACAAATTTTTATATCATTACTTTTATGAGGAGGTATAACGTGATTATAGATTTAATAAAATTAAAGAGTAAAATAGTTGATGAAATTAAGATTGATCAAAATATTCAATTTGATGAAGAACAACTAAAACAGGCAGGAATTTTAGAGCTAAAAGAAGCAAAAATTACGGGAACTATTACAGAACAAGATGGTTATTGTTTAAATGCTAGAATTTATGGTGAAATGATTTTACCTTGCTCTATTACTTTAAAACCTACAAATCATTCATTTGATTTTGAAATTGAGGGAAATATTCAAGAAATGCTCGAAGAAATCGGTAAAAATGACAAAAACTTAGAAAATACTATTGATATTTTACCGATAATATGGGAAAATATATTAATGGAAATTCCCATGCGAGTTGTGAATGAAGATATTCATGATGCGACATTAAAAGGGGAAGGTTGGAGTTTTGTAACTGAAGAACAACCATCTATAAATCCAGAATTACAAAAGTTAAAAGACTTATTGAAATGAAAAGTGAGGTGTTAATACATGGCAGTACCATTTAGAAAAGTTTCTAAAACAAGTGGTAGAATGAGAAGAACTCATTATAAAATTAGTGCGAACACTACAACTACATGTCCAAAATGCGGTGAAGTAGTAAAACCACACAGAGTATGTAAAGCTTGTGGAACTTATAAAGGAAAAGAAGTAGTGAAAGAAAGCAAATAATTGCTTTTTTTTTGTTTTTCTTTTATAATGAATATAGGTGATAATATGAAACGTGGATTTACATTAGTTGAATTATTAGGGATTATTGCTTTACTAGCAGTTCTTTTCTTATTTGTTTACCCTAATGTATTGGATATTGCAGAACAAAAAGAAAAAGATATTGATCAAGCAAAGGTAACGTTGATTAATAATGCTGCTGTAAGTTATATGAGTAGCCATTTAAATGATTATCCACAGACAATAGGAACGAGCTATTGCATTTTGATTGATACTTTAGATAATGAAGCTTTAATTCCTGTTGATGTTAATGATATAGAGGAAAAATATAATTATATTCGAGTAAAAATAGGCGCTAATAACACTTATAGTTATCAATATATTCAAGCAGATACAAATGAAAAATGTTTACAGATGAATCAATAATTTGTAAAATGAAGCAAAATTAATTTTCAAAATAGTATATTCATGTTATAATGTACTTATCAAGGATGGGGATAAAAAACCTACAAGTTAAGCGATTGGGAATCTAATTAATAAATGGTGTTGAATACTTGAAATCAAGGATCCTTAAATTTATTATGTGATGCCCACCTGGGAGATCAGGTTTATCGTTATTCCCTGTCTTTGATGCTTTTTTTTTGTCTAAATTTATGATATAATTTTACTTAAGATAAGGAGTTTATTAGTATGGATAAAAAGAAAAAAAGAAAAAGTCCTAAAAAAGAATCTAGTAAATATAGTGTTGAGTTAACAGGTATTTTTTTAATTATTCTTGCTATTATTGGAATAATTCCTCAAACAGGAGTAGTTGGTAATTTTGTTAGCAATTTTTCTGCTTTTTTAGTAGGGACATGGTATAATGTGTTACTAATTGCTGTAATGGTTGTGGGAATTTATATGATTGTAAAAAGAGAAGTTCCTGATTTTTTGACTTCTAAATTAGTAGGATTATATATATTAGTAATTAGTATATTAGTATTATCACATTTACAATATATTCAGTCTGGAAAATTGGAAGGTATGGAAATTATTAATGAAACAATCAATAATTTTATGGTTTCGGCAAGCAATCGTACAAATTTAGGAGGAGGTTTTATTGGTTCTGTATTTGCAGCTCTTTTCCTATATTTGTTTGATTTAAAAGGTACTAATATTGTAACTTGGGCTTTATTTGCTAGTGGAATTATCATGTTTACAGGTGTTTCTATTTACGATATGATGAAAAAAGCTACTAGTAAGATTAAACCACATGAAAAAGGTATTAAATCTAAGGATAAAGAAGAAATTAAGAAAACTCAAGAAAAATATGAAAAGGAAACAGCTCCAGAAAAAGATAATAAAGTTGTATATGGTTCTATTGAAGAGTTGATTCGTAAAGATACTCCGACTCCTGTAAAAGAAGAACCTGAAGAAGTGGAAGAGGAAGTTCCAGCAGATTACACAGGATATCGCCTACCTGATATTAAACTTTTAAAAGAGGCTCCTAAAAAGAAAAATATGGAAAGTACGGAAACAATTAATCATAATGTTGAAACTTTGCACCAGGTATTTCGAGATTTTGGTATAGAAGGAAAAGTAGTAGCAATTAATCCAGGTCCTACGGTTACTCAATATGAAATGGAAATCAAGTCTGGTACTCGTTTGAATAAAGTTTCAGCAATTCATAGTGAAATAGCGTTAGCGTTAGCAGCAAAAGATGTTCGTATTCAAACACCAATACCAGGAAAATCTACAATTGGTATTGAAATTCCTAACAAAGTTACAACTTCTGTTACGGTAAGGGAAATTTTAGAGAGTTTTCCTAAGAGTGCGAAAGATTCAAAATTAATGGTTGTATTAGGAAAAGATATCATGGGAAAACCTGTATGGATGGAAATTAATAAAACACCTCATTTATTAGTAGCAGGTACTACCGGAAGTGGTAAGTCTGTTTGTATTAATAGTATTATTGTTTCTATTTTAATGCGTACAAAACCTAATGAAGTAAAATTAGTTTTAGTAGACCCTAAAAAGGTAGAGTTTGCGATGTATGAAGATATTCCTCATTTATTGGTTCCTGTTGTTACAAATCCTAAAAGAGCCAATGAAATTTTGAAAAAAGTTGTTGTGGAAATGGAAGAAAGATATGAAAGATTTAAAGATACAGGAACAAAGAATATAGCTGGATATAATGCTTATGTGGAAAAAAGAAATGCAGAATCTTCTAGTAAGTTAGCTAAAATGCCATTTATGGTGGTAATTATTGATGAACTTGCTGATTTGATGTTAGTAGCAGCGAAGGAAGTGGAAGATTCTATTATGCGTATTACACAAATGGCTCGTGCGGCTGGAATTCATTTAATTGTAGCAACTCAAAGACCTTCTACAGATGTTATTACTGGTGTTGTTAAAGCAAATATTCCATCTCGTATTTCTTTTGCAGTTTCTTCTAATATAGATTCTCGAACTATTCTTGATATGGTAGGAGCAGAGAAGTTAATTGGTAAAGGTGATATGCTTTATAAACCTCAAGGTGAAAATGTTCCAATTCGTGTTCAAGGAACGTTTATTGACGATGATGAGATTAAAAGGGTTGTGGATTATGTCAAAGAAGAACAACCAGTTGTATATGATAAAAAGATGAGCATGACGGAAGAAGAAGTAGGGGCTACTACAATGGTAGATACTCCTAGTTCAAATGATGCTTTAGAAGAACCACTTTATAACGACATTGTTGAATTTGTTGTAGAGCAAGGAAAGGCTAGTTCTTCATTAATTCAAAGAAGATTTAGACTTGGTTATAATAGAGCAGCTCGTGTTATGGACTTATTAGAGGAAAGAGGTATTGTTGGACCTCCAACTGGTTCTAGTAAGCCAAGGGAAGTTTTAGTTGGGGTAAAAAATAAAGAAGAGGAATAGTGTTTAACTATTTCTTTTTTTAAATTTATAAAAAAATTTTGACCTTTAATGGAATCTTTGTTATAATTTATTCAGAATAGATGGGAGTTGAAAGTATGAATAAAGAAGAATTCGATGATGAAGATGTTTTTGTTTTCCCTGATGAATTAGAAGATGATTTAGATAATCAAGATAATAGTATAGTAAATTCAAATGAAAATGCAGATGTACAACCAGTAGAATCAACAACAGACGAAGCGACAGTACAAACAGAAGAACCAACATATGAGGAAGCGACGGTACAACCAGTAGAACCAACATATGAAGAAGCAACAGTACAAGCAGTAGAGCCAACATATGAGGAAGCGACGGTACAACCAGTCGAACCAACATATGAAG
>URDT01000052.1 GCA_900546745.1 uncultured Mycoplasmatota bacterium | reverse complement strand
GGTGAAAAATTAAAAGTAAAAATGCAAGATGAATCAATTAAAAAAGTTGCTGTAATAGGAGCTGGATTTATAGGTTTAGAAGTAGCAGATGTTGCTAAAGAATTAGGAAAAGAAGTTTGTGTATTCAATATGGGAAGCAGAATACTTGAAAAAGTTCTTGATGAAGAGGTTACAGAAATACTTGAAGAGAATTTAAGAGCTCATGGAGTTGAATTATATTTCAATACAATAGTAAAATCACTAGAAACTTCACCAAATAAAACAAAACTTATAACTGATACAGATGAAGTTGAAGTTGATTTAGTTGTATTAGCAGCAGGTGTAAGACCAAATACATCATTCTTAAAAGATACAGGAATAGAAATGTTGCAAAATGGTGCAATAGTAATTGATGATGAAGGTAAAACATCAATACAAGATATATATGCAGCTGGGGATTGTGCAACAGTATATCATCTAGTTAAAGAAGAACAAGTTTATATACCACTTGCTACAAATGCTAATAAATTAGGACGTATAGTAGGTTCAAATTTAGGTGGAAAAAATGAAAAATTCCAAGGGACACTAGGTTCAAGTTGTATAAAACTTCTAGATATGGAAGCAGGTGCAACTGGAATTACAGAGGAAGATGCTAAAAATATGAACTTAAATTACAAAAGCGTATTTATAGCAGATAAAAATCATACAGATTATTGTCCAGGACAAGAAAAAATATATGTAAAATTAATATACAATGCAGATACTAAAGTAATATTAGGAGGTCAAGTAGTCGGAAAATCAGATGCAGTACAAAGAACGAATGTACTTGCAACTGCAATATTTGCAAAGATGACAACGGAACAACTTGGAATGCTTGATTTATGTTATGCACCACCATTTGCTAGAACATGGGATGTATTAAATGTAGCTGGGAATGTATGTAAATAATTAATATTAAATATTAATTAAAATAAAAGGATGTATCTTAGTTTTATAAAGTGTACCCTTTGTCAAGGACAATTTAAAAAAAGGTATTTCTAAGAAACAAGATGATTTCTGTACTGAACAGGAGTCATCTTGCTTAAATTCCATTGATATCTATAATTATTATAGTAATCCATATAATCATCTATTTCTTTTATCACTTCTTCTAATGTACTACATTTGCTAAGAATAACTTCATCTTTAAAATGCCCAAAGAATGATTCTTGTGGAGCATTGTCCCAGCAATTGCCTCTCCTTGACATAGATTGTTTTAAACCTAATTGCTGTACTTGCTTTTGAAATTTAGGACTCGTGTAATGAACACCTTGATCTGAGTGTAAAATAGCTTCGCTATGGAGTTTTAAATTCACATTTGACTTAAGTTTTTCTAGTGTATTTAAAACAATATCTAACCGTAGGTTATCTGAGACATAATGAGCTAATATTTCATTTGTAGAGGAGTCTTTTATTGTAGACAAGTATGCTTTTTTTCCATTTTTATAACTTAAATATGTAATATCTGTTAATAGCACTTTATATGGTATATCTTGCTTAAATTCTCTGTTTATGAAATTAGAAACAATAGTATGCTCTTTACTTGCTTTCATCATACGTCTGTAAGGATTCGCTTTTCTATACGGGCAAACTATTCCATATTTTTTCATGATTCTCCTAATACGCTTTAAATTATATATTATATTAAATCTATCTTTTAAAACCATTTTTATTTGTCTTGCACCTTTTTTACGTCCTTTAAAGTTAAAAGCTTTTAATACATTTTCTTTTGATAAAATATCTTTATCTTCTCTTGATTTTCTTAAATCCTTGCTTTCTGATGAGAAGTATTTATAATACCCAGAACGTGATACACCTGCAACTTTACATAAATAACTTATCATATTTTTAAGTTTATATTTTTTTATTGTAGACTTAATAATCTCATATTTTTCACAAGAAAATAAACTTACTTCTTCTTTAACACTCTCCTTTCTATCATATCTAACTTTTTTAGTAATTCATTTTCAGCTTGAAGTAACTTCATTTTAGCTTCTAGTTTTTTGTATTTTTCTTCTATTGAAAGATCTTTCTCAATAGGTCTTCCAGTATTGTATTTGCGAGTATCTGTAAGTTTTATAGCTCCGCCATTTTTAAAGGCCGTACGCCATCTGCTAGCAGAAGATTTAACTCTTTGCATGCCTATAATATCGATATTGAAGCCACACTCTTCAAATATTATTCTAGGAAGTTTACCATTACCATTTTCATCTATAAATATTCTTTTAAATTCATCTGTATAGGTAATACCTTTTGAAGTTACTTTCTTAACGTATTTGTTTTGTTTTAATATTATTATTTCCTCTTCTGTAAATAATTTTTTACTCATTAAAATTTTCTCCGATCTAATTATTATTTATTTAATTATATACAAAAATACCCTATAGAGTAGACCTTTTTATTAGTTGTCTACTCTATAGGGTACATTTTAAAATTAGTGGACTTTTTATATACTATAAAACATTATTTTTTACATATTTTATTCTATTTAAGCAAGTTTCTTTTCCTAGAACTTCCATAGTTTTTGGAAGATCTGGTCCATGCATTTGACCTGTTAATATTATTCTTGATCCCATGAATAAGTTTTTACCCTTTATTCCATGTTCTTTTTGTATTTCTTTAAACATTGCTTTTACAAATGCTTCATCTACTACTTCAGCAGCTTCTACTTTTGCTTCTAATGCATCTATTAAAGTTGGTATATGCTCTAAGTTTAAGAATTCTCTACATTCTTCAGTTTCTAACTCAACAGTGTCTCCAAAGAATATATTAGCATGTTCAGTTATTTCTTTTACATATTGTAATTTTTCTTTAAGAACTGATACCATACCTTTTATAAATTCATATTTAGTTTCGGCTTCTTCTTCTGTTATAAATCCAGCTTCAACTAAGAATGGTATAGCTAAATCTGTTAAGTAGCTGTCATCTGCATCTTTTACATAATGTTGGTTAACCCAGTTTAATTTTTCTGTATCAAATACTCCACCACTCTTAGATACTCTATCTATAGAAAATGCATTTTCTAATTCTTCCATTGAGAATATTTCTTGGTTGTCTTCTGGAGACCATCCAACTAATGCAACATAGTTTACTAAACCTTCTGGTAAGTATCCTTTTTTCTTGAAATCTTCAACTGCAACATCACCATGTCTCTTACTTAACTTTTTCTTTTCTTTGTTAAGTATGTTTGGTAAGTGTACAAATGTTGTTGGCTCCCATCCAAATGCTTCATATAAGTAAACATGCTTTGGTGTTGAAGAAAGCCATTCTTCTCCTCTTATAACGTGAGTTATTTCCATTAAGTGGTCATCAACAACTACAGCGAAATGATATGTTGGGAATCCATCAGTTTTTATTAATACTTGATCATCTAAGTCATTAGTATTAAATTCTGTTTCTCCTCTAACTAAGTCATTGAACTTTATAACGTGGTTTTCTGGTAATCTTAATCTTATAACGTATGGTTCTCCTGCAGCTATTTTAGCTTGTACTTCTTCTTCTGTAAGATCTCTACAGTGACCATCATATCTTGGAGTTTCACCAGCTTCTTTTTGCTTTTCTCTTACTTCATCTAATCTTTCTTTTGTACAGAAGCAATAGTAAGCTTTTCCATTATCTAATAATTCTTGTATATATTTTTTGTATATATCTAATCTTTCAGATTGTATGTAAGGACCGTTCTCACCTTTTTGAACTATATTACCATTTTCATCTAACATAACACCTTCAGTGTGGTTAACACCAGCCCATTTCATAGCTTGAAGCATGTTTTCTATTGCACCTTCAACTAATCTTGTTTGGTCTGTATCTTCTACTCTTAATAAATACTCTCCACCCATTCTCTTTGCAAATAAGTAGTTATATAAAGCAGTTCTTAAACTACCTATATGTACAAATCCAGTTGGACTCGGAGCAAATCTTACTTTTACACTCATGTCTTTACCTCCTATAAATATCTATATGTATCTATAATATCAAAATAAGCCTTTATTGTAATGTTATTTTATCCAAATAATATAAAAAATACAATTTATATGTTATCCAGATAATCTGTTGATAACTCACTTTTTATGAAAATTAAAATAGTATATATATCCACATTTTAACTTAAAATGTTAATAAGTTCGTGGATTATATATACTATTTAGTTATTTTGTAATTATCCTAACTTTATGTTATTTTTTACAAATTCAGCTTCAACTCTTGATTTTATCTCATCTAAAGATATTACTTCTTTTTCTTCAGACTTTCTTAATTTGAATTCTACTTTTCCGTCTACTATATCTTTACCAACAGTTATTCTCATTGGTATACCTATAAGTTCACTATCTTTAAACTTAACTCCAGCTCTTTCATCTCTGTCGTCTAATAATACTTCTACACCCATATCTTGTAATTCGTTGTATATATTTTCAGCAGCTTCCATGTGTTCTTCTTTCTTTATGTTAACAGGTACAACTACAACATGGTATGGAGCTATTGCTAAAGGCCATGTTATACCATTTTCATCATGATGTTGCTCT
>URDT01000051.1 GCA_900546745.1 uncultured Mycoplasmatota bacterium | reverse complement strand
TATACTATTAGCATTTAACATATCTACATAAGTTTTTTGGAAGTTTGTCAAAGAGTTTTAACATTTTATCAAATTACTATTTGTCTTTCAGTTCCTATTATATCATTTTATTTACTTAAAATATTAAAATGTTGGTTAATTTTACTAAAATCATGTTATACTAATTTTAGTTAGCAGTTGTTACTACCTATAAATTGTTGCTTTTAATGGTTGTTTTACCAGAACCTTAAGGGCTCCATTGAGAATAATACTCGCACACTTATATAGTGATTGCGAGTTTTTTATTTATAGAAATAACAATAAAAAGAGGAAAAATTATCAAAATAATTTAATCCTCTTTTTTAATTTTTAATATAAGAGTAAAATCTGTGTCTAGACAGCACTTAATTTATACAGAAAGATAATTTTTGTAACTTGGCATCAATAAATTACATAAATAATCATAATCAAAATTAAAACTAAACAATTTTATTTATTTTTGATCATTTAAAATATCCCTTACTAAACTTGATACACTATCATATTTTTTATTAGCTATTGATTTTAATTTAGATACTGAATCTTCCATACAGTAATCTTTAAATTCTTTTACCATTTCTATATCACTATAACTATCACCAATAGTATATATATTTCCTTTATTAACATTATTACAAAATTTAGTTAGCCAGTATATAGCTTTCGCTTTATTTGTTTTATTAGAAATGATTTCAACAGAATTTACATTTACATAATATCATTTAACTAAAAGTATTTATGATTTATTAAGATTTTTATAATGACCATTTACAAATAAGTTTGAGTTATTTGAATGTATATAAATTAATCTGAAATATAACTAATTTTTTATAGTATTAAAAATAATAAAAAGATTTGTCATAGTAAAGTAAATATTGAAATCAATTAAAGATTAAAACAACTATTAGTTAATAGTTATTTTTTGTTATTATAAATAAAAAATCCTTAGAAATAAAAAAGACAATTCTAAGTTATTATAATACTATAAATTGCCTTTTAAATTATTTTAGTATAATATTATTTTGAAAAATAAACATATTTATTTAACCATTCCTCAAATTTACTCGCATCTTGATATTTTTCTAAATCATCATTAGAATTAGCATCTAAATAAGCAACAATACTCCCCTTTTCAACTATAAGTACTGATGGAGCATATTTAACAATCTTATAAAATTCAGTTTTTTTAAATTCATCAAACGGAATAGATAAAAAATCTATCTTATATTTTGTCATAAACTCCTGAAATATATTTTCACAAGGAATAGCCATATTACAATAATTATTATAAGTAAACAGCAAATAATTTTCATTATCTAAATTAGATAAATCCTCATTTTTAATTTTTATAAATTTCCCTTTGTCATAAAATTTATCACTTAAATAAAATTTATTGTTTTGATTTATCTTACTAGAACAACCTGTTATTAATATTGATAGAATACAAATTATAACAGATATTTTTTTAATCATTATTAGCAACCTCTGTTAAATTTTCAAAATCAATATTGTGATAATTTACTTTCCAAAAATCATAAGATATTTTACCATTAATTGTTTTCTTTATTTTTACATTATTTTTCCCATTATAATACCAATAACCACCAACATTATAAATTTTATTTTCATCCCAACCAAGTGATACTAGAAGATTTTTAGTCATTCCGGCATATCCTCCACCACCACACATTAAGAAGATATATTTATCTTTAGGAAAATAATACTCTAAATATTCTAATGATTCTTTATAATTTGCTTTATATGTCCCATCTTCATTTTGAGTAAATAAGGTCTTTCCTGTATAACTATCGCCAACTTCTTTTGGTAATCCTTTTACCTTAGTTAATAATGGATAAGGTACTACTTCAAATCCTTGAACTATTCCTGATAAATAAGAATCCCCTCCAATAGCAGCATAATTACCAGGATCGACTAACATTCTCATATCACGATATACAGAATCACTACGATTCAAATAATTATCTATTGTTTCTTCATTAATATTTTTATCAATACCTAATTGTCCTCTTTCACCACCTGTTACTTCTGGCTTAGGAAGTGATACAAGGCTACTATCAGTATTAAGTAATAAAAAACTTATTAGCATACCTATTAATAAACTTACAATTGATACAATGATTATTAAAAATCTGTCTTTCATAATATTTCTCCTTTCACAATATCATCGTATCATCACTAAATTTAAATTCCTATAACGTTATGGTTGAAAAAACTCAACATAAAGTTGAGTTTATTTAGGGCAATTATTTTTAAGTTCCAATGGTATTCTATATGTTATAACCTTATTATTTTGGTCAGTTGCATTTATTTCTAAATAAAAACTATCATTGTTATAATACTTGCAAGTTTTTGTGTAATTATCTATATTTAATTCCACATTCTTTAAATATTCTTCTAAAGTAACTTCATTACCTTTTGACTTGCAACTACTTAATATTGTATTAGTATTGTTATTTTTTTCATAAAGACTACACTCTATTTTTTTATAAATAGTAGTATCATTACCACCACAATAAGTTATATGTGAAATATAAATAGAAGATCTTTTATTGTCATAAGCAATACTTCCTGATACATTAAATTCATTACAAGTTGTTGATAAAGTTTTAAAACTAAATGACTTATTATCACTGACATTTTTGACAACTATTATTAATCCCATTATTAAAGTAATAATAGCGATTGTTATAATAGACACAATCAATATAATTTTATTTCTATTTTTCTTTTTAGTTAAAAATTCACCATCTAATATATCTTCTATATTAATGTTAAAATCTTTACTCATTTGTCTGATTAAAGTTACTTCAGGAAGATTGATACCATTCTCCCATTTACTAACAGCTTGATATGTTACACCATATTTATCAGCAAGCTTTTTCTGTGTTAAATGATTATCTTTTCTTAATTTTTTAATAAATTTACCAACTTTTTCAGGATTCAAGATATCACCACCAATTATATTACAAATTATTATTTAATAGACTTAATCCGTTGAAAATATCATTTTAATTATACTATTTTCTTTTACTGTTTTCTATATTCTAATTGGAATTTTATAATTATTTATATATAATATTTTCTATAACTTAATAAAATTCTATGCTAAAAAATTAAATAGAATTTTTAAAAACTATTGCTTTATAAATATTTATTTAAGTTTCTTGTAATTTTTTATAACTTTCACTAGTTAAAATTAAAAAACTGACCATAGTCAGTTTTAAATTCAAATTAGTTTTGTTATCGTTTTAATTAAGCTTTTGGACAAGTATCGTCGCCAGACATAACTACAGCAGTTGCTTTTGTTCCATTATATGTTACACAATAATTTTTACCACTTAAATTAATTACTAAATTAGCACCAGTAATAGTTCCTTTATTTTCGTCAACTGTAACTGTTCCTGAAGTTGGTTTTGTTCCTTTAACAGTTAATTTTTTATCATCAGTACCAACTGTTAAACTTCCACTTGTTTTAGCAAGTACTTTACCAGCAGCTTCTTGTTCTAACATATCAATAGCTATTTGTTTTTCTACAGCATCAATATATCCTAATGCTGATGATTCTGCTGATCCTTTTCTTGCTGTTTCAATAACACCTAAAATTGTTGGTGTTGCAATTAATGCAATAATTGCTAAAATAACGATAACTGCTAATAATTCAATTAGCGTAAAACCTTTGTTTGATTTCATTTTTCTTCCTCCTCTATTTTTCTACAATTTAAATATATCATTTTATGAAATCTTAGTCAATTTCTTTCTATATACTTTACACATATTTTGACTATTTTTATTATTTACAAACATTCATAGTTTTATACATTACATTTCTGGATTACTAATACTAGCAAATGTTCTACTCATAAGTTCACGATAAAGTAGTGATTTTTTATAAACTTCTTTATTCGTTCCCTTACATTCTACTTTTCCATTTTCCATAACAATGATTCTATCTGCAATAGACATCATTTCTGGTTTATGAGTAATCATAATAATAGTATGGTCTGTTTTTAAATCCATTAATAAATTTGCTATCAATGTAGTTGTTGTTGGATCGATATTACTAGTAATCTCATCAAATAATAATATTTCTGATTTTGAAAGCAATGCTCTTGCTAAAGCAAGTAATTGTTTTTCACCATCTGATAAAAGATGCTGTTCTTCTCCAATTACAGTATTATATCCTTTTGGTAAACTTAAAATTTTATCGTGAATTCCTACTCTTTTACAAGCTTCAATTTGATTTTGAAAATTAGAATCAATTAATGATAAATTTTCCTTAATACTCATATCGAATACAAATGGCTTTTGATAAACACCTGATACATTAGAAGCATAAACATCTTTTGTATAATTATAAATACTTTCATCATCAATTAAAATCTCTCCAGATTTAATCCTTCTTAAGCGATATAAAAGATTTACAATCGTTGATTTACCACTACCACTATGTCCTACAATTGCATTAATTTCATTGGGATATACTTTAAAAGATACCTTATCTAATATTTTTTTATTTTTAATTTCAAAACATACATTTTTAAATTCAACCACACCATTGATATAATCATTATCTATATCTCCAAAATCAATTCCTTTTTGTGGAGTATAATCTAAAATTGTCTTTACGCGTTTCACACGTACTCCATAATTACTTAAATTTAGTAAATTATCTAACATAGAATCTGTACAAGTAACAGTCATTTCAAAATAACTAATCAATAGCACTAATTTGTCTAAGGTCATTTTCTTGCCAATTACTAAAGAAGCTAAGAAAATATATAAAACAATTTTACCAAAATAAACAATAAAAGGAATAATAGAATATCTAGATGTCATAAATTTTCTTTTTCCTTTATATTGTTCTTTCCATTTTTTTCTTGTTTTATCTAAATTAACATTTAATTTAGGCATCATATTTAAGGTTTTTACTTGTTTTAAATTAGAA
>URDT01000050.1 GCA_900546745.1 uncultured Mycoplasmatota bacterium | reverse complement strand
ATACTATATACCGATTAAAAACCCATACAATTTTATCAACGAGCTATACAAAAAACTCAACACCTGCAACCAATAGCGTTGCACCCAATCACTGTATTAGAGCGGTAAATCCGATTCCAAAAAACTATCAAAAATGGTGAAAAAATGGCAAAAAAATTAGGTACATTATTTTTGGGACCAATTTCGGGGCCTGTAGTTTCAGCACTCGCCGACATTATCCCTAAAATTATAATAATTCGTATGCACGGAGAGATAATGTAGGAGTTTTTATGGATAAAAAAATATATAAATTTTCTTACGGTGGAAAATTGAAAAAAATCTTTGCCAAACTCATTAACCTCTTTTTTAATACGCTGATTGGTACTTTTTTAGCGTTTGTGACAATGTTTGTTTTGGGAAAAGTAAATGTTTATTTAGAATCCATTGTTTCCGATTCAATTATATTGACCCGAATTGAACTTGGTGTTGCTATTAGTGAGATTTTGTTTTTTGCAGTAATTTCCTTATTTCCACAAAAGGTTGTTATTAAAGGCGATACAATTAAGGTGTACCAACGAAGTAGTTATCTACAACTTTTTTGGCTCTCTTGACGATTGATACAAATATCAATCAATTTATTATTCTAAATTTAACATAACTTTTATAAATATTCAAGAGTTTTAAATGAAATTTATTGAGAAAAATGTAAATTTATGATATTGTTTAGCTATATGAGTAATTTTTAAGAGTAACTTATAGGAAGGAAAAAATTATGAATAAAGAAATATCTATAATAATAAAAAACATTAAAAAGAAAAATATTGATTATCAAGATATACCATTAGAGTTAAGAAATAATATTGATATTATAGAAGCTGAAAGAAAATCAGGAATGAGAGTATATTCTCATAGAGGATATGACGTGATTTTTAATAGATTTTTTGTTCAAGAATACATAATGGATTTTAGTAATAATAGTATATTAGAAACAATAATAACCAATTTTGAATTATTTGATGACTATTATGAGTATTTAAAAGGCAATATATATGAAAAGTCTTGCTACTATCAATGTGAATTTACTTCAAGACAGGTAAAAAAATACAAAATAGATGTTAATAAGATTAAGAATAATGCTTTTATAGATTATACTATTGCAGATGATAGTCTTGATAATGAATTAGAAAATTTACATGCTGAATTTAAAAGTGCAGAATTAAAAAAAGAAAAAAATAAATTGTGGATTAACAAAGTTTTAGATTGCAAAAATTTAAAAGAGTTAATAAAAGTTCTAAATAATTTTAAAAAAAGCAAATATCACGAATATTATTTTGAAGATATACTTATCTACTATTTCATTAAGGATAAACCTAAAAAAGCATTTAAAATTTTGATGGATGCAATAAATAATTGTGAGAACATTATATCAGAAGAAAAGATGTGTTTATATTTTCCTGCAAAAGAAGTGTTAAATTCAATTAATTACAATAAAAATGTACGAGCACCAGCAACGATTAGCAGATATATAAAGAAAGTAAAGAATTTGGCAGATGACATAGCCAATAATAATTATACAAAAGAAACTAACTGCAAATTTGATATAAGAACAAATTATTTTATAATTGAAGAATCATATAAAATAACAGGGAAAAATTGGCCAATTATAATTAGAAAGTATTTCTATGATATTAAAGAACTTTTAGAATATTTAGATGGAAATTTATCTGATTGTGATTTATCAAAAGCAGTAATTTCAGAAGAAGATATAAAAAATTGTAAAATAAATGAAAATACATTATTACCATTAGATAGCACAAAAATATCACATATAGTAAATAAGTATTATGAATCGGAAAAATTTTGGGTTTTACAAAAATGGACAGATCAAAACGGAAATACTTTACTTGAAAGAAAAAGAGGGTTTAAATACTTTTTTAATTATATTTATTATTTGCATAATGATTTGAGCAATGCTGATTTGATTTTTTGCGAAGGTCTTTCAAATTTAAAAGATATTAAAGATATTAATTTTGATAATGCACATATTAGAAGTGAAATAATGGATAAACTTGGATTGAAATATGAAATATTAAATAATTCTAATAATCTTCTTTCATTTGAAAAAACGATAAATAATGAGAAAGAAACACAATTAGTATTAAATGAAAGTAGGGATTTATTATTAAATGACCCAATGAACGATTATAATAGTTATATAAGAGTTTCTTATGTTTCAGATATACATTTAATGCATAGATTACAAAAGTGTAAATCAATATTTGATATTGAATTTGCTATAAAAGACATAATAATAAATATTTTGAAAAATAGTAGTAGGATTCTTTTAATAGGTGGAGATGTATCATCTAACTATGATTTTTATAAAGTGTTTATTACTGAATTGTCAAAAGAAATAAAAAGATATAATATAAAAGTTATATTTATTTTAGGAAACCATGAATTATGGGATTTTGCTGGGCATAAATTACAAGATATTATCAATAATTATAAGAATTTAATAATATCAAATGATATGTATTTTATACATAATAACCTATTATATATTGAAGAAGAAAAGCTAGAAGAAATTTCGGAAGAAGAAATTAATAAATTGTCAGATAAAGCGATTAGAGAAAAATTAAAAAAGGCAAACTTGGTAATTAGTGGAGGAATAGCATTTTCTGGATACAATAATGATTTTAATGCTAATGATGGTATTTATAGATATACACTAAATCGAGAACAAGAAATAAATGAAACTAAAAAATTTGAAAAAATATATGATAAATTAACCACTTGTATTGCTGATAAACATGTTATTATTTTAACGCATACTTCAAAAAAAGATTGGTCAAAATCAGAGGAATATGTTAGAAATTGGGTCTATGTAAGTGGACATACTCATAGAAATTATTTTTATGACGATGGAGAATATAGAATATATGCAGACAATCAATTAGGATATAATTATAAAACTGCTTTTGTTAAATCCTTTTGTATAGAGTATGATTATGATTTGTTTTCAGATTATGCAGATGGAATATATACTATAACAAAAACTCAATACAATGATTTTTATAGAGGAAAAAATATTGGAATGGATTATAATAGAGATGGCGAAATATTCATGTTGAAAAAAAACGGTTACTATTGTTTTATTAGACCATCTATAAGAGGTTTAGCTATATTAAATGGTGGTGCATTAAAATCATTAAATGTAAAGGATGTTCATTATTACTACGATAATATGGATAGTCAAATCTTGCTAAATAAAGAACCTTTAGAGAAATATACTAAATATCAAAAAATCGTTTCTAATCAAGTTAGAGAAATTGGTGGATCTGGAACAATACATGGTTCAATTATAGACATTGATTTCTTTAATCATATATATGTAAATCCTTTTGATGGAACATTATCAGGATATTATGCTTCTGATATTATAGATAAATACGTTTTTTCTAATATACCATCATTACTAAAGGCTAATTGTCCAACATTATATAAAAATTATACTAAGAGATTAGGAGCTGCTGAATCTAATGCACTTATAGTAAAAGGACAATCAACAGAAATAATATTAAAACCAACATATTATCCAAGTACAGATATATATATAGCTTCAAGAGAAATAAAGAAAATGCAAAGATTAAACAATGGAATATTAACAGTATGGCATGATAATTATAGGCAACTTTTTAACAATGATAATCGAAAACTTTTAAAATAAGAGGTAATGATAATTGGTAAAAAGTACATTGTTTTTAATGCATAACAATATAACGAAATATACGAGATACCCCAAATGTAATCAAAAATTTTGAAACAAAAAATAATAAATATCAAATCATCATAGAAATTTTAAAGCGAATGAGAAAAATTTTCATTCGCTTTTTACAATATTAACTATAAATCAATTCACTAAAAACAATTTCTTCTGCTTGTGCCTTAATAGCGTTCATTGTGCCAACCCAATAAAGCATATCAGTATTTTTCATATCTTCTGTCAAATTGCTTTTAGCTCTTAACTCACTAATAATCTGTTGTACTCTATTATCTGCTGTTTCTTGTATTTCTTTTAAGTGTGTACTTAATGTCCCATTCATTAGCATTATAGTATAATCAGCTTTCTTGTGTTCTTTCAAGTATTTTAATCTCATTTTCCCATATTTATTTAAAGTGATTTTTTCTTGTTTAGACATTGCTAGGCTTGGTATATAATAATCTCCATCTAAATGATATTCAATGCCTGTTCTCTCATCAATTTTTGTTTTTGGTAATTCATTATTCATAGTTTTTTCCTCCTTTTAAAATCTTGTATCATTATTTTTCTTTTTATTTTTTGTTTGCTTGTTTTCATCTGGTATAGTTACTTTTCTATAAATATTATTAGCGATTTCATTATCATTGTCGTCAAATATACCATTTTTATATAAGTCATCACTAACAATTTTATAGTTATTATCTTTGTCATAGCAAATTCTTTTGTGAAAATGGCTCATAATACTATGCCAAAAGCCTTTGAATTTCTGTAATTCTTGTTTTAGTTTTTCTTTTTCGGTTTGTAACTTGCCTATAATCTTTTCTTTAGTAGATAGTTCCTTTTTTAAATTGTCGATTTCATTATCTTTTAGCTCTATTTCATATTTTAGTGAGCGATTTTCTTTTTCTATTTCAAAGCTAGAGTGTTCAAAATCTTTAATTGCCATATTTAAGTCATTTACATTTCTTACTGTCTGGGTTATATCTTTTACATCTTCTGTATAATTTTTGATTTTTTGAACATCCTCGTTTGAAATAATCATATTATTTTTGTTAAGTTTAGTAGATTTTAGGTTATTTAAAATTTCTTTTATATCTTTACTAGAATTATCAAGTATTTTCGTTTGATTATTTGCTTTTTCAAGTTTTTGTTCTTTCTGTTTTAGCTGTTTCTTTATTTCTCTGTAATTACCCATTTCATTAACATTAATGTCTTGGTTTCTACCTTTTTGCTTTTCTTTTAACTTAATATTAACTTCATAAAACTTGTTATATGACTTAATACAAGCATTTCTCATTTTATCTTGTATTTCAGTAAGTGTCGTTTTGGTAAATAATTTACTTTTTCCAACTTGCTTTTTCATTCCTCTAGTACAATTTTCTATTATTGGAACACCAACAATATGTATATGGGGAGAAGTTTCATCAAAATGTATTGTGGCATTTGCTACTTTAAAAGTTGGTACAATTTTTATTAAAGCTTTTACTTGTTCATTATATACATCAACCATTTTTAGCCTGTATTCATTATCTTTATTATTCCAAAAATCCATATCTCCAAGTTCTATTATAATTTCACAAGCTATATCATTTTGAGA
>URDT01000049.1 GCA_900546745.1 uncultured Mycoplasmatota bacterium | reverse complement strand
TTGCTTACAATGGAAATGGAGCAACTAGTGGAAGTATGGGAACAACAACATGTACGTATGGTCAGAACTGTACTTTAACAGGATTAGGATTTTCTAGAACAGGCTATCACTTTAATAATTGGAATGGATCGAATGGAGGAAGTTATTCGAATGGTCAAACTGTAAGTAATTTAACAACTACGAATGGAGCAACCATTACAATGTATGTGAATTGGGTAGCAAACATTTATTACATTACTTACAATGGAAATGGAGCAACCAGCGGAAGTATGGGAACAACTACCTGTACTTATGGGCAAAATTGTACTTTAGCAGGACTAGGATATGGAAAAACAGGACATTCATTTAGTAGATGGTCAGGATCCAATGGAGGAAGTTATTCAAATGGTCAAACAGTAAGTAATTTAACAACTACAAATGGTGCAACTATCACGATGAATGCTGTATGGAAAGTAAATCAATATACCGTAACGGTAAATAGAGGAACAGGAATAGCCGGTGTCAGTGGTGGAGGAACTTATAATTACGGAGCAACTGTAAATTTAGGATATAGCTTAACTGCCGGATATCATTTCACGTCGTGGAGTGGATCTTATGGTACAGGTTCATTTACAATGCCAGCAAATAATGTTACAATGACAGCGAATGGCGCTGGCAATACATATTATATTGCTTATAATGGAAATGGATCCAATGGTGGAAGTATGTCGAATACTACTTGTACTTACGGAAGTAATTGTACATTAAGATCAAATGCTTTTTCTAAGACAGGATATTCATTTAATGGCTGGTCAGGATCGAATGGAGGAAGCTATTCGAATGGTCAAACTGTAAGTAATTTGACTGCTACAAATGGTGGATCTATTACCATGACAGCTAAATGGAAAGCTAATACTTATACTGTTAAATTTAATGGTAATGGTGGTAATAGTGCATCTAGTATTAAAGTAACATATAATAGTACTTATGGAAAACTTCCAACTACAACTAGAGCAAATGGTTCTATGTCGGATTTAAATGTTGGTACTAACAAAGTAACAGGTGTAAGTGGAGTTGATATAAAATATAAGTTCTTAGGTTGGTATACAGCGGCAAGTGGTGGAACTAAAATTACTTCTTCTAGTAAAGTATCTATTACTTCTACTCAAACACTGTATGCACATTGGGGTGCTTATAGTCCATCTGGAACATTTTGGTTTGGAAATAAAGACTTAAATGCTAAAAACTCTTCTACTGTTACAGTGCATAGTTATGGTTATAGTAAAGTAAAATTAACATTGAGTAATACTAGTAGTGATACTGTTACATTATATGTGAATGGTGCAGTAGTAAAAAATAATTCGACAACGTCATTTAGTGGAAATACAGTTAAATTAAAAGCTACTAGTAGTGGAACGACTACTAAAAAGGTTAAGTGGACTCTATCAAATTAAAAGAATTACAAGCGTAATTCTTTTTTGTTTACAAAATAAGAAAAACATAGTAAAGTAATAATTGGTGATAAGATGGAAAATTTAATAATTGGACAACATGTATCCTTTAAAAGTGATTCTCAATTAGTAGGTTCTGTCAAAGAAGCTCTAAGTTATGGCGCAAATACTTTTATGTTTTACACAGGAGCTCCACAAAATACTACAAGAAAAGAAATTAACTTAGATCTTACAAAAGAAGGTCAAAAATTAATGGAAGAAAACTACATTAATATTCATGATGTGATTGTTCATGCTCCATATATTATTAATTTAGCAAATCCAACTAATTCAGATTTTGGAATTCGCTTTTTAAAAGAAGAAATCAAACGCTGTGAAACACTAGGAATTACAAAAATAGTTTTACATCCAGGAAGTCATGTTGGAATTGGAATTGATCAAGCCATTATCAATATTTCGGAGGCATTGAATCATGTATTAGAACAACCTGGTAATGTTATAATTTTACTAGAAACAATGGCTGGAAAAGGAACAGAAGTTGGCTCTAAATTTGAAGAAATAAAAGCAATTATTGATCATATTCAAGATCAGGATAGAATAGGTGTTTGCTTAGATACTTGTCATATTCATGATGCTGGTTATGATCTTACACAATTTGATCAAATTTTAGAAGAATTTGATCGTATTATAGGTTTAAAAAAGCTTGGTTGTGTACATATTAATGATAGTAAGAATAATTTAGCATCTCACAAAGATAGACATGAAAATATAGGGTTTGGAACAATTGGATTTGATCGTTTAATAAAAGTAATATACCATGAAAAATTAAAAGGTATTCCTAAAATATTAGAAACACCTTTCGTATCTATAAAAGAAGGAGAAAAAGATCGTAGTTATCCACCATATAAATTTGAAATTCAAATGATTAAAACAAAACAATTTTCTCCTGACTTATTAAAACAAATTAGAGAATTTTATAAATAATTTAAATAATCAGGATATTTCTTTTTATAAAAATCAATTAATTCATTTAATTTAAGATAAGTAGTATAGTCTAACTTATCTTTTATTTTTTCCATTGCTTCCTCTGTATGATAAACAACTTCATTAAAATTATTTTTAATCTCATTAAGAATAATTTCACTTTCTGATCTTTTTAAAATAATATTTTGTTTTTTCGCAAAATTTTCAATGTCTTCTAAAGTTAATGCCTGAATATACTTTAAAATCATACCACTCCACATATTATTCACCTCTAATTTCATATTATGTGAATAAAATAAAAAAATGTTAGTATGATTAAATGGAGGACTATCTATGAAGCAAAAAAGACACAAAAATCAAAACAAGCGATTTTATATTTTAATTGGAATTATTGTAATAGCATTTACTATTTTATTCATCGATTTATTTTATATTCAAGTTGTAAAATATGATCAATATTTTAATCTGTATCAAAAAGCTAGTGAAAATATTATAGAAGGAACAACAGCACCAAGAGGTAGAATTTATGATCGAAATCATAAATTAATTGTCGATAATACTCCAACAAAAGTAATTTTTTATAAAAAAAATAAACTAACTACAGATGAAGAAATAAAATTAGCTTATAAACTTGCTAATTTATTAGAAATAGATGCTTCTAGATTAACTGATAACATGAAAAGAACTTTTTGGGCAAAAATGAATCATGATCGAGCTCAAAGTAAAATTACAGAAAGCGAGTTAATAGATTTACAGTATCGAAAAATTACAGGAACAGATATTGAAAAAAGAAAATTAGAAAGAATTACAGAAGAAGAATTAAAAGAATTAACAGAAACTGATCAAAAAGCAGCTTATATTTATTATTTGATGAATAAAGGATATTCTTATTCTGAAAAAGTAATCAAAGATACGAATGTTACAGATGAAGAATATGCAACCATTGCTTCCAAATTAACGGAATTACCAGGGATTGGAGTTCGACTAGATTGGAATCGCTCTTATCTATATGGTAATACTTTTAAAAGCATTTTAGGAACTGTATCAAATCAGGAAAAAGGAATTCCTGAAGATTTAAAAGATTATTATTTAAAAAAAGGATATGTTTTAACTGATCGAGTAGGTACTTCTTATTTAGAATATCAATATGATGACTATTTAAAAGGAATAAAAAATAAATATGAAGTAGTCAATGGTGAACAAAATTTAATAGAAGAGGGCCATAGAGGAAATGATTTGGTTTTAACCATTGATATCGATTTACAACAAGCTGTAGAACAAATACTAGAAGAAGAATTGTTAAAAGCTAAAAATGAACCCAATACAGAATATTATAATCGTTCCTTTGCAATTATTACGGATCCTAAAACAGGAGAAATTCTAGCAATGGCAGGAAAACAAATTGTAAATCAAGATGGAACTTATCAAATCTATGACTATACTCCTGGAACTTTTACTTCCTCAGTAACTGTAGGATCGGTTATTAAAGCTGCTTCTCAGATTGTAGGATATAATACAGGAGCTTTAAAAATAGGTGAGAAAAGATATGATACTTGTGTCAAATTAAAAAATGCTCCTATAAAATGTTCTTGGACAAATTTAGGCTTA
Source organism: uncultured Mycoplasmatota bacterium (assembly GCA_900546745.1). Classification (GTDB taxonomy): domain Bacteria; phylum Bacillota_I; class Bacilli_A; order RF39; family UBA660; genus CAJOJO01. The sequence continues at coordinate 1,754 of URDT01000049.1, read as the reverse complement.
TTAGATGATATTCGAGCTTTAAAAATGTCTTCAAATACTTATCAATTTTATACAGCATTTAAAGTTGCGAATACAGCTTATTACTATGATATGCCTTTTGCTATTTTAAATAATGCTTTTGAAATCTATCGAAATACTTTTGCTGAATTTGGTTTAGGAGTAAAAACAGGAATTGATCTTCCTAATGAATCAACTGGATTAAAAGGGAAAAATGATACCAGTGGCTTATTATTAGATTTTGCAATTGGTCAATATGATAACTATACACCACTTCAGCTAGCACAATATATTAGTACAATTGCTAACAATGGTAGCAGAATGAAACTACATTTATTAAAAGAAGTTTATTCCTACGAAAGTCAACTTCAAAAACTAATCTATCAAAATAAAATAGAAGAACTCAATAAACTAAACACGGATAGTCAATATTTAAATCGTGTTCAAGAAGGATTAAAAGCTGTTATGTCTTATGGTGGTACAGGTTCTGGATATATAGATAAAAATTATCTTCCAGCAGGTAAGACGGGAACTAGTCAAAGCTTTGTAGATACTAATGGAGATGGTTTAGTAGATACAGAAACTGTTTCTAATACTTTTGCCGGATATGCACCTTATGATGACCCAAAAGCAACATTTACTGTAGTATCACCAGATACTTATAATTATCAAACAACTTATCAATCTTACGTAAATAAAAGAATAACACAAAGAATTAGTCAAAAATATTTTGAAATTTATGGATAAGTATGTTATAATGGTTCCGTTGCTCAAGAATTTTCAATAAATTCTGTATATTTAGCTAAGAAAGTATAACAAAAATGTTTAAAAAAATAGAATTATTTGTTATAATAACTATAGCTTTACAAAAAGGAGGTTTCTATATGGCAAAAAAAGGTGAAAATAGAGAACGCATCACATTAAAATGTACTGTTTGTGGAGAAAAGAATTATCGTACTCCAAAAAATAAAAGAAATACACCAGAACGTATGGAATTAAACAAATACTGTTCAAGATGTGGACAACATACAGTTCATAAAGAAGAAAAATAAAATCTTGATGTAAAGGAGGGTAAACAATGATTAATGTTAATGATATTAAAAATGGTATGACTTTAATTATTGAAGGTAACATTTACCAAGTTGTTGAATTTTTACATGTAAAACCAGGTAAAGGTTCTGCTTTTATGAAAACGAAACTTAAAAACTTAAGAACTGGTGGTACAGTAGAAAGAACTTTCAATACCAATGTTAAGTTTGAAAAAGCAAATATTAATCGTTCTAGTGTTCAATATTTATATAATACTGGTGATACTTATTATTTTATGAATATGGAAACATATGAACAATTAGAATTATCAGCTTCTCAAGTTGGAGATGATAAAAAATATTTACTTGAAAATATGTTAGTAGACGTTGTTATGTTTGAAGGAGAATTACTTGGATTAGTTTTGCCTGACAAAGTAGAATTTACTATTGTTCAAACAGAACCAGCTGTAAAAGGAAATACTACAAACAATGCTTTAAAAGATGCTTATGTTGAAACAGGATTATTAGTTAGAGTTCCACTATTTATTGAACAAGGTGAGAAAATCCTAGTTACAACGGCAGATGGAAAATATTCATCAAGAGCTTAATGCTCTTTTTTTTTGAATTATGTGTGGTGATAGAAAAACATATCTTTTTTTGTTAATAAAAAAGGAAAAACGAAAGTTATGTAGAATAATAAAAGTAGAGAGGAGGTGAAAAATGAAACTA
>URDT01000048.1 GCA_900546745.1 uncultured Mycoplasmatota bacterium | reverse complement strand
TTTAAAAGTAGATAGAGCTGTGCCAGAAGTTTGGGGTAGTAAATATGATGTTAGAGAACTATTGAAAGCTTGTTATTATGCTGTAGATAAAAAATCAGTTGATGAACTTCCATTAACATTTGCTGAAAAGCAAGCTATAAAAATAGTTAAAAAGAAAATCAAAGGAACTGATCTTGAAATATTATTTAAAGAAAGTGGTTTATTTAAATAAAAATTAATATGAAATATTTATTTCATATTTTTTTAATGTATAATATATTGTAGGTGATAAATAATGAGCAGTTTAACTACAAAGAAAGCAATAGCATATACATTTAAAGATTTATTAAAAGAAAAATCTTTCAGTAAAATAACTGTTAATGACATAGCAAAAAAATGTGATATAAATAGGCAAACTTTTTATTATCATTTTCAAGATATAAGAGATTTAATTGAGTGGATTTGTATAGATGAAGTTGATCATATATTAGAGAAAAATGATGAATGTGAAAAATGGGAAGATAAATTTTTACTGATTTTTAAAATAATGGAAGAAGAGAAAATTTTTGTAAAAAATATTTATTATTCTGTTTCAGTAGAGGTATTAAGAAATAATTTATATAGATTAGTGTATCCTATAATATATAGTGAGATACTTGAAAAATCTAAAGGAAAAAATTTACGAGAAGAAGATAAAAAATTTATAACAGATTTTTATAAATATTCATTTGTTTCAATAGTTTTAAATTGGATAGATAATGGAATGCACGAAAATCCTGAATTAATTGTTGCTAAAGTGAGTAGACTTATTACTGGTACAATTGATCATGCTTGTTTATCTGTAAATTGAAGCATTAGAAGAAAAAATTTGAATAAATTACAAGTATCAATTTAAAAATGATATTAGAGATAAAAAATGAAATAGACCGAAAAGTCTATTTTTTGTATAGTAAGTAACAATTATTATTTACAAAAATGAAGTAAGTTTTTACTTCAATGTTACAAAATTATAATATATTGTAATATTAAAGTAGCGACAAATAAGTAAAAAAATATTACGATGTTATCGAATAAAAGAAAAATCTTGAATCAACGATTTTTTTTATTATCATAAATATATAAAGAAAAGTGGTATAATAGAATTAAATTAGTAGAAAGGAGCCTTATGAAAAAAATTTTAATTGTAGAAGATGATATAACCATTCAAACAGAATTACAAAAATATTTACAAAATTCAGGGTATGAAGTCATGATACTATCAAATTTTGGAAATCCACTTCATGATATTTTAGCGTGTCCCGTAGATTTAATCTTACTAGATATTAATCTTCCTAATATCAATGGAGAAATATTATTAAAAGAAATTCGTAAAGAATCTTCTATTCCTATTATTATGGTTACTAGTAAAGTAGGGGAAGTAGACGAAGTATTATCCATGTCTTATGGTGCGGATGATTATATTACAAAACCATATAATCCTACTATTTTATTACTTAGAATTCAAAATATTTTTAAGAGAATGGAAAATTCCTTAGAAAACCTAAATTACGATGAAATCAAAGTAAATCCTTCTAAAGGAACCCTTTCAAAACAAAACAAAAGTCTAGATTTAACTAAAAATGAAATGATAATATTTACCTTTTTATTAAATAATCGAGGCTCTATTGTTACGAGAGATGATTTAATGACCAACTTATGGAATAATAATGAGTATATTAATGATAATGCTTTAACTGTAAATATCAGTCGCCTTAGAACAAAACTACAAGACTTTGGACTTAACGATGTAATCGAAACAAGAAAAGGACAAGGGTATAAATTAAAATGAAATTTAAAAAATATTTATTCGATCAATTACCACAAATTGCAGTTTTTATGTTCTGTTATATCATTATTTTTTTATTACTAAAAGTTTTTCGAATCGATCATGAGTTAACACTAGCTGTAATCTTTATTTTTATTTTTCAATTTCTTTTTATGATTTTTTATGATTATTTTAAAAAACAATCTTTTTATAAAGAATTGAATGAAACACTGAATCAGTTAGATCAAAAATACTTAGTTTTAGAGATGATTTCAAAACCTAATTTTTATGAAGGAGAACTTTTTTATGATACTCTTTACCAAATTAATAAATCAATGATTGAAAATGTGAAAGAGTATTCTTTAAGTATTACAGATTTTAAAGAATATGTAGAAATGTGGATTCACGAAGTAAAAATTCCAATTTCTAGTTTAGTACTTTTAAACCATAATTCCGATCATTCATTTGATAAAAGATATATTGAACCCATCAAAAAATTAGATCATTATATTGATCAGATTTTATATTATGTAAGAAGTGAGAATACAGAAAAAGATTATTTTATTAAAGAAACCAAATTAGAAGAAATGATTAAAAATGTTGCCTTAAAAAATAAAGATGATTTATTACAAAATAAAATTGATTTAAAAGTGACTATCAAAAAAGAAACCGTTTTAACAGATTCTAAATGGTTAGAATTTATTTTAAATCAAATTATTAATAATAGTATTAAATATAAGAAAAATCATGTAGCATCCTTTATTCAAATAAGTTCAAAAAAAGAAAAAGATAAAATTTATTTAAGCATATATGATAATGGAAAAGGCATTCCTAGTAGTGATTTACCTAGAGTATTTGATAAATCATTTACAGGAACAAACGGAAGAAATTCGGTAAAATCAACAGGGATGGGACTTTATATCGTACAAAAACTATGTACAAAGTTAGGCCATAAAATATCCATAGAATCCAAAGAAGGAGAATATACCAAAGTAACCATTACCTTCTATCAAAACGATTTTTATAAAATGGAAGAATAGATTACAAAATTGTAATATTTTGTAATATTAGAATCACGACTAATCTGATCTTTTTGATTACAATGAAATGAGAGAGGAGAAAGATTATGGAAAAAATTTTAAAAATTGATAAAATTGAAAAATATTATGGTAATAAATCCAGTTTAACAAAAGCAATTGATAACTTATCATTCGATGTTGAAAAAGGCGAATTTGTTGCCATCATGGGAGCAAGTGGAAGTGGTAAAACAACCCTTTTAAATTGCATTTCTACAATTGATAAAGTAACATCTGGACATATTTATGTTGCCGGTTATGATATCACGAAATTAAGAGGAAACCGTTTAAATCAATTTAGAAGAGAGGAATTAGGATTTATTTTTCAAGATTTTAATTTACTAGATACTTTAACGGCATACGAAAATATTGCTTTAGCACTTTCTATTCAAAATGTGAAAGCAAAAGAAATCGATAAAAGAATTCAAAAAGTAGCAAAAGAACTTGATATTGGTGATGTACTAAATAAATATCCATATCAAATGAGTGGAGGTCAAAAACAAAGAGTAGCAAGTGCGAGGGCAATTATTACTAGTCCAAAATTGATTCTTGCTGATGAACCAACAGGTGCTTTAGATTCTAAGTCTTCAAAAATGTCATTAGAACAGTTTGAACATTTGAATCAGGAATTTAATGCAACCATTCTTATGGTTACTCATGATGCTTTTTCAGCTAGTTATGCAAATCGAGTAGTATTTATCAAAGATGGTAAAATTTTTAGCGAAATACATAGAGGAAAAGATTCTAGGAAAGAGTTTTTTGATAAAATTATTGATGTTGTAACATTACTTGGTGGTGATTTAAACGATGCTCTTTAAGTTATCTTTAAAAAATATCACTAAGAGTATAAAAGATTATGCCATCTACTTTTTAACTCTCATACTTGGTATTGCAATATTTTATGTATTTAATGCGATTGATGATCAAGTTGTGATGATGGATGTATCATCTTCTACTTATGAAATTATCAAATTAATGACAACGACACTTTCAGGAGTCAGTGTGTTTGTATCATTTGTTTTGGCTTTTTTAATTATCTATTCAAGTAGATTTTTAATGAAAAGAAGAAATAAAGAGTTTGCAATCTACTTAACACTTGGTATGAGTAAACGAAAGATTTCATTCATTTTATTTTTAGAAACATTGTTAGTTGGTGTATTATCCCTTGGTGTAGGAATCGGAATTGGATTTTTACTATCTCAATTAATGAGTATAGTAGTTGCTAATATGTTTGAAGCAGATTTAACTAAATTTGAATTTATTTTTTCAAAAGGTGCTTGTATAAAAACACTCATTTACTTCGGAATTATGTACTTTGTAGTAATGATGTTTAATACGATTAATATTAGTAAATATAAATTAATTGATTTAATCAATTCTAACAAAAAATCAGAAAAGGTTAAGCTTAAAAATTCCTTGTTCTGTGTTATTGTTTTTCTTATTTCAGTAGGTATTTTAGGATATGCTTACTATCTTGTAAATTCTATTGGTGAAGTAATGGATGAATTATCTATTTTAATTCCAATTGCTTTGGGATCAATATCAACATTTCTTATTTTTTGGTCTTTATCTGGTTTTATATTAAAAATAGTCCAAAAAAACAAAAGATTTTACTATAAGAAATTGAATAGTTTTACAATTAGGCAAGTTAGTAGCAAAATTAATACCACAGTATTTTCAATGACTGTTATATGCTTGATGTTATTTATAACAATATGCGTTTTATCTAGTTCTTTATCTATGAAAAATTCTTTAAATAAAAATTTAATTAGTTTTTCACCAAGAGATATAGAACTTTCAAGATATCATATGGATTCAGAAAATTCTGAAGAAATGGTACAAAATGAAAATTTGAAATTGAATTTTGAAGAAGTTTTTGCAAAGTTTGGATTTGATTTTCAAAAGAATTTTAAAAATGTTGTTTATTTTTCATTATATTCTGATGATGCAATCACATTAAAATCTACATTAGGCTCTTATTATGAAGTAGTAAAAAAAGAATATAATTTTTTAAGATATGATGATCCAATTATTTTAATGACTAATAGTGATTATAATAATGTGGCAGATAGTTTTCATTTAAAGAAAGTAAATTTAAAAGATCATGAATATGTTGTAGTAGGAAACTATAAGAGTATGATTGATATCAAAAATGAGGCTTTAAAAAGAAATACTAAGATTACAGTCAATCAAGAAGATTATTATCCAAAATATAAAAAAGCAATGAATGGATTTTATCAAATGGGAAGTCAAGAATCAGAAATCGGATTCATTGTTTTGCCAGATCATGCTCTTACAGAAGAACAAAAAGTTTTCACTCGAATGATTGCTGACTATAACGGAAATTTAACGGATATTGAGAATAGGGTAAATTCTATTACTAAAAATAGTCAATTTTATACAGATTATGGAGTTACATTAAACACAAAACAAGATATCAGAGAAGCAAGTATTGGTTTAGGTGCGGTTGTTACCTTTTTAGGATTATATTTAGGAATTATTTTTTTAATTTCTTGTGCTGCCATTTTAGCGTTAAAAGAATTATCGGAATCGAGTGATAATGCAGAAAAATTTAATATGCTAAGAAGAATTGGTGTAGATGAACAAGAATTAAATAAGGCACTTTTTAAACAAATTGGAATATTCTTTCTATTTCCACTTGTACTTGCTATCATTCACTCTATATTTGGGATAATGTTTTGTAATACGATTTTAAAAACAATGGGAATTGAATTTAATCTAAAAGCAGTTATTATGACAATCATATTAATGGTATTAATCTATGGCGGATATTTCTTCATTACTTATTTATGTAGTAAGAATATTATCAAAGAAGATGAATAGTTGTTGAAAAAGTAAGAAAGAAAAAATGTTATAATGGAAGATTTAAAAGAAAAATTACCAATGGTTATTGCAGTGATTGTGGCAATTGTAATATGTGTAACTGGATTGTATTTTTTTGAAAATTATAAATCAATTTATTATACCCA
>URDT01000047.1 GCA_900546745.1 uncultured Mycoplasmatota bacterium | reverse complement strand
TTTACCCCCCCCCCGTTTGCTCTCGGCAAACGCGTTATTTTGCCTATTACAAACTATATTATGATTTACTTTTGACAGTTTTATTATAGCAAATTATTATTTATTTATCAATGTTTTATTTTAATATTCCTAGTTCATATTTCCAAGCAAGGATTTTAAATACAGACTCATTAATTCTTTCTTCTTTTATTTTCCCATTTTCTACACTATTCATAATATCGTGATAAGCTTGTTCGTAATCGGTTACTAATAATAAATCATTGCCAGACTCGATAGCAGCTAAAATGGGATTATTGGTATATTCTTGGATAGCTTTCATAGATAATTCATCTGTCATAATAACTCCTCTAAAATGAAGTTTATTTTTCAAGATATCATGTACATTTTTTGATAAGGAAGCTGGATAATTGGAATCCATGCTAGTTACAATATTATGAGAAACTAAAATACTTGGAACTTTTTCCTCTATTCCAGCTTGAAAAGGAATAAAATCATTTTTGGTAAATTCAGAATATGATCTATTATCAATAGAAATTCCTTGATGTGTATCTTTATTACTTCCATAACCTGGAAAATGTTTTAAAGCACATCCCATTTTCTCTTCATTATATATTTTAACTACAGCCTTAATATATTTTGATGTTTCTAAAGCACCTTCTCCAAGACTTCTCTCATATATATAATCATTAGAGTCTACAGATACATCTGCTACAGGAGCTAAATTAAGATTTATGCCTAATTCTTTTAATAATTTAATTTTTTCTTCGGTATCTTCCTCTATTCCTGTTAAACCAGAAGTATTATATATTTGACGGGGTGATAAAAATGGTGTGTCTCTTAGATTTGGATTACTACTAATTCTAACTACCGTTCCACCTTCTTCATCTACTGCTAAAAATAAAGGGATTTTAGAAGAATCTTGTAACTGATTAATCTGATAAATAATCTCCTCTTTTGTTTTGTTCTCAAAGTCTTTTTTAAATAATATGAAACCGCCAACATGATATTCTTGAATTGCTTGATTACTATTTTCAGGAAACCTGGAAAGAATCATTTGTCCTATCTTTTCTTCTAAGGTCATTTTTAATAAAGTAGTGTACGCTTGTTGATGATATTCTTTAAATAAAATATCATTCCATTCTGTTGGAATTATTTTAGAAAGGTCTTCTGTCTTTTGAAGATTAATAATTTTTGTTGGCTGATTTTTAGATAGCTTATTAAAATAACTTATTTTGACAAAATCCCCTTTTTTAAAAGAAGCATTTATAAACATGGGTTTCAAATAAAAATGGTCATTTTGAATTTGTATTTTTATTTCTTTGTTACTTACTTGTTCAATAATGCCATAACTAAATTTTATATTATTAAACATTATTAAAAATAACATTCCTGTTAATAATACTACTATTAATATTTTTTTCATTGTTTCACTAACTTTCTAAAATATATAAAAAGAGGCTACTACCTCTCTTTAATTTACTCCATTTTTGACAATTTCTTCAGCTTCTTCTTCTGTTAATCGTAAATCTGCCAAACCTCTTGCTAATTTTGCTTGATCTAATTTTTTTTGAATTCCATATATATCTATTTTAGAAGCCTCATTACGAAGTTCTATATAGTTTTCATGAAGTGTTTCAAAGTCTTTTAATTGTTTAAAATAATTTTCTTGTAATTCATTTAATTCTTTTTTATATTCCTTCTTCTGATTATGAAAAAGGCCATATTTTTTATTTAATTCTTTTAAATCATTTTGATATTGTTCTTCAGAATGATCATCTTGCATTTGTTCTTCTAATTCTTCTATTTTCTTTCTTAATTCTTCAAATCTCTCTAATTCTACATTATATTGATTTATTAAAATTGATTTTACTTGTTCAAACATAAACTCACCCCTTTATATTTTTAGATATTTCTTAACAGCTCGCCAACTACCAAACATACCAACTAAAATACCAATTAAAATTAAGATACCAGATACTTCATAAATAAATGGTGTTGGTTCAACTAACTGAATTAATTCTGAGAATAATTTTCCACCAAATTTATCATATAAAATAGAATATGTATACATTGTAGCTAAAACAGGAATAATAGATCCTAAGATACCTAAAAATAATCCTTCAAAAATAAATGGAATTTTTATATTTGTATTAGAAGCACCAACTAAACGCATAATTTCAATTTCTCTTTTTCTTGAATAAATTGTAATTTTAATTGTATTTGCGATTAAGAAAGCTGTTACTAAAATTAAAGCGACGACAATTCCTATACAAATATTTCTAACTAGTTTAAATACTTCTACTAGTTGTTCTACCATGCCTTCTCCATATCGAATTAAAGCCACATGATCTATTTTTTGAATTTTATCAGCCGTTTCTTTAATTTTTTCAATATCTTTTACTTTTACTAAATAAGTATCTTGTAATGGATTTTCTTCTTCTGTCCAATCTTCCATAACATTTTTAAAAACATCTGATGAAGCCATCATTTCATTTGAAATTTGGACTTTTGATTCAAAAGTTACAGAATCGATATTATCTAATTTTTTTATGTCTGTTAATACTTGATTTCTCTCTTCTTCTGTTACATCCGTATCTAGGAATGCAACAATTGTAACATCTTTTTCAATTACAGTGGCAATATTTTCTACATTAGAAGTTAAAATTAAAGATAATGATACTACTAGTAATGTAATTGTAATACAAGATACAGATGCCATAGAAAGTGAGAAATTACGAAATACGCTTTTAAAGGAATCTCTTATGCTTCTACTTAGTATTCTTAACATCTTCATGATTATATGTTCCTTTCTCATATATTTTAAGGATTCTTCCACTATCTAAAAGAATTACTTTCTTTTTCATTCGATTGACAATTTCTGTATCATGGGTAACCATAATAATGGTAGTTCCCATTTTATTGATTTCATCTAATACTTTCATAATTTCCATACTAGTTACTTCATCTAGATTTCCTGTTGGTTCATCACAAATTAAAAGTTTAGGACCATTTACAATTGATCTAGCGATGGCTACACGTTGCTGTTCTCCTCCAGATAATTGATTTGGATAGTTATTAGCTTTATGTTTTAAACCAACTAAATCTAATACTTTTAAAACTTTTGGATAAATTTCTGTTTTAGGAGCTCCTAATACTTCAAGAGCGAAAGCAACATTTTCATACACTGTAGATTTATTTAGTAATTTAAAGTCTTGGAATACTACTCCTATTTTTCTTCTTAGTTTATAAACTTTACTATTTTTTAGTTTACCAACATCTAAGCCTCCTACGATAATTTTACCACTCGTTGGCTTTTCTTCACGATAAAGCATTTTGATTAAAGTTGATTTTCCACATCCAGTTGATCCTATAATAAATACAAAGTCCCCTTTTTCAATACTTAGATTTAAATCATGAATCGCTGTAACTCCTGTTTTATAAACTTTTTTTACATGCGACATTCTAATAACATCCATTTTTTACCTCCTTACACTTCCACCAGATACCTCGTAGGCATCTGTCACTAGGAAAAAGGCATTTGGGTCAATACTCAAAATTCCTTCTTTAGCAATAAAATAATCTTTCGTTGGAATAATACACATAATTACTTTTTGATGATTTCCTGTATATCCCCCTCTACCATCTAAAACCGTAACACCACTACTTAAATGTTTCATAATATATTTTTTCACACTAGTTTCATGTTCTGTTACAATGTAGAATGATTTACACTGTGAAATTCCTAAGATAACTTTATCAGCCATTACACTAATAATATAAAGTACCATAATAGCATACATGACATTTTCAAAGGCATAAAACTGATTATTTAGAAAGAATCCTGCTCCTAATACAATTAATCCATCTGTCATTAACATTGATTTTCCAATGGATACTCTAGCGTATTTTGATGTAATTTGATTAATAATATCTGTTCCTCCTGTAGAAAAACCAGATTTAAAATTAGTACCTGAACCAAGTCCAGCAATAATAGCTCCAAATATAACAATTAATAAAGTATCATCAATATTTAAGTCTATAGAAGCTGCAACAGGTTCAAATATTTTAATACAAATAGGATATATAATAGATCCTGCCATGGATCCTTTTGTTTTTTCAGGTCCTAAAGTAAAATAACTAATTACTAGTAAAATTGCTGATACAATTAATACAAATAATGACTTGTCAATTCCAAATAAACGATTGATTACGATTGAAACACCAGCTACTCCACCATAGACAATATTTTTAGGAGCAAAGAAAACATCGAAAGCGAATGCTAATAAAGAGCATCCAATAATTAAATTCAAATATCTTTTTATCAAATTTTTATTTTGAATTTTTTTAAATATATCTTCTACTTTATCTTTTTGTTTAAAAATCATGATTTTACTCCTTTCAAATAACTATTAATAAAAATATCAATATCTCCATCTAATACTTTTTCTACATTACTTGTTTCAGTACCTGTGCGATGATCTTTTACTAAAGAATAAGGATGCATCACATAGCTCCTAATTTGAGATCCGAAATTAATTTCCATGTGTTCTCCTTTAATTTTTGATAATTCTTGTTGTCTTTTTTCTAGTTCTAATTGATATAATTTATTTTTTAAAACTTCTAATGCTGTTGCTTTATTTTGAATCTGACTTCTTTCATTCTGGCAAGTAACAACAATTTTAGTTGGAAGATGAGTAATTCTAACGGCTGAATCAGTTGTATTAACTCCCTGTCCACCTTTTCCACTACTACGATATACGTCAATTCTTAGGTCTGATTCTTTGACTTCAATATCAATTTTTGTATCTTCAAACAATGGAGTTACAGCTGCCGAAGCGAATGATGTGTGCCGTCTAGAATTAGAATCAAATGGAGAAATACGAACTAAACGATGAACGCCTTGTTCACCTTTTAAGTATCCATAAACATTTATTCCTCGAATTAACATTGTAATTCCTTTGATTCCTGCTTCTTCTCCCTCTTCTATATCAATTACTTCAACTTTATAATGATGTTTAAAGCACCATCTATCATACATACGATATAACATTTCATTCCAGTCACAGGCTTCTGTTCCTCCCGCTCCAGAATGTAATTCTAAAATAGCGCCTAAGGAATCATAAGGTCCTGATAAAAGGATTTCAATTTCTAAGTCATTTAATGAGTTTTGAATTTGACTAAGATCTTGTTCTAATAATGTCCTAATTTCCACGTCATCTTCTTCTTTTAGTTCTAAACCAAGTTCATAATCTGAATCAATTTTTTCTTTCATTTGTTCTACTTGTGAAATTGTATTTTTTAGATGATTTAACTCACTGATAACAGCTTCACTGTTTCTCTTATCATTCCAAAAATTAGGATCTTTCATTTGATTTTCTAATTCAATTATTCTTTGTTGTTTTTTATCTGGTTCAAAGTGACCTCCATAAGTCATTAATTCTTGTTTGAAATGACTGATAATTGGCCAATATTTCTGATATTTCCATAAAGTCACTCTCCTATCTTCAACATTATAACATTTTTATTGTTTTTTTACTACCCTTTTGAAAAAAGATAATTATCATATCAATTAATAATATTAACAAAAAATCTCTATTTTTTAGAGATTTTTTTAATTTAAATTATATAACAACTAGATATTTAGGAGATTATTCTAAATTTTCCAAATATTGACTAGTACTCGTTTTTTAAACTATATTCTATTAAATAATCTTCATTACTGCCATCTTTTTAATATTATATTTAAAACATTATAAGTATCTAATCTTCACTATATTTTTTTATCATATCACTATATTTTATCTACTTAGAAATAATATCTTTTGAAACTGTTATCACTGGGCGTACACCACGATAGGTGTTATCATTGGCATTATAATAGTACAAACGACCATTTTTACTTACAAGCCATACATTAGAACTTGACCCAGATACTGGAGTACTTGTCCAATATCCATTGTTACTTGAATCAGATATATGACATCCAAAAGTTGTACAACCACTCGTAT
>URDT01000046.1 GCA_900546745.1 uncultured Mycoplasmatota bacterium | reverse complement strand
AAAAGATAAAGATTTTGTTTTAGAAATTATTGAAGAATATAAAGAAAAAGATTTAGATTATTATGAAGTATTAGTAAAAGAGTATGGAGAAAAATATGATCATTTAGTAGAAACATCTCCTTTAACAAAGGAAGAAAAAATTAAATTAAATAGCTTTAGAACTATTATTAAAAATAAGATTAAAAATGGCAATCTTCCGAAAAAACCAGGTCCAACAAAAAAACAAAGCTTTTTTGATTATTTTGAAGAAAAAGATAAACCTTTAGTTTTAGAAATTATTGAGGAATATAAAGAAAAAGATTCAGATTATTATAAAGTATTAATAAAAGAATATGGAGAACAATATGATAGTCTAGTAGTCCCATCACTTTTAAATGACAGGGAAAAAAATCGATTACGTGATTTTAAAAGTGCAATTAGGGAGAAATTACAGGATATAAAATCTCCAGAAATTCAAACATTACAAAACGAAGATTTTAACTATGATCTTTCTATGAGTTATATTTATAGAAGATTTCCTAATTTAAAGCAAGAAAAAGAAGCAGATTTAATTATTTTAACAAGTTTCATTAATAAGAAAAAAAGTATAGAATCAATTTCTGCTTTAACAAAATTTCCAATTAAGAAAATTGATTTTATTTTATTAAAACATTTATATGTATTTAGTTTTAAGATGCCTGAAATCATTGAAGATATTTTAAGAAGAGGAACTTATACTGTTTCTCAAATCGTTAATTTCAATTATATTCAAACACAAGTTCCATTTTTAAATGATAAAGAAAAAGAATTGTTATATTTAAAAATGGTAGAATTGTATCAAAATCAATTAAGTGATGTATTGAAGTTTTCAGATAAAGAAATGAAACATAAAATTAAAACATTAAAATTAGAAGATTTTAATTAAATAGTTAGTTAATAATAAGATAATTTCATAATATTATTTATAAAATCAATACATTTTTTATAGAATAACTTTCAGATGGAGAATTATATATGAAACGAAAAAAATACGAAAATATTGCTATTTCTATACCAAAAGTAGTAGAAAATGATAAAAAAAGTACAAATAAGAGAAAATCGAGTTTTTTTGATTACTTTGATAAGAAAGATTATGATTCAGTTCTAAAAATTATTGAAGAATATAAAAAATTAAATCATGATTATTATAAAGTGTTAGTAAAAGAATATGGAGAACACTATAATTGTTTAGTAGTACCGTCATGTTTAACAAAAAAGGAAAAAAAACAATTAAATAATTTTAGAAACAATATTAGAAATAGAATAAAGAATGGTAATTTTTTGAAAAAGCCAAAACCAACTAAAAAGCAGAGTTTCTTTGATTACTTTGATAAGAAAGATTATAAGTTAGTTTTACAGCTTATTGAAGAATATAAAAAGGAGAATCATAATTATTATAAAGTGTTAGTAAAAGAATACGGAGAAAGATATGATTGTTTAGTAGTACCGTCGCGTTTAACAAAAGAAGAAAAAGTTAAATTGAATAACTTTCGAGCAAATATTAGAAATAGGATAAAAAAAGGTGATGTTATAAAAAAAACGGGTCCAAATAAAAAACAAAGCTTTTTTGACTATTTTGATGAGCAAGATAAAAATTTTATTCTAAAAATTATTGAAAAATATAAAGAAAAAGATTCTAATTATTATAAATTGTTAGTTAAGAGATATGGAGAAACCTATGATTGTTTAGTAGTGCCCTCTCTTTTAACAAAACAAGAAAAAATACAATTAAATAGTTTTAAAATGGCTATTAAGAAAGAATTACGAGGTGTAAAGTCTCTAAAAAATCAAACATCACAAAATGAAGATTTTAATTATGATCTTTCTATGAGCTATATTTATAGAAGATTTCCTAACTTAAAACAAGAAAAAGATGCAGATTTAATTATTTTAACAAGCTTTATTGATAAGAAAAAAAGCGTAGAATTAATTTCTAATCTGACAAAATTTTCAATGAAAAAAATCGATTTCATTTTATTAAAGCATTTATATGTATTTAGTTTTAAAATGCCTGTAATTATTGATGAGATTTTAAGAAGAGGAAACTATACTATTTCTCAAATCGCTAATTTTAATTATATTCAAACACAAGTTCCATTTTTAAATGATAAAGAGAAAGAATTATTATATTTAAAAATGACAGATTTATACCAAAATCAATTAAACAATGTATTGGAAGAAATAAAAGATAAAATTGAAGCATCACAAAATGAAGATTTTAATTATGATTTTTCCATGGGCTATATTTATAGAAGATTTCCTAACTTAAAGCAAGAAAAAGATGCAGATTTAATTATTTTAACAAACTTTATTGATAAGAAAAAAAGTGTAGAATCAATTTCTAATTTAACAAAAATCTCAATAAAAAAGATCGATTTTATTTTATTAAAATATTTATATGTATTCAGCTTTAAAATGTCTGTAATTATTGATGAGATTTTAAGAAGAGGAAACTATACTATTTCACAACTTGTTAATTTCAATTATATTCAAACACAAGCTCCATTTTTAAATGATAAAGAGAAAGAATTGATATATATAAAAATAGCAGATTTATATCAAAATCAATTAAGCAATATAATGGAATTTTCAGATAAAGAAATGAAACATAAAATTAAAACATTAAAATTTAAAGATTTTAATTAAATTATTAATTTTTGTAAACATTTGTCTAATATCACTTCAAAGGTTTTAAAAAGTGTTATAATAATAAAGAGGGTGATAAAATATGACAAAAATTAAAGATGTTATTGCTAGAGAAATATTAGACTCTAGAGGAAATCCTACTGTAGAAGTAGATGTAGTATTAGAAAATGGTGTCAAGGGTAGAGCTGCTGTACCTAGTGGAGCTTCTACTGGAGAAAGAGAGGCGTTAGAACTTCGTGATGGTGGTACTAGATACATGGGGAAAGGTGTTTTAAAAGCTGTAGCTAATGTAAATGGTCCTATCCGTGATTTAGTAATTGGTATGGATGCTTCTAATCAAAAAGAATTAGATTACGCAATGATTCAAGCAGATGGAACCGAAACAAAATCTAAATTTGGAGCAAACGCAATTTTAGGAGTATCTATGGCAGCTTTAAAAGCTTCAGCTTTAGATGCTAAAATGCCACTATATCGTTATGTAAGTGATAATTTTGGTGATGGAAAAGTAGAAGAACCAAGACCAATGATGAATATTATTAATGGTGGAGCTCATGCTGATAATAAATTGGATTTTCAAGAATATATGATTATTCCAATGGCAGATACAATTAAGGAAAGAGTTCGTATTGGATCAGAAGTATTTCATAATTTAAAAAATGTATTAAAAGAAAAAGGATTAGTTACTAGCGTTGGAGATGAAGGTGGTTTTGCTCCAGATTTATCTTCTAATGGAGAAGGATTTGAACTAATCATGGAAGCAATTCAAAAAGCTGGATATGTTCCTGGAAAAGATGTATGTATGGCTATTGATGTTGCTGCAAGTGAATTCTATAAAGATGGAAAATATCATTTAGTTGGAGAAGGTAGATCTTTAACAACAGACGAATTAATTGAATATTATGAAGATTTAACAAATAAATATCCAATTATTTCTATAGAAGACCCTGTTGATGAAAATGACTGGGAAGGATTTACTAAAGTAACTGAGAAATTAGGAAATAAAATTCAATTAGTTGGTGATGATTTATTTGTAACAAATAAAAAATGTTTACAAATGGGAATTGATAAAAAAGCTGGTAATGCAATTTTATTAAAAGTAAATCAAATTGGTACTATCACAGAAACATTAGAAACAATTGAATTAGCGCGCAGTCATCAATATAATACTATTATTTCTCATAGAAGTGGTGAAACAGAAGACACTACAATTGCTGATTTAGCAGTAGGACTTCATTTAGGACAAATTAAAACTGGTTCTATGTCAAGAACAGATCGTATGTGTAAGTATAATCAATTAATTCGAATTGAAGAAGAAATTTATTAAAAATAGAGAAATCTATTTTTTTTAATTTATTGTAAAGATATTTTTTTGAACGCATATACTATAGTGAATTTGACAAAAAATGAAAAGTATAGTATATTACTGACGTATTAATTGAGATGGCACATTATTCTAGTCATTTGAATTTATTATGAAGGTGGGAATAAAACACCACTAAAGAGCATATCTGTGAAACTTTTGGTGCTTGCTTTATACGCCCAGTTTAGGGTGAGTGCTGAGAGAAGAGTAATTGGGCAACCGTAATGGCATACGTCACTGACCCAATTATTCGTGGAGACCTAATCTTGTTATTAGCCTACACACGTTTCGTTGATGGACTAATGACGACTTAGGATTAAACCTACTATGTGGGGAAACTTACGAGTAGCGTAGCTTGTCTTGCGTGAATTTAGGGGATAGATGACAGATACTTGTATATCGGCCAATATATAAGTATTATTGCTTCTTGAAACTACGTTTGCAAAAAAGAATTAATAATAAATGATGGTGAGGAAATCTCCTAGAGTGTACATTTATATAGGATTGCAGTACGTACTCAGTGGCAATCAAGCCATATATTTGGAAACAATATATTCATTTCTTTAAAGGGGAACCGCAAGTGTGGTAACGCACTGTAGAAATGAGGGAAATCCTGCTTGACCTTAAGACGTAAAGTTAACTATATGAGTAGCCATTCGAATTATAATGAGGAATTATTCCTTTTTTTTGTATAAGGAGAATTATGAAAACAGACGAGAAAAAAAGTATTCAAAAAGTATTAAAGAAAAATAAAAAAGAATTGGTGAATTACCCTTGGATTCTTCGAATAACATTGTTGGCTTTTTTAATTTCTATTTTATTTTCTTTTTTATCAGAAACAATTATTTCTAGAGTTCATATTATTATAGGAATTTTAGTTTTGATTATATTTATTTTAATAGGAATTATTTTTGATATGATTGGTGTAGCTGTTCAATCTGCTGATGAAGCTCCTTTTCATTCTATGAATTCTAGAAAAGTAAATGGTGCAGATGTAGCTGTTAAATTTAAGAAAAATTCTGATAAAGTATCTTCTTTTTGTAATGATGTAGTAGGAGATATTTGTGGAATTATTTCTGGTACAGCAGGTAGTATTATAGCTTCTTCTCTTGCTAAGGCGTTTGGATTAAATTCCTTTGCTACGGTTTTAATTGTTACAGGAATTATATCAGCATTTACCATTGGTGGTAAAGCGTTAGGAAAAGGCATTGCTATTAATAAAAGCAATTACATTTTATATGAATTTGCTAAAGTCGTTTCAAAATTTTATAAAGTGAAATAAAATAGGACACATTTCTTAATGAATCGCATACATTAAAGTGAGAGGTGATCGTATGGGATTTAAAGAAATTGTTACAAAAGCAGTCATCGGAAAAGGTAAAAAGTCATTTAAAAACAATTATAGTATTACCACGGAAAATATTCCTACAACAGTTTTAGGATGCTGGGTTATTAATCATAAATTTAAAGGATATAAATCGGGTGACAATATAGGCGTAGATGGTTCTTATGATGTTAATATTTGGTATTCTTATGACAATGATAGTAAGACTACAGTTGTTAATAAAAAAATTGATTATAATGACATATTTCATGTAAAAACAAAAGAAAATACAGAATTAACAAGTGATACAGATATTATTGTTAGAACTTTGAAACAACCTAGTTGTACTCATGTAGAAATATCAGATTCTGGTAATATAGATTTTGATATTGAAAAAGAGTTAGGTGTTGAAGTAGTAGGAGAAACTAAAATGAAGATTGCTACGGAAGAGGAAGAAGATCCTTGGGATGACTTAAATGATGAAGTTGACGACGAAGTATTAAATGAAATTGATAATGATGTAAAAGAAGATTACATTGAAGATAAAAACACTTAGGTGTTTTTTTTGTTTACAGATTAATATAAATGTGGTAGAATACCCTCTAAGAAAAGAGGAACTTTATGTATAACTTAGAGGTTAAAGAACAGGCATTATTATTGTTAAAAGAATATTCTATAAAGGAAGTTGCTACAAAGATTGGTGTTAGTATTCCTACATTATATAATTGGAAAAAAGAATATGAAAAAAAAGTTAGTAAATGATTATATTATAAAAAAAATAAATAAAAAAATAAAAAAAAAAAAATATAAATATAAAAAAAAAAAAATAAA
>URDT01000045.1 GCA_900546745.1 uncultured Mycoplasmatota bacterium | reverse complement strand
TAGTTAGTTCTAATAGTTTCATTTCTCACCTCCTCTCTACCTTTATTATTCTACATAACTTTCGTTTTTCCTTTTTTATTAACAAAAAAAAATAGAATTTAATTCTATTTTATATAACCGTTGGTTTTAAATAACTAAACATTTCAATATTTCTTAAAATCCCAAATAAAATAGTTATTATTAATAACAAATATATATGTTGTTGTTTTATTTGAAATATACATTTTATATTTATAATTTTATAAAGCAAATAAAAAATAATCAAAGAAAAAACAAAAGGATTATATCGGAAAGCTTGATAAAAATCCAGTTTTAATAAAGAAAATACCATTCTAGTAATTCCACATCCAGGACAATAGAGCCCAGTTATTTTATAAAATAAACAGGGAATTCCAATATTTAGCTTTTGATATATCATGAAATAAAAACAAAGCCCTAAAAGGGCCATTGTTCCTAATAATAATTTCTTTTTCATTAATCAGCAAATCGATTTAAATCACTTTGAATTAAACAATAATTAATAATATCAAAACCAAATATACTCAAAATTAAATAAAGTACGGAATTATCACTAATCGCTAAATCATATTTCTTTCCAGACAAATATAATTTTTGTCCCATTTTATAGTTCCAATAAAATCTATAAATACCACAAGTAATAATTGTATATAAGAAAGCAAGTCCTCCACTAGCATTTTTTTCATCGCTGACACTATTAGATTCATCTGTCATTACAATAAACCAATAAATTCCATAAAGTCCACAAGTAATAATAGATAAGATAACTGCCATTACAATATCTCTTTTTGAAATCACTGGTCTATTACCAAAATTATTTGTTGAATTTGTAGAGCCATTTACTTTTGTTCCACAAGATTCACAAAAAGCTGCTCCTTCTTTTAATTCTTTGCCACAATTTATACAAAATTTTGCCATACTCTTAACCTCTTTTCTATTAACATTATATCAATTTTTTATCATGAATACAACATATTACTTATTCATTACTTAACTTCTCATAAAATTGATATTTTTTCATAGCCTCCTTTTTATTGTCTTCTAACATTTGATCTGCTTCATCTGGATTGATTGTCTTCAAAATTCTAAAACGATTTTGTAAATTTAAAAATTCTTCATATTGTTCAAAATCAGGATTTTTACTATCTAATACTAACTTTTGAATCTCTGGATTATATCTAAAAATCGGATAATAACCACATTTAGTCGCTAAAGAAGAAACCGATAAACTATTTTTTAATCCTCCTTCTATTCCATGAGATATACAAGGAGCATAAGCAATAATGATAGAAGGTCCATGATAATTTTCTGCCTCTTTCATTGCTTTAATCACTTGTAACATATTTGCTCCTAAATTAATTTGAGCAACATAGACATTTGGATACGTTAAAGCAATACGAGCTAAATCTTTAGAAATGGTCTTTTTTCCGTTACTAGAAAATGATGCGACCATTCCCTTTGGTGTTGCTTTCGAAGTTTGACCACCTGTATTAGAGTATACCTGTGTATTTAAAACTAAGATATTGACATCATCACCACTAGCCAAAACATGATCAATTCCCGAAAAACCAATATCAAAAGCCCAGCCATCTCCACCTATCATCCAAACACTTTTTTTAATAATATAGTCTTTCAACGGTTTTAAATCTGGATACTTTTCATAATCAATTTGATCATATACTTCTTTTGTAATTTCATAACTATTTTCACTTTCTAAATATTTTTGAAATAATGGATTTGAATTTTTTTTCATAATCTCTTCAATTCTTTTTTTCATGATCTGATTACCTTTTAAAATTCCGTAACCATATTCTGCATTATCCTCAAATAAAGAACTAGCCCAAGGAACATTATATGGCATTGATGGCATACTAGCTCCATAGATAGAAGAACATCCTGTTGCATTCGCAACGATTAATTCATTTCCAAATAATTGTGTTAATATCTTCAAATAAGATGTTTCTCCACATCCAGCACATGCTCCAGAAAATTCAAATTTTGGAGTTTTTAATTCACAACCAAATATAGTGTTGGTATCGATATTTTTTTCTTTTATATTCTGAATTAGATAATCAAAAATATCTTGTTCTTTAGTTTCATTAAAATTAATTTGATCCCATTCTAATGCTTTTACTTTGGCAGGACAAGTTTTCATACATAACCCGCAACCTGTACAATCTTTTACAGATATTCCAATTGTAAAATAATATTCTTTATACTTTGGATTAAATGGTCTAATACATCTTTTTTGAATATCAGGGGAAGATTTTTGATACTCTTCTTCCGATAACAAAAATGGACGAATAACAGAATGAGGACAAACAAAAGCACATTGATTACAAGAAATACAGTTTTCTTGAATCCACCTAGGAACAAGTGTAGAAATCATTCTCTTATCCAATTTACTAGTATTAGGTAAATAAGTACCATCTGGGTTAAATGCCGATACTGGTAACTCATTTCCTTTTCTAGCATTTACCATATCATAAATGGTATTTTGTTTTGTTTGTTCTTTTTTCATTCCTTTTTCAATTATAATTTTTTCTAAATATTCGTTAGCGCATTCAATTGCTTCTAGATTTTTTTGAATAATTTCTTCTCCTTTTTTAGAAAATTTGTGAAGAATATCATTTTTTAATTTTGAATAAATTTCTTCAGAAGGAATAAAATTCATGACATTTAATATTTGTGCTTCCATAATCATACTAATTTTATTTCCTAAGCCTTTTTCTCGCGCTAAAGAAGTTGCCCTAGATAAATAAATCTGAATATTTCTTGATTTTAAAATTTCTACTATTTTTTGACTCATCATCTGTTCTAATTCTTCTTTAGTTTTATCAGTACTAATGATAAATATTCCGTTTTCTTGAATGGAATCTAATAAATCAAATTGTTCTAAATAAGAATCTTTTGTTAAAACAACACATTTTGGATTTTCTACATAGTAAGTAGAATGAATAGGATGTTTACTAAATCTTAAATGACCAATCGTAACTCCTCCTGATTTTTTAGAATCATATTCAAAATAACCTTGCACTTGTAAATTTGTGTTGTTACCAACTAATTTCATAATGGATTTCGAAGCACTTACCATTCCGTCACTACCATATCCATAAATTAAAATTTCTTCGTGGTTTTTAATTTTTAATCCGGTAGAAGGAATACTAAGATTTGTAACATCGTCTTTAATTCCAATCGTAAAGTGGTCTTTTAATTCTCCATCTAACATTCTATAAATAGCTTCTATATCTCCAGGAGTAACATTTTTACTAGAAAGCACATATCTTCCCACTACAATAGAAACCTGACTATATTTAAGGGCTAAAACAATAACTAGATATTATGGTTCTCCATTAGTACCTGGTTCTTTTGTACGATCTAATACAGCAATATTTTTTACTGTATCTGGAATTACTTTAAATAAGTATTTTTCACTAAATGGACGATATAGATGAACTTCAATAAGCCCAATTTCTCCATTTAAATAATCGATTGTCTCTTTAATTGTCTCGCAAACAGATCCCATGGCTATAATAATATTTTTAGCCGTTTTGCTGCCATAATATTGGAATGGTTCATAATGAGTACCAGCAATTTCATTTATCTTTTGCATATATTCATTGACAATGTCAGGAACATCATTATAGAATCTATTTCTAGCTTCTGTTGCTTGAAAATAAATATCATCATTAGAAGCAGTTCCTTTTATTTCTGGCTTCATAGGATTTAATGCTCGATTTCTGAATTTTTCTAAAGCATTTTGATCTAATAATTTTGCGTATTCTTCTTTTTCTAAAATATTAATTTTATCAATTTCATGGCTTGTTCTAAAACCATCAAAAAAATGTAAAAATGGAAGACTGGATTCAATTGCTGATAAATGAGCAACCCCTGCCATATGAGAAGCATCTTGTACTGAAGAAGATGCTAGCATACAAAATCCTGTTTGTCTTGTTGCATAAATATCTTGATGATCTCCAAAAATACTTAAACTATGTGTAGATATACTTCTTGCTGCTACATGAATCACAGCTGGTAACATCTCACCTGCCATTTTATACATATTTGGAATCATTAAAAGAAGTCCTTGACTAGCTGTAAATGTAGTTGCTAAAACACCAGATTGTAAAGCACCATGAATAAAGCCAGCTGCTCCTGCTTCACTTTGCATTTCTACAACTTTTACTTCATCATCAAATAGGTTTTTTTCTTTCTTATTAGACCATTCATCAATATGTTCAGCCATTGTACTAGAAGGTGTAATTGGATAAATTCCTGCTATTTCACTAAAAAGATAGGATGTTTTACTACATGCTTCATTTCCGTCAATTGTTACTGTTCTCATAAGTCACCTCTTATGTATTATATTACCACAATTTAATAAATTAGACTATTTGTATTTCTAACTTTTCAATTTTATTAAATTATATTATAATGTTTTTGGTGATATTATGTTTGAAGACTATAAAGGAGTCATTCATTTAGAACAAGTTATAAAAGAAAAATACCATTACCAATATGAGGACTTAATAACTTTATCAAGTCAAAGTTTTATAGAATTAGAAGGAAATGGTAAAGATGCTTTATGTTGGATTATTTACGATAATGAAAAATATTTATTTAAGCCTCTAGAAGAAGCTGATTACAATGTATGGGGAGAATTATTATCAGAAGAAATTGCTAAATTTTTAAATATTCCTTGTGCCGAATATAGAGTTGCTACCTTAGGAAATCAAAAAGGAATTCTTTCAAAAAATTTTTTGAAAAAAGAAGATACATTAGTTATAGGGAGTGAAATTTATCAAAACTTTTTTAATGAAATCCATTATCATAAAAATGGATATAACATTCCTTCTTATCTGTTGGAATTAGAACAATCTCCTAAAAAGAACTATGCTTTTCGCTATTTAAATAATTTGGAACAAACTTGGATTATTTTAAACAATAGCAGCATTACAGATAAAAAAGATGTACCAAATATTGTAAATTCCTTAACTAAAATGTTACTTTTTGATTTAATTACATTACAATGTGATCGTCATCCAAACAATTGGGGCATTATAAAAACAAATTCAGCTTGTCATCTTAGCCCTTTGTATGATAATAGTCTTTCTTTTGGATTAGGATATCCTTTTATGGATAGAAGAATAGAAAATTTTCGTTCAGAAATAATGAATTCTAAAATTTTAAAAGATAAAGATAGAGTTTATTCTTTTGTTTACCAATCAAGTCCAAGCTTCACTTTAACAGAAGAACAAAATATAAATATTAAGAAAAAATCTAGTATTCCTAAAATATTATTGGATTTTTTTAATAAATCAGATGAGAAAACGAAACAATGGATAACAGATACATTATCTTCTTTTAAGGAAAATACAATTGAGAAAATGATTGAAAAAATTGAAAATAAATTTCAGATTAAAATGAAACAAGAATTATATTATTATATTGTAGAAATATTTAATTTGAATATTGAAACGTTAAAAGGAATAGCCAATAGTTATGGGAAGGAAAGTAGTAAAAATGAAGTACCAAAAAATATCAGAACAATTTGATGAGATTAAATCTGTATTAGAATTAAAAGGATGCCCTACTTCCTTAGCTTTATCTTTTATTAAAAATAATTTAAGTTATTTAAAAGAAGCAGATATTACAAATAAAATATACATAATTTATAATCATAATGAAATATATGCTATCTTAATAATCGATAAAAATAATTATTATTGGTCAGTATGTCAGGATAATATTCTTTATCCATTAGAAAAAAAGACAAAAGAAAATAAAGATTATATTATCGAAATGATGTTAAATTTTGCCAATGAAGAAAAGATTAAAAAAATAGTTCCAAATATTAGTGAAATGAATACTGAAACAAAAGTTAAAGTCTTAAGAAGTTTTCACTTTAATTCTACAGGATATCATTTCAAATAAAACTCAGGCGATTGTCTGAGTTTTTTATTGAATAATATCTTTTGAGATTGTAATTACTGGACGCAACCCGTGGTAAGGGAATGCCATAGCAACGTCGTTGCCCAAGGTACCAAGTCTATACACAATCCAAACATAAGAATCTGAGATGTTATTTGGAGTACTTGTCCAATAGCCGTAATTACTAGTATCGGCTACGTTACATCCATTACTTGTACAACCATTTGTATAGTCAAACAACCAATAATAATTACTTTCTCCCTTATTTGTTGCTGTCTGAGTTTGATTATTACTATCTAAATAAAACCAATCACTATTTGTAGCACTCAAACTATTAAAGTTTATATTTCCTGTAATTTTAGCTATCTCATCTGCTGTTATTAATCTAGCCTTTAAACTACTATTCCAGCTTGTTGTATCAGCTGTTAGAGTGGTTGCCACTTCCTTTTGCACTGTATTTACATTACTTGAATTGTACGCTACTGTTGCTGTTGTATTATGATCTAATATCATGTTGACTGTTGATGTAGTTTCTCCTTCATCATTAAATGTATACCATTTCATACATCCTGTCTTTGTTCCCGTTGTACTGACTGCTTCACTTTGATTACATTTACTATTGGTTTCTGGATTATAATAAACTGCTGTTCCATTACTATATACTGGATA
>URDT01000044.1 GCA_900546745.1 uncultured Mycoplasmatota bacterium | reverse complement strand
AATATCTAATGTTGGATTCAAGTTTTTTTGAGCCATCATAATAGTATTTAAAAGTTGCATAATACCTTCCAAAGCAAAAAATTCACATTGAACAGGGATAATTACTGAATCTGCTGCTGTTAACGCATTTGTAGTTAAAATTCCTAGAGAAGGAGGACAATCAATAATAATAAAATCAAAAGTATCTTTTATTTCAGATAAATACTTTTTTAGTTGTTTTCCTTTAGAAAAATTAACATCTTGATTTTGTTTTTCACTTAATTCGAAATCAATTCCTGCAAGGTTAATTGTTGCAGGAATAAGATATAAATTTTTAAATTTTGTTTTAATAATAACTTCATTTAATGTTGCTTCATCTTTTAACAATTCATACATACTTTTTTCATAATCTGTTTTATTGACACCAACTCCCGTTGTAGAGTTTCCTTGTGGGTCAAGGTCTACTAATAAAACTTTTTTCTTCAAATATCCTAAAGAAGCCGCTAAATTAATACTAGATGTTGTTTTGCCAACACCACCTTTTTGATTAACTAAAGCTATTATTTTTCCCATACTATCACCATCTTTAATATTATCTCTCTAATATTTTAGCATATATTGAAAGAATATGCTATTCAAATTACAAAAAAAATTAGAAGTCTATTCAGCTTCTAATTCTTTTATAATTTCTTCTTTTGTCATATTTGAATAATTTTTAATGCCTTTTTCCTTAGCTAAGTCCTTTAATTCAGAAAGTGTCATATCATGATAGCTTAACTCTTCGAAATCGCTAGTATCAATTTCACCATCTTCATCAGGTAAACATCCATTTTTTACCAAATAATCGATTTGTTCTTTCGTAATAGTTTCTTTTTCTAATAATGCTTCTGCGATAAGCTTTAATAAATCCATGTTTTCTGAAATAATTTTCTTTGCGATTTCATAGCATTCATTAATAATTTTACGTTGTTCCTGGTCAATTTCAAAAGCAACTTGACTTGAGAAATTACGACTTTTATTATAATCTCTTCCTAAGAAAACGCTTCCTTCTTGTTGTTCGAATTGAACTGGGCCTAAGTCACTCATACCATATTCTGTAACCATAGCACGAGCAATTTTTGTTGCTTTTTCAAAATCATTATGAGCCCCTGTTGTAACCTCATTAAACATTAATTCTTCGGCAACACGGCCACCTAATAAACCACTAATAGAATCTAATAATTCTGTCTTTGTAGATAAATATGTTTCTTCTTTTGGAAGCATTAAATTATAACCACCAGCTTGACCTCTTGGAATAATTGTAATTTTTTGTACCTCGTTAGCACCTTCCAATTTGATTCCAATTACAGCATGTCCTGCTTCATGATAAGCAACAGTTTTCTTTTCTCTTTCATTATATTTATGACTAACCTTAGCAGGTCCCATTAAAACACGATCGTGTGCTTCATCTACCTCTACCATAGAAATACATTTTTTTCCTTTACGAACTGCTAATAAAGCTGCTTCATTTAATAAATTTTCCAAATCAGCTCCACTAAAACCAATTGTACGTTTTGCAATATTACTTAAATTTACACTTTTAGCAAATATTTTTCCCTTTGCATGAACTTCTAGAATTTCTTCTCTACCTTTAACATCAGGTAAATTTACTGTAATTTGTCTATCAAAACGACCTGGTCTAAGTAAAGCAGGGTCTAGTACATCTGGTCGGTTAGTAGCAGCGATAATAATAATACCTTCATTTGCTCCAAAGCCATCCATTTCTGTTAATAATTGATTTAAAGTTTGTTCACGTTCATCGTGACCTCCACCTAAACCAGCACCTCTTTGACGACCAACTGCATCAATTTCATCTATAAAAATTAAACATGGTGCGTTATGTTTTGCTTGTTTAAACATATCACGAACACGACTTGCTCCTACACCAACAAATAATTCAACGAAATCAGATCCACTAATATAGTAAAATGGAACATTAGCTTCTCCAGCAACTGCTCGAGCTAATAAAGTCTTTCCAGTTCCTGGAGGTCCCTGCAATAAAACTCCTTTTGGGATTCTTGCTCCCATTGCTGTGAATTTTTTAGGATTTTTAAGAAAATCAATTAATTCTTGAACTTCTTCTTTTTCTTCTGTTAAACCAGCAACCTCTTTAAAAGTTACTTTTTTAGAATCTTCACTCAAACGAGCACGACTTTTACCAAAATCCATTGATTTATTAGCACTTCCCATTTGTTTTGAAACAAAATAAAATGCTGCACCTACCAAAATTACAATTGGTAAAACGTTAATCAAAAAGATTAAAAAAGCACTTGAAGATGGGTCTGATTCTGTATCTACTTGAAAATTATTTTCAACAGATGATTTCAAAACCTCAGAAATAACTTCTTCAGATAATGGAGTCTTTACATAAAAATATTTATTTTTATCATAAGATTTCATTCTACCAGATATTTCATAAACTCCACCTTTAATACTTGGAGTAATAGTCACTTTTTCTACATCATTAATTTGTTTTATAAATTCATTATAACTTAACATTTCAATTGTATTATTTGCCATATTCATAAAAAATAAAACGGCTACAATAAATATTCCTAGTCCTAAATAAGGAATAAACTGTTTTTTTACTGCTTTTTTATTCATAAACGGCTCCTTTCTTAATAGTACTTTAGTATTATATCATATTTTTCTGATTTTTGTTTATCAAATTTAGATTTTTTAAGGCCAGGCAACCAAACAATGACATCATTGGAATCAACGACAATTGGCCACATATTTCGTTCATTAACAGTAATTTTTTTATCGATAAAAATATCATTGATTTTTTTACTTCCTAACATTCCTTTTACATGAATTTTATCACCATTTTTTCGAGTTCGAACTCTTAAAGGAAATTTAACGTCCTCCTTACTTAATCGACAAATATTATTATCTGATTGATTAGAATTTTGAATTACCTCGATATTTTTGCCATTTGGTAAATTTAAATAATCAATTACCTCTATTTCATACTCTGTACTACTAATCATTTCTGTAACAAAAGTAAGTTCATTATAACTCTTTATAGCTTTTAGATTGTTAGGTAAATATATATATGTATTTGGTTTTTTAGAACGAATTAAGTGATAGATTAATTCTGCATGATGGTCTGTAATTAGCATCAAGTCATCTTGATAAATATTTTCTAATATATAGTAAATAACTTTCATTCCTATAACACGATCTAATTTTAAGAATTCCTCCACATTCAACACGTTTTGAGGGAATATTATTGGAATTAATTTTTCCACTTCTTTATCTATATAATTATTATATTCTAATAAAATTTTACTAAACTTATAAAACTTCGTATGAACCTTAGGATCTTCTTTTTTAAATTCCGGTACAATATATTTTCTAAAACGATTACGCGTATGAATATCCTCCAAGTTGGTACTATCTATATAATAACGAATTTTATTTTGTTTATCATAATCGATTAATTGTTGTTTTGTTAATTCTATAAAAGGTCGAATAATCTTATAATTTTTACGATTTACAATCTTCGAAAAACCACTATATCCCCTTAGTGTTGATCCTCGTACAATTCTCATTAAAATTGTTTCCATCAAATCGTCTCCATGATGTGCCGTAAACAAATATTTAGCATGATATTCTTTTACAATTTGTTCAAAATAATTATATCGTTTTGTCCTTGCTTCATTTTCAAAATTATCATCCCCATAATCTTCAATAGTCATACTCTCAAAAATTATATTATGGTTTCGGCAAAACTTTTCCACATACTTTTGTTCTTCCATTTGACCAGCACGACCTGTATTGTGATTAACATGGGCACATACAACTTCAATATCCAAAGCTATCTTTATCTTATATAAAATATGCAATAATGCCATTGAATCTGGGCCACCACTTACAGCAGCTACAACAGTATCACCATATTTTATATGTACATCTTTCATTAAAAATTCATATACACTATCCATAATTCACCTCAATTATTCATTTTAAGTATACCAAAAAAGAGTAGACATTGCTACCAATTAATCTTAGTAATATGATGTTCCTCTAAAAATTGATTTGTTTTAGAAAAAGGTTTACTACCAAAAAAACCACGATTTGCTGATAAAGGAGAAGGATGAACGCTTTCTAATATTAAATGATTAGGATTTTTGATTAATATTTTTTTACTTCTAGCGTAACTTCCCCAAAATATAAAAACCATAGGTTCAGACCTTTCACCTAATTTTTCAATAATAAAATCTGTAAAATTTTCCCATCCCTTATCCTTATGTGACAATGGTTTATCTTTTTCCACAGTCATAATAGAATTTAACAATAATACTCCTTGTTTTGCCCAATCAGTCAAATCTGTTAAATTTCTTTTGACACCTACATCATCATAAAGTTCTTTAAAAATATTTCTTAATGATGGAGGCATAGGAACTCCCATTTGAACAGAAAAAGACAAACCATGTGCTTCTTTATCACCATGATAAGGATCTTGACCAAGAATTACTACCTTAACTTGATCATAATCCGTATATCGAAGAGCATTAAATATATCAGAATATTTCGGATACACTACATGAGATTTATACTGGCTTTTTACGAAAATTCCAAGCTTATGAAAATAATCCTTCTTAAATTCTGGTTCTAATATTTCATCCCACTTTTTATTTATCATTAAACTTACCTTCTAAAATATCAAAATATTCTTCGCTATTTGTTGTTTTATCAATTAAATCAATCAATTCACTATCTGGAATATCAGATGTTTCCAAGTTTTCCACATTTTTTTCCACAGGAATATTATTTTCAAACAATTCTTGATTCATATCATTTGTTAATTCATGTAATGATTTTTCATCATAGAATTCTGTATTTTCTTTTGTTTCTAGACTATTATCAGTACTTTCCTCATTTTGAAAATATTGATTAACAAAATCGTCATTAATACTTTTAACAGAATCTAACATTTCGTCAAATGTTTCTTCTACAGAGTTTTCCACATTATTGTTCATAACTACCTCCTATTTCATTAGATATATCGGCAAATACATATATTGGAATCTGTTCTGCCCTACTATTCAAATCAAAATTATACTTTTTCAACACGTTTTCCACAATTTTTAAGTCATATTTATTCAGATTGTTCTTAATTGTCTTTCTTTTCTGTTGAAAACTATCATGTATAAGTTGAAAAAATAATTTTTCATTCTTAATATTATAATTTTTCTTATTTTTTTTGAATTCTACAACAATACTATCAACATTTGGCTTTGGAAGAAAAACATTTCTGCTTACATCCATCAATTTTGAAATGTCAAAATAATAGTTTAAAAAAATAGACAAAGAATTATAATCTTTAGTACCTGGTGTTGCTTTGAAACGATCTCCAACTTCTTTTTGAACCATTACTACAATTTTATCCACAGGAATATTATCCTCTATTACCTTCATAATAATGGGTGTTGTAATATAATATGGTAAATTAGCAACTATATACAATTTTTCATATTGATATTGCTTTAAATCATCTAAAATATTGCTCTTTAGAAAATCCTGATAAAAGATATCAATATTGTTAAATTCCATTACTAAATCATTTAAAACAATTTTAAGAGTTTCATCTATTTCATAGCATAAGACCTGTTTTGCGTTTTGCGCAAGTTTTTTTGTCAATGAACCAGCCCCAGGACCTATTTCAATTACTAAAGTATTTTTATCAATATTTGAGTTTTCCACAATTTTGTTGATAATATTCTCATCTATAATAAAATTTTGACCATACTTTTTTTTAAATTTAAAATTCTTCTCATTTAACATTTGTGACATTTTTTTTGGAGAATAATTCATAGTATCACCCTATTACATATTATACTAAATCTATTGACGCAAAACAAGAAAAAAAGGAATGATTACCATCCCCATCTTTTAATATTAAATGTAATATTGTTACCAGTAAGACCATCGCTACCCGAATCGGCATTTCTTGAATATGCTAAATCCATAACAACATTACCATTCTTCCAAGCATTTTGAACAGTACCACCTGTATCCAACACTACTGCTAAAAAAGATTCTTTTCCAAATTTTGTTATTTCTATAATTGTTCCACATGGAAACTTAGAAGTAGCCGCAGCTAAAATTCTAACATTACCATATTCATTATCATTATAATAAATTCCATTATATTTTAAGCTAAATTTTGTACCATCAACAGTCTTACAAGCTAAATACCCTTCACCAGAACAGCCAACACAATCAGGACCATATCCTATTAATTTACCAGTATAAATTCCGTAATCTCCTGTTCCTTTTTCAACAACCTCATTTGTTACCTCTTGAACGATTTTTTCTTCTACAGTAGATTCTTGATTATTTTGTTCTGTATAGCTAAGTCCTACTTTTCCCTCTGAAATAACATTTGTAACATTTTTAGGGATTTTTTTATTATATTGTACAACTGTTTTATAGTTTGTAACAGAAGTTATCACTTGAAAATCTTTTTCCTTATTTATATTATTAACAACTGCTTCATTCTCAGAATAATTACCAATTCCTAAACTTGACATAACTGATACAGTTAAAAAAATTATATATTTACTCAATAATTGCAGTAAATTTATATTCATCATATTCACCTCAAATTATGTTCACTATGTTAATAGTAACACAGTTATAAATTCAAGTCA
>URDT01000043.1 GCA_900546745.1 uncultured Mycoplasmatota bacterium | reverse complement strand
GTTTTTTTTAAGTTGTTTGTATAATTTTTTTTTATGTTTTTCATTTGTCTCTTTTTTAATTTCATTTCCTTTTATTCTGATTTATTATAATTTTTATGGTTCCATTAATAAAATTAGGGTATTTATTATTTATTCTTTTATTTTATACTTGATGACAATATATTTTTTAGTTATTTTACCACTCCCATCAATAGATGAAGTCAAAACAATGACTAGTCCTAAAATACAGCTGATACCATTTTCATTTATTACTGATTTTGTCAAAGAAACACCTCTTATTATAACGAGGCCAAATACTTATCTAAAGGCATTATGTCATTCTAGTTTTTATACAGTATTATTTAATATTGTTATGACAATTCCTTTTGGTATGTATTTAAGATATTATTTTAAATGCAATTTAAGACAAATTTTTATTGATAGTTTTTTATTATCTTTATTCTTTGAACTAACACAACTTTCAGGATTATACTTTATATATCCTAGGCCTTATCGTTTATTTGATGTAGACGATTTAATGTTAAATACTATAGGTGGTGTAGTTGGATATTCTATTATGGGAAAATTAAAACGATTATTTCCAACTCGTGAAGAAATTGATCGAAAGTCATTCGAAGCTGGAAAAGTAGTATCAGGATTTCGAAGAATTACATTATTTTGCTTAGATTTTATTATTTATTCTTTTTTGACAGGAATTATTTCTATTTTTCTTAAATATTCTATTGTAAAGTATGTCATATTTATTTTATATTTTATTATCATTCCTTGCCATTGGAACTCAAGAACAATAGGAAGTAATTTTTTAAAAATTAAATTAGAAACGTCTCGTCATAGAGCATTTCATCTTTTTTTAAGATGGTTTCTAATTTATCTTTATTATGTAAGAATTCCTTTTGGTATAATATCTCTATTTAGTTTGATAAATTTAGATATTTCTATAAAAATGATTCTCATGGTAATTTTATGGATCTGCTTATTTCTATTTTATTGGATTAGTATTGTAAAAGTTTTAAAGAATCAAACATTAATTTATGATCGACTTTCTAAAGTTCAATTAGTAAGTACAATTAAATCATAATTTGACTTTCATTTTCACAGTATAATATAATATTTTTGAGGAATGATTAGAAAGAAGGAGTTATTTTGAAAATTAGAAACATTTTATGGGGAATTTTATTTATTTTTGTAGGAGTAATATTTGGCTTAAATGCATTAGAAATTACTAATATTGATATTTTCTTTGATGGATGGTGGACTTTATTTATTATAGTTCCTTGTTTTATTAGTCTTTTTAAAGAAAGTGATAAAACGGGAAGTTTAATAGGAATTTTAATTGGAATTGCTTTATTATTAGCTTGTCAGGGAATTTTAAGCTTTGAATTAATATGGAAATTAATGATTCCAATCATATTAATCATAATTGGTTGTTCATTTATTTTTAAAGATGCTTTTAAAACAAAAGTAAATGAAAAAATAAAAACTCTGAAAACCAATGAAAATACTTGTTATGCAACATTTAGTAGTCAGAACTTAAAATATGAACAAGAAAATTTTAAAGGTTGCGAATTAAATGCTATTTTTGGAGAAATCACTTGTGATTTGAGAGAAGCTAAAATCTCAAAAGATGTAGTGATTACAGCTAGCAGTATCTTTGGTGGAATTACTATTTATGCTCCAAATGATATTAAAATTAAAGTGAAATCAACTTCTATTTTTGGTGGTGTAAATAATAAATATCAAAATAAAAAAGAAGATAAAACAATTACAATTTATGTAGATGCTACATGTATTTTTGGAGGCATTGACATTAAATGAACACTGCCCAAAAGATAATTAAATATGGTGCGATTGCTTTTGCTTTTTTCTTAATCTTTAGTATTCTTTCTGGTATTATGATTGGAGTGATGCTATTTTCCAATATACGGCAACAAGAAGAACCAAATGAGTTAAAGCAAACACAAATAGAAAATATTCCTCAAAAATTAAAAATTAATCTTATTTCCACAAAATTAGAAATTAGAAAAAGTGATTCTTTTTCAATTGAAACAAATCATAAAATAAAGATAGAAGAAAATGAGAATCAATTAATAATAAAAGAAACAAAAAATACTTTTTCTAACAAAAATTATTATTTGGTAATCAATATTCCTAAAAATATTACTTTTGATGAAATATCAATTGATAGTGGTGCTGGAAGTATTAAAATAGATTCTATTTCTGCCCAAAAATTAGATTTAGATTTAGGAGCTGGCAAATTAACTGCTCAAAATTTAACGGTTTTAAAACAAACGAAAATAGAAGGCGGAGCAGGCGAAATAGCTATTCAAAATAGCTCTCTATCCAATCTTGATTTAGACCTTGGCGTTGGTAATTTGGATATGACATCAGAAATACTAGGAAGCAGTAAAATTAATGCTGGCGTAGGAAAAATAAAATTATCCTTACTCGGTTCTAGTACTGATTATAAAATACATTTAGAAAAAGGAATTGGGTCTGTTCAAATAGAAAGCAATACAATAAAAGAAGATTCTTATTATGGAACAGGCGATAATCAAATAGATATCGAAGGTGGAATAGGAGACATTAATGTTTATTACGAAAAAAAATAAATGCTTCATTTATTTTTTTCTTGCTTATTATAAGTATTTAAATTATAATACGTACGTTAAAAAGGAGAGTTTCTATGGATGATATTACAATTGCTCAGCAAATTATTGGAAATCATTATTCCAATTTAAAAAATACAATTTATCATAATACTTCATTTATTTATACAACTTCTAATGAAAAAATGAATTTATATCAACCTTATTTACAAAATAAAGAAAAATCTTTATCTATTATTTCTTCAGGAGATCAAATATTAAATTTAATTTTATCAGGATGTAAACAAATAACAGGTTATGATATCAGCAGATTTACAAAATACTTTTTAGAATTAAAGAAAGCTGCTATTATTTCTTTATCTAGAGAAGATTTTATTCATTTTTTTCTTCGATATTACACATACTAATGATGATTGGTATGATGAAATCTATGATCAAATTAGAGTTAATTTAGAAAAAGAAGATAGAGAATTTTGGGATAGTTTGATTAATTTTTATGATTGGTCTGAAATTAATCAATCTACATTATTTTCTTCTCAAACAATGTCTTTTACAAGCATTCTTCAAAATAATGATTATTTAAAAGAAGAAAATTATTCAAAATTAAAAAATATGATTTCAAAGGTAAACTATGAATATTATATAGAAGATATTCAAATATTGGTTTCAAAGTTAAAAAATCAATATGATTTTATTAATCTTTCTAGTATTATGTATTATGTAAGTCATTATAAAGATTTACTTTCTAAATTACCTTTAAAAGAAAATGGAATTGCCTTAACTTATTTATATCAGGTCAAAGAGGAACTAATGCAAGCTTATCCTGAATGTCAGGTGATTTCTTTTGATAAAAATCATCCTAAAGAAGGCATTATGATATATAAAAAACATTGATTTATCATACTAAAAATGATACAATGAAACAATCATAGTGGAGGTGATAACGTGTCAGATAAAATGAATACACCTGTTGAAGAACTAAGTTTTGAAACAAAAGAAATGTTAAGAGAAGCTGTAACAGTAATGAAAGCTAATCGTGGAGATTCATCAAAAGAATTGTTAGATTTAAATAGATTGGAAGAAAAACTAAAAAGACTTCAAACAGAATATGAAGAAAAACAAGAAGCTTATAATAATAAAAAGATTTTAGATAAAAATTTTTCGGAAATTAGTCAACAATATGATTTTGATATAACAGAACTTCTTTTAGAAATTACAACAAGAAAAAGAAAATTAGAGTCTGAATCTTATATGAATCAAAGAATTAATTGTTTTTTCTTGCTTTTAAAATTCCCCCCCAAATACTCCTTCTATTGAAATAGACGTAGATGGGGAAACAAAAATTTTAACCGTTGAAAATGTCTACCAAACTTTTTTAAATACACTTTTAAAAGAGACAAAAGAAGATTTAAAATTTCAACAAGATATTATCCGATTGAAATTAAAGTTTAATAGTAATAAAAGTCACGTTGTTGATAAAGACCATAAATTTTATTTATCAAGGATGGATACTTTAAAAGCATCTAATGAATTATATAATGTTCAAGAAGATTTAAAAACAGTTTTAAATACAAGTGCTGATGTTACTAAATATGACTATAAAAAAATCAAGGTAGAAGATTTTATTAATTATAATTGTGAAAAAATCTATCAAGATGTATTTATCAATCAGAATGAAAAAAGAAAAAAATAAAACCGGTAATCTGGTTTTTTTTGATATTGTTTATTTTACTTTTTTGCTAGTTTTTGGTAAAATGAAAAAGGTGGTTATATGAATCGTAAAGATGTAGACATCTCTAAAGTAACGCCGATGATGAAGCAGTATCTAGAGATTAAAGAGAAGAATGAAGATATTATTATATTCTTCCGTTTGGGAGATTTTTATGAAATGTTTTTTGAAGATGCCATTAAAGTATCTAGAGAACTTGAACTTACATTAACAGGTAAAAATGCTGGACTAAAAGAAAAAATCCCAATGTGTGGGATTCCTCACCATGCGGCTAATATATACATTGAAAAATTAGTAGAAAGAGGATATAAAATAGGAATTTGTGAACAACTAGAAGATCCGAAAAGTGTAGAAAAAGGAATTGTAAAAAGAGATTTAATTCAAATTATTAGTAAAGGAACTATTATAGATGATGAGTCTTTAGTAGAGTTTGAAAATAATTATATTGGAAACATTTTAGATTTTAATCATGCTTATGTAATTTGTTATACTGATATTTCAACAGGTGAGATTAATACAACTTTATTAGAACATAATGTTAGTAAGGTTGTTAGTGAAGTTGTTAGCATTGGAATTAAAGAGATTATTTTGCCAAGTAAGGTTGATAAAACAATTCTTTCCTTATTAAAAAATCAATTTAAAATAGCTACTTCTATTTCAGATGAAATTGAAGAGTTAAAAGAATATGAGTATATTTATGAAGATATTAAAGATATTCGTTATATTGAAGCGATTAAGCATTTATTAACTTATATTAATCATACACAAAAACGAAATTTATCCCATTTACAAAAAGCCATTATTAAAGAAGATAAGAGTTTCTTAAAAATGGATATTCATACTAAAAGAAATCTAGAATTAACAGAAACACTTCGTTTAAAACAAAGAAATTATTCATTGATATGGTTATTAGACAAAACAAAAACAGCTATGGGTTCTCGTATGCTCAAGTCAATGATTGAAAATCCTTTAATTGATAGAGAAAAAATTAATCAAAGATATGATACAGTAGAAACATTACTTCGTGAATTTATTTTAAAGGAAGATTTGAATCAAGCCTTATTTGAAGTTTACGATTTAGAAAGATTAAGTGGTCGCGTCGCTTTTGGTAATGCGAATGCGAAAGACTTATTACAACTTAAAAATTCTTTAAAAGTTCTTCCTACCATTCGTGAAATTTTATCCAAAATTAATTTTTATAAGAATATAGAACCTTTAAATGATTTATAAAACTTATTAGAAAAATCAATTTATGAAAATCCACCTTTATCAATTAAAGAAGGGTATTTAATTAAAGAAGGGTATAATCAAGAACTAGATGAATTAAAGGATTTAAGAAAAGGTGGAAAAGACTTTGTAGCACGTTTTGAAGCAGAAGAAAAAGAGAGAACAGGAATTAAAAATTTAAGAGTAGGCTATAATCGAGTATTTGGATACTATATAGAAGTTTCTAAAGGAAATGTGAAAGATATTAAAGAAGAATATGGCTATGAAAGAAGACAAACGTTAGCTAATGTAGAACGTTATATTAGTCCAATCTTGAAAGAAAAAGAAGCGTTAATTTTAAATGCTGAAGAAAAAATTATTGAACTAGAATATAATTTATTTATTGAGATAAGAGATAAAATTAAAGAATATATTCCTAGACTTCAAAATATTGCGAAGACAATTAGTGAAATTGATGTATTACAGTCTTTCGCAACTGTAGCTGAAGAAAATCATTATGTTCGACCAAAATTAGTAACAGAACAAAAAATTGCAATTATTGATGATCGTCATCCTGTTGTTGAAAAAGTAATTGATGGAGAGTACGTTCCTAATGATATTATGATGGATGAAAATACTAACATATTATTAATTACTGGTCCTAATATGGCTGGTAAATCTACTTATATGCGACAACTTGCTATTACAGTTATTATGGCTCAGATTGGTTCTTATGTTCCAGCAAAAGAGGCCACTCTTCCTATCTTTGATGCAATATTTACTCGTATTGGTGCTAGTGACGATTTGGTGAGTGGTGAATCTACATTTATGGTAGAGATGAAAGAAGCAAACCATGCAATTAGTAATGCAACAGAACATAGCTTAATCTTATTTGATGAATTAGGTAGAGGAACAGCTACATTTGATGGTATGGCTTTAGCGCAATCAATTATTGAATATATTGAAAAAAATATTCGTTGTAAAACATTATTTTCTACCCATTATCATGAATTAACAGATTTGAGTGAAACTTTAAAGACATTGAAAAATGTTCATGTAAGTGCTCACGAGGAAGATGGAAATATTACTTTCTTACATAAAATAAAAGAAGGCAGTATTGATAAAAGTTATGGTATTCACGTTGCTAAACTAGCAGACTTACCAAGTGTTTTAATTGAAAGAGCAAATCAAATTTTAAAAGTATATGAAAATAAAGAACAAAAAAGAGATGTTGTAATTCAAGAGTCATTACCTTTAGATGAATTAATGAAGGAAGAATCTGCTGTCGAAAAAGAAATTAAAGAATTAGATATTTTAAATGTTACTCCATTAGATGCTTTAAATATATTATATAGTTTAAAAGAAAAAATAAGGTGATAAAGTGAATATATTGAAAAAAGAGTACTGGGTTTTATGTTTGGTATTGGATATTTTAACAGGTGGTTATATTACTTTTGCTGTTGGCTATTCAATTGGTGTATATGATAAAAATGCTTGGTATGCCAAAAAAGAATATTGGATAGGTGCAGCATTATGTTTATTTTTTCCAATTTTTATTATGTTTACAGTATTTCATGTCCAAACTTTAGTGAATGTTTGTAAAAAATTACATGTACCGGGAAAAGAAATTTATGCAACACCATATTCTTGGATTTTATGTTTAATAGTACCTGTTTTAGGTTGGATTTTGTTATGTGTAATGTTAATTTATTTAAATGTTTGGATGATTGTAGAACTTGCACATGGTGAAGGTGAGAAATATATTACAAATTAAATGACTATAATGTCATTTTTTTGTTAATAAAAAAGGAAAAACGAAAGTTATGTAGAATAATAAAAGTAGAGAGGAGGTGAAAAATGAAACTATTAGAACTAACTA
>URDT01000042.1 GCA_900546745.1 uncultured Mycoplasmatota bacterium | reverse complement strand
AATACGACATCACTAGTTAGTTCTAATAGTTTCATTTTTCACCTCCTCTCTACTTTTATTATTCTACATAACTTTCGCTTTTCCTTTTTAAATTACAAAAAAAGACAAATAAGTAACAATTATACTTATTTGTCTTTCATTATTCTTGAACTAATAATTTAGATATTTCTCGTTCTGTTAAAACTTTTCCTTCTGATTTAACATTGCCATCTATAATAAGAGCAGGAGTATTTTTTATATTGTAAGTGTTTTTGGCATTTTCCGAGTTTAGTTCTTCAAAATCTATATGAATTTCACTACTATCGATGGCTCTTTTGACCATTTTTTTTAATTTCATTCCATTACTACAATTTGATCCAACAATATTAACTCTTATACTATCACCTTCTTTCTGTAATTATATTACCAATCAATTATGAAAAAATTATGATAGAATTTTGAAAATTAAATTCTTTTTTTTTTTGAACTTTTAGTGTATACTAATGATAAGAATAGAGGGGATTATATGATTTTAAGAAAGCCTTATGCAATATTAATTAAAAATTTTAAATTAATCCATATTATTTTAGCTATTTTTATGGGATATTTATTTTATAAAACAAATATGGTTTTAAGTTTTTTAAATGAATATTTATCTAGTGTTGCTACTACAATTTCAAGTGATGTGACATCTTCTTTATTTGGACCATTATTGATTATTTCCTTAATCATTGTTATTTTAGGAAGTATCATTATTTTATCGTTAATGCATTTTAAAGATAAGCCTGTTAAGTTTTATATTTTTAATATTTTGATTCATATTATTTTAGCAGTTTTTTATTATGTTACTTTTTCGATTATTAAGTCTCTTGAAGTTGGTCTAGTAGATATCCGAGTTTTAAAAGTAATTCACGATTTTACTTTAATTGCTTTAATGATTCAATTTGTAGGATTGATTTTTGTTATTTTCAGAGCTACAGGATTTGATATTAAAAATTTTGATTTTAAAAAGGATTTAGAAGATTTAAATATTACAACTTCCGATAATGAGGAATTTGAAGTTGATTTAGAAGTTGATACTGGAAAGTTAAAAAGAAAATTCAATAAAAAAATAAGACATTTAAGATATATTTATTTAGAAAATAAATTATTGTTTAATATTATAGGAAGTATTTCAATTGCTTTAATTAGTTTTTTAATTTATTTGAATGTTGGTGTTTATAATAAGACATTCCAATTAGATGAGGCTTTTAAAACAAATCAATTTATTTTTAACTTTACAGATAGTTATGTTACAAAATATGATTATCAAGGGGTAGAAATAAAAAAAGATTATCAATATGTTGCAATTAAGTTAAGTATAAAAAAATTATATAATCAAAATATTAACTTAAAGACGGCTAAATTCTATTTAAATGTTGGAGGAAAAAAATTCTATCATACAACAAATTATAAAGATCGTTTATTTGCATTAGGTGAAACTTATATTAATCAAGATATTACAACAGAGTTTCAAAATTATATATTAGTATTTGAAATTCCTGATAGTTTAATTCGTAAAAAAATGATTTTAAATTATGTTGATAATAATAATGATATAATCAAAATTAATGTAGGTCCAAGCAATTTGAATAAAAAAAACGTGAAAGAAAGTGCCTCATTAACACAAGCTTTAGATTTTAAAGATTCTCCTTTAAAGGAAGTATCTATGAAAATTAATAGTTATGAAATTGCTCCTACATTTACTCTTCATTATAATTATTGTGTAAGTTCTAGTAATTGTTATGATTCTATTGAATATTTAAAACCTGGAACGAGTCATAATGTATCTACTGTTTTAATGAAACTTCAAGGTGAGATTACAGGAATTGATCATGTCTTAAAAGTATATAATTTATTTGATTTTTTAAATTATTTTGGTAGTATTAGGTATGAAATTGGTGGAGAAGAAAAAACTATGAATATTGGATTTGTTCAAGTGGTTCCTAATAAGACTACTACAAATGATTTATATATTGAAGTTACAAATGAGGTTGCTTCAGCCGATAAGGTTGACATTGTACTTAACATTCATAATAAAATATACACTTATCATTTAAAATAAGTGTTGTTTTGAAAAAAATATGTGTTATAATGAAAAGGAAAGGATGGTATTATGAAGAATTTGAAATATATATTGTTACTTCTATTTTTCATAATTTATCCTACTACTACAAAAGCTGCAATTTGTTCGAATTCTAAAAAAGTGGAATTACAAAATATGGCTAAAAATATATCAAATGTATATGAATATGTAGAAGGAAGTAATTCTTCTTTCAATTTAATAATTTCAAATATGAATAGTAATTTATATTTGAAGGAGATTAATTTGAATCAAAATTATTTTTATAATGGTGGAGATATTATTATTTATAATCTAGAAGGTGGCAAACAGTACAAGTTTGATATATATTCAAATACTGATGAATGTACAAGTTCTGTCATTTATACAATATATGTAAATTTACCTTATTATAATCCTTATTATAATGATTCTTTATGTAGTGGAATCGAGAATTATAAGTTTTGTAAAAAGTTTGTGAATATGCAATTAGATTATGATACATTTCAAAAAAGTGTATTAGCTTATAAGGAAAGTTTGAACAAAAAAAATGATTCTAATGAAGATATAATTAAGAACAAATGGTTAAACTCTTTATTAGATCTATATATAAATACTTATTATATTGTTTTACCTTTCATTATTATTGTTTGTTTGGTAATTAGACATCAATATAATAAGAAAAATGATTTATTTTAGGAGGTACTTATGGATTGTAAGATACTGAAAAAGACATTATTTATATCTATATTAGCAATAAGTTTGTTTTATACTGGTGAGGTTAGGGCAGAGGGACCAATAAAAGCACAAGGCTGTACATCTAAATTAGTTTCTGAGACAAAAATAACAAGGTCAGATTGTAAAATCACGGTTAATGGTTTAAGAGCAACTGCTAATTTTTATGAGTTTAAAGTTGGCGATAATTTGGCACTTTGCTTGAATCCAGGTAAAAAAATGAAAAATGGACTAAAATATTCTTTAGAAAGTATAACACCTGTATCCAATACTCTTATTCAAAAGGCATATACTTATGCTAGAGATCATTCTGATGATTTAGCAGCTAGAATTGCTGCTCAAACAGTTGTTTGGTATGTTTCTCTGCATGGAAATATAATAAATGAGGAAGAAATAGAAAAAGCAATTTGCTCTGCTATTATTTCTGGAAAAAAGAGTGGCAGCAAATGTAGTGGTAGTTTAACTGAAACATGTACTGGTGCTTGGCAGAATATACAAAATACAGTTCCTAGATATACTGTTTATTATTATAGAGTATATGATGATAAGCAAACAACTGAATATCAAAGATTGGTTTCTACATTGAGTGCTACAGATTTGGAAACATATATCAGAAAGCAAACAGGAAAAATTAATGGAAAAGATTATAGCCTTGATGTCAATGTTAATTTGCAGGAATTTATAACTACTTTAGGTATTCCGGATTATGAAACAACATGTAAGGGGTGTGATTTGCTTGTTGAATCTGACTTAGCTGATTGTGGTGATTATAATTCTAAGGTAGATTCTAATTCAGGACGTGTTTATCAGAAAATTACAGGTGTTTGTAAATCAGGATATAAAACAGAATCGGAAGCTAAGGTTACTTTGGATGGAACTATTGCTAAGACCTCTGGTGATGGAAATTATTGGAATATTCGTTGCCTTGAATCTTTGGTACAAACTTATCCAGGAAATATAAGAACAGCAATTAATGTGGGAAGATATATAGTTTGGCCAAACAATAATTTAAATGAAATTGTAAAAAAAGCAAACCTACAATCCTATAAAATGATGTTAGCATACGAAAAAAGTTGCAAAATCAATATTAATAGTGAGGAATATAAGAAAGACTATTCTACATATCGAAATAATATGGAAAAAGAAAGTGTTCGTTCCTCAATTACTGATAATAATCAAAAAGAATATGTTAATACTTATACAGATCCAACGACTCATACTGTAATAGATCCATTGGACAATGTAATAAACTATGTTATTAATAAAGAAAGTTGTCAAGAGTATACAACAGCAGCTTCCAATGCTTCTTTAGCTTATTGGGGGAATGCAGCTCAAAATATTCCAGGATGTTTTGCTACGTATTGTGATCCTGGTACTGATGGTCAATGT
Source organism: uncultured Mycoplasmatota bacterium (assembly GCA_900546745.1). Classification (GTDB taxonomy): domain Bacteria; phylum Bacillota_I; class Bacilli_A; order RF39; family UBA660; genus CAJOJO01. Next base: position 5,891 of record URDT01000042.1, on the reverse strand, counting down.
AGATGGACAAATGGTAATTGCAATGATAAAGAAAAAGATTTGAATAGAACTGCGGCATTAAGTAACGCTTGTAATAACTATTTAACTAATTATAATGGGGCAAAAAAAGTGTTAAAGAGCTTTAAAAATATTATCTCTGAAGCAAATAGTTTTAATAGTATTAGTATTGATAATTTTGAAGCAAAATTTACAGTAAACTATAATGATTCTGAATGGGGCACAAGTTATGATTTATTTCAAATTAACGGTGATTTGAGCAAAGAAAACTTAGGTAATATTGCCGTGTCTAATATTCCGGATAAGCCAAATAATGTTACTGTTCAAACTTTTAATGGATATTTTAATCCTGGCAGTTATGCGGATCAAGCTCAATCAGTAACGGCTAAAATATCTCGCTTTAATTATTATGATCTTAATCAAAAAACAGGGTTGCATTCTACGGGTACTACAAGAGCATATATCAAAAAAAATGATTTAAAAATTAAAAATAAAGAGCCTCAAGGTAACAACAAAAATAGATATAGTACAGTCGGTTTTGTCAATATGCCTATTTCCTTTTCAGCTGATAAAAATATGCCTTCTGAAGGGTACGAATTATCTTTAAAATTGAACGAATTGAAATCTAGTTCTATGAATTCAGAAATTAAGAATACTATTTTGAATCATAACTATACATGCCACTATAAGGTGGTAAAAGAGCCGCCAACACCTTGTGAATGCCCAGAAAATAGTAATGCACCTGGAAGAAACCTTACTTGTGAAATAAATTCTTGGAATGAAAATCATAAAGAAAAAATAACCTGCCCAGATGGACAAACAAAATGGTGTTATACAAATAATGCTAGTAGTGAAGATGAAATTTGTCGCCCAGAAAGGTTTGTTTGTCCAGAGGATAGTGATACACCAGGATATGACTTGAGTACTTGTATCAATTCTGGAGGTACTTACGAAACGTGCAAAACTGTTTGTTTTGTGAAGTGTCCTTCATCATCTAATGCTACGGATGAAATGTCTGATAAATTTAGAAATTGTGTTTCTAAATATGTTAATCAAGGTGTAACTATTAACGACGCAAAACAAAAGTGTAATAATTATTGTAAATTTCCTAATTATGGAAGCACTATTATTTATCGTACAATTTCTTTAACTAATCCATTTCCTAGTTATAACGCCGACGATACTATTACACAAAATATAAAAAAAGGTATGTTTAGTAGTCAAAGTGAAAGTACTTTCAGTGGTAGGTATCCAGGTTATAATTGGAACGGAGTGAATGTTGTAACAAGAAAAATTTTGAAAAATCGAAATGTGTCTGATAACAAAGTATACAATAAATCACCATTGTATAAATTCGTTTTAGATGGTCAAACAATTAAAGAAATACGTAAATATAATAGTAACCAAAAGAAAAATAATAAAGGAGGTTATGCTGATTTTACGTTGAAATGTTATAAAAACCATTCATCAGCATGCGTTAGTAGTTTTGTTCATAATGCAACCTATGGACTAAAAGGTGGTAAATGCTCTATTAATTTAAATGCAAATAAAAATAACGTTTTTTATACATGTGCTGAACAGTGGGATGGAGATTAATTGAAAGGAGTGAGTAGATGAAAGAATCTTTTTGGGGAGTTTTAATAATAACTCTAGGCGTTATATCGATTGCCTTTATTTACTTCTTTCAAAATGTTACATCTACAGATGAACAAAATTATGCTTTGTTAAAAGAAGTAACTGAGGCTGCTATGTATGATGCTGTTGATTGGGCTGAATATAGAGCAAGTGGAAATGTTCGAATCAATCGGGAGAAATTTGTAGAAAATTTTGTACGTAGATTTGCTGAAAGTGTAACTTTAGGAAATACTTATGTTGTAGAAATCTACGATGTTAGTGAAATACCACCAAAAGTTAGTTTAAAAGTATCTACAAAATTAAAAGAAAATATAACAAGTGAAAATATAGAATTTGATATTGTAAACAAATTAGATGCTATATTAGAAACACCATATTAAGGAGGAGAAAAAGTGAATAATTTTAAAATTGCATTTCAAAGATTTATTAAAAATAAAAATACTGTAACGGTTTTAGGGGTTTTTGTTATTATCCTAGTTTTATATCTTGGTTACCGTTACCAAATTAATAAAATGGTTAGTCCAGTTACTGGTATTCCAGTAGCTGCCGAAACAATTCAACCAAGAACAAAAATCACATCAGATATGATTACTTATGTTGATATAGCTCCTATCGTATTACAAGACAACGTAATTAGAAGTAGTGGTCAAATTGTTGGAAATTACTCTGCTCCAAGTACAGTAATTCCTGAAGGAAGTTTATTCTATAAAGGAGTTGTAGTAAGTGAATCAGAACTTCCAGATTCAGCTTTCGTAAAATTAGAAGAAGGACAAGTTCCTTATAACTTTCCAGTTACTATGGATTCTACTTATGGAAACTCCATATATCCAAATAATTACATTGATATTTATATGAAAGCTTATAATGAAGATAATACTTTAATGGTTGGTAAATTATTTGAAAACATTAAAGTATTAGCTGTTAAAGATTCTTCAGGACAAAATGTATTTGAAAACAGTGAAGAATCAAGAACACCAGCTTATTTGATCTTTGGATTAAATAATGAAAATAATATTTTACTTAGAAAAGCAAGTTATATGAGTAATTTCTCAGTAGAATTATTCCCAGTTCCACATGGAACAAATGTAAGTACTGAAGCTGGTGAAACTTATGTAAGCAGTCAAACATTAAAAGATTTCATAAATGCTAACACAGTTCCTAATGATGATATTAATGATAATACAACAGATAAAAAAGCAGATAATGCATCTGATAAAAATACAACAAAAAAAGAAAGCTAATATCACATGGAAGATACAATGTTTTCCCAAATTGATTTTGGGCATTTACAACAATATTTAGATAATGATGATATTACCGATATTTCATATAGTAATGGTGGTCAACTTTGGTTAAAAACCTTATCACGAGGATATCTTAGAGTAGAAAATTCTCCAGTTGATAACGCATTTATGGAAAAACTTGCCTTCCAATGCTCCAACGTAATGGGTAAGACATTTAATATGGCTCACCCATTCCTAGATGCTGAAGGTACTGAACTTCGTCTTAACTTTGTTCATGATTCTATTGCTAAAAATGGTATTGCTTGCGTTATTCGTAAGACTCCAGCGAAGATAAGACTAGAAAAAGAAAAATTATTAAGAGAAAAATATGTTGATTTAGATATACATGATTTTTTAGTTCAATGTGTTTTGGGTCATTGTAATATTATTGTTTGTGGAGAAACTGGTTCTGGTAAAACAGAATTTGTTAAATACTTAGCTTCTAAAACACGACCAGATGAAAAAATTATTACCATTGAGGATACTTTGGAACTTCACTTAGATCGAATCTTTCCTCATCGTGATATAGTTGCTATGAAAACAAATAATATTGCTTCTTATACAGATGTACTAGTTACCTGTATGAGACAAAACCCTAAGTGGATATTACTTTCCGAAGTACGTAGTGCTGAAGCAGTATTAGCTGTTCGTAACTCAATTTCTTCTGGACACTATATCTTATCTACAATCCATGCTGATAAAGCATCATCTATTCCAACTCGTATGTATAGTTTGCTTGAAACAAACCAAGATATTGAACAATTTTTGAAATCAATTCATAGATATGTTCAAATAGGAGTTTACATTAGAGGTTATCAAGATAAAGTTACTCACCGTTTTGTTCGTGAAATTGCTGAAGTAACGGAATTCTTTGTAACAGATGATAATAAAGCTGGATATAATGAAATTTATAAAAAAACAACAACTGGACATGTTATTAAAAATCAACCATCAAAATATTTACTTGACTATCTAGATAGACAAGGAGTTACTATAAAAAGTGACTTAATACAAGCTACTAATAATGATGATATTATTTTTGAGTAAGGAGGAATTGTTATGGATTTATTAATATTTTTAATCATAGGGTTTGTTATTATCTTTATACTGGCATATCGTTTTAATTCGGGTGGTAGTGTATATAAATATGTTTCAAAACAAGCTTCTTTCTTATATGATAAGTATGCTCCTTATTCTTTTAAAGAAATTAGACAAAAAGTAAAAGACTTAGGCCAAGAATATACAAAAAAACAATATACTATTCAAATTACGGTATTTGCTGCTTCAGCAGCAGTCATTTCTTACCTTTATTTTTATAATATTCTACTTTCTTTAGCCTATGCTTTAGTTTCCGTTATTGTTATTCCTTACTTAACTTATTTAAGATGTAAAAGAGTATATAGTGAGTATATATTTGAACAAATTCAAGTTTATACTACTAACGTTATTATGGAATTTGCAACAACACAAAGTTTCGTAAAAGCCCTAGAGGGTGTTTATTCTTCAGGAGTTTTAGAGGATCCTGTAAAAAGTGATGTTAAAACAATGATTGATTTAGCATATGAAAATGGTACAATTGATGAGTCGTTAAACTTTATGAATAGTAAATATGATTACTTTATTGTGAAAAATATGCATCAATTGTTTTTACAAATTACAAATGAAGGTTCTAAAAACTCTAGTGAAGCTCTAGAAAATATGTCATTAGATATTGATATGTTAGTTGAAAATGTATATCGAGATCGTATGGATAGAGCAGCATTCTATAAAAAGTTTTTACAATTTGGTGTTGTATTATATTTAATGGTTATGTTAGTACAATTCTTACTTGGGACAGAGTCTTATATTAATTTATTAACTAATAATAAGTTTGTTCAACTTTTATTACATGGAATTATTTTATTAAATTCATTCTTTCTATTAAAGGGAACAAAATATTATAATGAGAATGTGGGGGCTGAGTAATGGAATTTTTGATTATAGCAGGTGTCCTTTTATTTGTATTTGAATACAACAAAAAAATTGATTCTAGAAAATTTGTTTCTGATATTGAACCTTATTTTAAAGCATTAATGGAAGATGATTACAAGTTCCTTTTAAAGATTAGATATGGAAATCTATCAGATGAAGATATTTCTGAATTGTTTGGTAAAAGAGTTCGTGATGGTGTTTTAACTATCATTATATTGATTTTTGTATTTGTTTTATCAAAACCTAGTTTTATTTCTATTTTATTAGCTTTTATAATTGGGTTTGTAGTATTTAAGGCACCATATACTAAATTGCAATCTTATTATAAAAAGAATTTACACTATATTGATCAAATGCTTCCTTATTATTTAAAAAGTTTGGAAATTTTGATTCAACATTATACTGTTCCAGTAGCACTTCAAAAATCGATTCACTCTGCTCCAGAAATATTTGTTCCTGGATTAAAGAAATTAGTAGAAAGAATTGATGAAGGTGATTCTTCTGTAGATCCTTATATGGACTTTGCTAAAGAATATCCAGTTAGAGATTCTATGCGTATGATGCGTTTATTATATCGTTTAGGATTAGGATCTCAAGAAAATAAACAAGAACAATTAGTTATGTTTGCTAAAAACGTTTCTACATTACAAAATAAAGCTCGTGAACAAAAATATAAAGAGAGACTTGAAAAAATGGAAAATATGACTATGCAAATGTTAATGGGAACTGGTGGAGGTATTTTATTACTTTTACTATTCTCAATGTTACAAATGATGAATTTTTAAAAGATATGGAAAACATATCTTTTTTTGTTAATAAAAAAAGAAAAAACGAAAGTTATGTAGAATAATAAAGGTAGAGGAGGTGAGAAATGAAACTATTAGAACTAACTAGTGATGTCGTATTTAAAAGTTTTATGATGAGTGAAAAAACCAATCCATATAAAGCAAGATTAATTCATTTGATTACAGGGATTCCAGAAAGTGAATTACTATCAGCTACTTA
>URDT01000041.1 GCA_900546745.1 uncultured Mycoplasmatota bacterium | reverse complement strand
AGAGATGAAACGGGCCAAGAATATATCAAAAACTTTTGTATTTATGAGATAAATATGGAAAAGCTAAAAGAAATATGATATGATAAAAATGAATTAGAGATAGAAAAGAATAAATATCTATTAATGTTAGATATGGAAATTAATGATTTAAGAAAATTATCAAAAGATCAAGTGGTGAGGGAGTATATGGAAAAGATAGAAAAATTAAATGAAGATCCAATCTTTATTAATTGGATAACCAAAGAAAAAGATGAGCAAATGATCAAAAATACTCAACTTTATAATGCCACTCAAGAAGGAATTAATATTGGAATTAGCCAAGGAATTAACCAAGGATTACAAAAAAGAAATATAGAAATAGCAAAATCTATGTTAAAGAAAAATATGGATATAGAAGATATTATTGATATTACAGGGTTATCGAAAGAAGAAATAAAAAAATTATAATATAAACTACATTCAGTTGGAGGAAACTTCACTATAGCGCACTAATCTCCAGTAGTTAGTGTGCTTTTTATTTTAAAAGGAGAACATATGAAAATAGAAACAATCATATCAGATAGAGATCAATTAAAATTAGAAGTTGCTATATTAGAATGCGAAGCTCCAAAAGGAATAGTTCAGATATCTCATGGAATGTCAGAACATAAAGAACGATACTATCCATTTATGGAATATCTAAAAAAAAATAACTTTATCACTGTCATTCATGATCATAGAGGACATGGAAATAGTGTAAAATCAAAAGAAGATTTAGGCTATTTCTATGAAGAAAATAGTCAATATATTGTTGATGATTTATACCAAGTGACTAGTTACATAAAAAAACAATATCCAAATTTGCCAGTTTATTTATTTAGTCATAGTATGGGAACATTGGTTGCTAGAAATTATCTAAAAAAACATGATCAAGAAATAGAAAAAATAGTCTTATGTGGACCACCGACAGAAAATAAATTAGCTGGACTTGGAATTCAATTTGCAAAGATATCTAAAAAAATAAAAGGAGATAGAAATCGTAGTCAATTTTTAAATCAGCTGACATTTGGTAATTATAATAAAAATTATAAAATACAAAATGAATGGATTTGTTCTAATATAGAAAAAGTAAACCAATATAACCAAGATGAATTATCTGGATATATATTTACAACAAATGGATTTATTAATTTATATGGATTAATGAAAAATGCTTTTAATAAGAAAAACTGGAATGTTCAAAATCCAAATTTAAAAATATTGGTCATTGCTGGTTGTGATGATCCAGTGATTCAAAATAAAAACAAATTTGAAAATCTCATAAACTTTTTAAGATCATTAGGATATAAAAATATTACTTCTAAATTGTATCCTAAAAAAAGGCATGAACTTTTAAATGAAGTAGATCATGAAAGTATTTATCAAGATATATTAAACTTTTTTAATGAGTTATGAAAATAGTATTTGTTGGACTTTCTAATAAAATCAATAAAATGCCTTTTGATATTACAACAAATTCTGGAAAAATAGTTCATGAGATTATTTCAAGATTAAAAGACGATTGTTATTTAATGAATCTAGTTGATTATGCTCCTCTAGATGAAAACCTACGACTTCGCTATCCAACAGAACAAGAAATAATCGACTGTACCCAAAAATTTAAAAAGAAAATAAAAAAGATAAATCCTGATTTAATTGTTAGTTTTGGAAATATCACAACAAATCATTTAAAAAAGTTAAATTTGAAAACGAAATTATTATCGTTTTATCATCCATCTTACATTTTTACCTATAAACATCAACAAGTTGATACCTATATTGAAGAAATAGTTCATACAATTCAAAAGGAGGAAAAACATGGATACCATAAAAAATTATTGCCATTATTTTAAAGATGTTTCATTTGAAGAGAGTCCTTTTAATGATGTAGATAATATTTTGCTTTCTACCATTGTATATTTAGATTTTAAAGATATTGTAAAAGAACCTATCACCATGAAAGAAGCAGGAAAAAGATTCTTTGAACAGAATACTTTTAAAACACTAAAAAACTATTCCTTATCAATTAAACAAACCATTCAAAATTTCAAAATTATATATGATCATAAAAGATATAAAGATATCATATTATCAAATTATGAAAAAATAGTAGATGAAGAAAAACAATTTTGTGCTCTAACTTACGAATTGCCAGATGGAACTATATATATTGGTTATGAAGGAACAGATGACTCTATGATTGGCTGGCAAGAAGATTTCGAATTAATTTATAAATTTCCTGTTCCTGCTCAAAAGTGTGCGATAACATATATTAATAAAATTATAAAATATAAAAACAAAAAAGTATTAGTTGGTGGACATTCAAAGGGTGGTAACCTTGCTATGACTGCTAGTATGTATGCCAAGCCATATATCAAAAGAAGAATTGTAACAGTTTATAATAATGATGGACCTGGTTTTAGAAAAGAACAATATGAATCCAAAGAATTTAAACAATTTCTTCCAAAATTAAAAATGTTCGTTCCAAGTGAATGTGTCGTTGGATTTTTACTTCGTCATCCAAAACAATATATGGTTGTAAAGAGTTCTGGAAAAGGATTACTACAGCATAATGCCAACACATGGAATTGTTATGGCCCAGTTTTTATAAAAGGAGAATTATCACCAGAAAGTAAAAAAATAGAAAAAAGAATTCTATCTTGGTTAGACAAACATAATGATGAACAGAGAAAACTATTTGTAGAATCCTTATTTGATATTTTTAAAAAAAGTGATATCACTCTATGTAGTCAACTTCGTCAAATTAAAATATCTCGTATGATTCGTTTTATTCAAGTTAGTAGAAAATTAGATAAAGAATCCAAAGATTTAATTTTAAGTGTCATTCGAGTATTATTTTTTAGTAAAGAAGAAAGAGAAGGTAAATTAGAAAAATGAAACAATATTTAAAAGAATATATCAAAGAAGTTGATAAACTTTTAAAAAATGATGTTGTCAATCAAAAATCTATAGATAATCATTTAATTAAAATTGGTTTTTTTCAACATGAACGACTTATTCACCTTATTGTAACTGTATTTTATGCTCTTTTTGTTATCTTCTTTTTATTTTTAAGCAGTATTAATTTCCTTTATATAATCCCTACATTTATTTTAATTATTTTCTTAATATTTTATGTACTTCATTATTTTTTTCTAGAAAATAGTGTCCAATATTTATATAAACAATATGATATAATGAACCAAAAAATGAAAGATGTGTGAAAACCATCTTTTTATATTGACAAGAAAAAAAGAGACCAGTATAATTTTGTTAGTTGCCTTACAATTGGAGGAAATTTATGGAAGAAAAAAGCATTGGATTTGAAATTAAATCGCTGAATAATTTAATTGCTAGGAAAATTATGAAAGATGCTAAATTAGATAGTGGAATTAATATTACTCATGTTCAAGTAAAAATCCTTCACTATTTATTTAATCATCAAGATCATCCAGTTTATCAAAGAGATATTGAAAAAGAATTATCTATTCGTAGGTCAACTGTCTCTGGTATTATTAAAACAATGGAAAAAAATAATTTTATTGAGAGAGTAACTTCAAAAGAAGATGCCCGTTTAAAACAAATTGTAATATCTGAAAACATTAAAAAATTTACTAGTAGTTTTAAACAAAAAGCAGATCAATTTGATCAACTATTGAGTAAAGATATTCCAAAAGAAGAATTAGAAATATTTTTCAAAGTGGTGAATCAAATGAAACAAAATATCAGTATTTAGAAAGGAAGATAATATGTTAAAATTAATTCGTAATTTTACAAAAAAAGAATGGGCTTTAATGTTTATTAGTGCCTTATTCATTATATTTCAAGTTTGGTTAGATTTAAAAATGCCTGACTATATGTCAGAAATCACTCAACTTGTTCAAACAGAAGGATCTAGCCTAAATGAAATTTTAACTCAAGGTATTTATATGCTACTTTGTGCCGGAGGAAGCCTAGTATCCTCTATGATTGTTGGCTATTTTGTAGCAAATTTAGCCGCTCAATTTTCTATGAAAGTTCGTAAAAAACTATTCGATAAAGTAGAAAATTTAAGTATGCATGAAGTAAAAATGTTTTCAACAAGTAGTTTGATTACAAGAACAACAAATGATATCACACAAGTTCAAATGTTAATTGCTATGGGACTTCAAATGATGATTAAAGCACCTATTACAGCTATTTGGGCTATTACAAAAATATTAAATAAAAGTTGGCAATGGAGTGCTATTACAGCAGTTGCTTTAGTAGTACTTCTTACAACTATTGGTTGCTTAATGATTATCGTAATGCCTAGATTTAAAATTGTTCAAAAATTGATTGATAAAATCAATGGTGTTACTAGAGAAAATTTAACAGGAATTCGTGTTATTCGAGCATTTAATGCAGAACAGTATCAAGAAGATAAATTTGAAGAAACCAATACAAAGTTAACGAATCAACAACTATTTAATCAAAAAGCATTTGCTATTTTATCTCCAGTTATGTATTTAGTCATGTATTTCTTAACACTTGCAATTTACTTTGTTGGAGCCTATTTAATTAAAGATGCCGGAATGGCTGATAAAATTAGTTTATTTGGAGATATGATTGTATTTTCGTCTTACGCAATGCAAGTAATTATGGCATTTTTGATGTTAGCAATGATATTTATGATGTTGCCTAGAGCAGAAGTATCTGCCAAAAGAATTAATGAAGTATTAGATGTTGATATTAGTGTCAAAAATGGTACTTTAAAAGAAATCGATACAAAAGAAACAGGAACAGTAGAATTTAAAAATGTGTCATTTAAATATCCAGATGCAGAAGAATATATTTTAAATAATATTTCCTTTAAAGCAAATCAAGGAGAGACAGTTGCTTTTATCGGTTCAACAGGTAGTGGAAAATCAACTTTAATTAATTTGGTTCCAAGATTTTATGATGTAACAGACGGTGAAGTATTGATTGATGGAATCAATGTAAAAGATTATGATTTAGAACTTTTACATAATAAAATAGGGTATGTTCCTCAAAAAGCTGTTTTATTTAATGGAACTGTTTCTTCTAATGTTGCTTATGGAGAAAATGGAGCAGGTTCTATTACAGAAGAGAAAATTAAAGAAGCAATAAAAGTTGCTCAAGGAACAGAATTCGTAGAGAAAATGGAAGATACTTACCAAGCACATATCGCACAAGGTGGTACCAATGTATCAGGTGGGCAAAAACAAAGATTAGCCATTGCTAGAGCAATCGCAAGAGATCCTGAAATTTATATTTTTGATGATTCATTTTCAGCTTTAGATTATAAAACAGATTCTATTTTAAGACATGAATTAAAAAAATATACAAAAAAAGCAACAAGTTTAATTGTTGCTCAAAGAATTGGTACGATTATGAATGCCGATAAAATTATAGTTTTAGATAAAGGAAAATGTGTTGGCATGGGAACCCATGAAGAATTATTAAAATCTTGTGAAGTTTATAAAGAAATTGCTTTATCACAAGTTACAGAGGAGGAACTAAATAATGAAAGAACAAAATAGAAAACCTCCAATGGGAGGACCAGGACCAAGAGTGGCTGAAAAACCAAAAGATTTTAGAAAAGCAATTGAAAGATTATTTCATAATTTAAAGAATTGGCGTGTTTTAATTTATATTTCGTTAATTTTAGCCGTAGTAGGATCTATATTATCTCTTGTTACACCAAATCGTTTATCCGATTTAACCAATGAAATTTCAAATGGCTTAGTAATGAATACGGACAATTTTCAAAAAATTAGTGAAAAAGTGACAACAAATCTATCAGAAGAAAAAATGAAAGAATTAATGCCTGCTATTTTAAATATTCATTTGAATGAAGAAACTGCAATGAAAATTTTAACTTCTGATTTATCAGAAGACGAAAAATTACAATTTCAACAATTTATGGCATCTGGTGATTTTTCAGAATCCGCTTTATTAAGTCTAACAGAAAATGTACTTAAAAAAATAATTCCTACATCTACTTACGAAGGTGTTTTAGTAACAACAGAGGATAAGATAGAATTGCTAAGACAAGTAGATAAAATAAAGGAAACAAAATCTTTAAAAGAGATTCCTACTAGCATCCAAACAATTCTACTTCCAAGTTTTACGATGGATAATATAGAAATTTCTACAGAAGATCAACTTGTCTTTTTAGAAAAATTAGGAACTTTAGATAAAGATAGTAGTGCTCAAGATATTTATAAAAAAGTAGATGAAATGCCAAAAAGTATAAAAAAATTAGTAGAACCAACGATGAATATCAATAAAATTAAAAATATTACAATTCTACTTGTTATTTTATATGTTGTTAGTGCTTTATTTACTTATATTGAGTCTATTTCTATGACTGATGTAGCAAATAAATTTGCGAAAAATTTAAGAAGTCGTATTTCCGTTAAAATTAATAAATTACCATTAAAATATTTTGATCAAAATTCTAATGGTGATATTTTATCGAGAGTAACGAATGATGTGGATACTATTGCTCAATCTATGAACCAAAGTTTAGCTTCATTAGTTAGTGCTATTACTCTTTTTGTAGGATCTATTATTATGATGTTTGTAACAAATTGGATTATGGCAATTACAGCAATTGTATCAAGTTTAATTGGATTTATCTTTATGGCAATTATTTTAGGAAAATCTCAAAAGTACTTCATTGCTAGACAAGAAGAGTTAGGAAAATTAAATGGTCATATTGAAGAAATTTATTCTGGATTAAATGTAGTAAAGGCTTATAATGGTAAAAAAGAGTCTGATAAAGTATTTGATATTTATAATAAAAGTGTTTATGAATGTAATCGTAAAAGTCAATTTTTATCAGGATTAATGATGCCTATTATGTCTTTTATTGGAAATTTCGGATATGTTGCTGTTTGTGTAGTGGGAGCAGTATTGGTAATGAATGATATGACAACATTTGGTGTTATTGTAGCATTTATTATGTACGTTAGGATGTTTACAAGTCCTTTATCACAAATCGCCCAAGCAATGACATCTTTACAATCTACAGCAGCTGCTAGTGAACGTGTCTTTGATTTTCTAGAGGAAGAAGAAATGAATCCTCAAAATGATATTAAGAAATATTTAGATTCTAGTAAAGTAAAAGGTGAGATAGAATTTAATCATGTATCATTTGGTTATAATGATGATAGAACGATTATAAAAGACTTTAGTGCGAAGGCTAAACCAGGACAAAAGATTGCAATTGTTGGACCAACGGGTGCTGGAAAAACAACAATGGTAAATTTATTAATGAAGTTCTACGAAATCAATTCTGGAGATATTAAAATTGATGGAACTTCTATTCAAGATTTATCTAGAGAAAATATTCATGATTTATTCATTATGGTTCTTCAAGATACTTGGTTATTTAATGGAACAATTCGTGATAATATTAAGTATAATAAAGAAAATATTACTGATGAACAAATTATGAAAGCTTTAGAAGTTGTTGGTGTAGATCATTTTGTAAAATCATTACCAGGTGGATTGGATTATGAGATTACAGATAATGATAGTATTTCCGCTGGTGAAAAACAATTGTTAACAATTGCTCGTGGTATGGTTAAAAATGCACCATTCTTAATTCTAGATGAAGCAACAAGTAGTGTGGATACTAGAACAGAGGAGTTGGTTCAAAAGGCAATGGATCAATTAACAGTAGGTAGAACCTCTTTCATTATTGCTCATAGACTTTCAACAATTAAAAATGCAGATTTAATTTTAGTGATGAAAGATGGTAATATTATTGAACAAGGAAATCATGATGAGTTGATGAAACAAAATGGTTTCTATGCTGACTTATATAACTCACAATTTGAAAATTAATATCCAACTTAGTTGGATATTTTTTTATCATTTATGATATGATAAGGTGAGGGAGGTATTATGAAAAAGTTTAGTGTTATTATTTTTTTGTTAATTTTAGGCATTACCTGTTATCATTTTTCTTTAGGAAATAATAAAGTATTTTCTTATGGTAGTAGTATGAGCTTTTCTGAGATTGTCAAAGTTTCTGAAACAGAAGTGTCGGATTCTGATATAAAAAAATTGTATACTTATAGTTTTAAAAGGGCTATTGTGAAAAATATTGGTTCTACAACGAAGAAAAAGTTTAATATTGATAATCATACTATCACTATTATGGGAAATCGTAATTTAGTACAAATTGATCATCAATTGTATCAATATAGTAAAAAATAAAAGGTATCTTGTGATACCTTTTAGCTTGCTTTTAGTTTTTTAATTTTAACTTTTCCTTTTTCTTCTAGTTCATTTGCTTTTTCAATTTGAGATTTTATTTTATTATTTTGTTTTATTATATTATTTTCTAAATTAGTTAAGTATTGAAGTGTTTTTAATACTTCTAAAGAATCTGTATCTAATTTTAATAATTCAAATTTTAATGATTCAATTTCTTCTAAACTATTATTATTAATTTTTATATTGTTTATCATTATTTCTTTTTGACTATGTATATTTTTTAATATATTTTTAAGATTATAGTATTTTATTTGATATTGTTGATTGGTAATTTTTCTCATATATTTGATTCGGTGATTCATTATGATAGAATGAACTAGTTTTCCAAAAATAGTATTTTGGAATAACGAAAATACAGGGTTTAAAAGTGCGAAAGCTTTTTCTTTTACAATTGAAATTAATTTTTTTTCTTTTTGGTCTGTATTTTGTAAATAATGATTGATTTGTTCTAGTTCTATTTCTTGTTTTGAAATATCATTGTTGATAATTTGAAAAGCATTTTTAATATCTATTGTAGCTAATTTAAAATTTTCATTTAACTGTTCTTTTTCTAATTCATTAACTTTATCATGAGAAATTTTCTCTTTTGATGTAGTATTTTCTTTCACATTAATATCTTCTTTTGATATTTTATTTTCTTCAATTTTGATTTCTTCTTTTATAGAACCTTGTGGTTGATTATTTTGATTTATCTTTTTAATATTTTTATTTTTTTCTAAAGTGGTATTTACAGTTTGATTAAGGTATTCTATGCTTTGAATATTATTTTTTATTGGAGTTTTTACATTATCATTTATTGTGCCTATTTCAGGATAAATTGGTCTGTCTTTTTTTAAATTATTATCTATGGGCTCTATAAAATTATTAGGAAAAGAGTTATCTATCATATTTTTTTCTTTTTTTAAATTTGAATATTCTTGTTGCTGATCTATGGTATCATCTTTTGGAATGTCTGTAAAAATAGAACTTATAGCATTCAATATTTCTTTGGATACTTTTCCAACAAAATGAGAAGCTAGAGCACCAGCTACTATAGCGTTAGCTACATATTTATTTTTTTCTTTTTCCTTGCTATTTATTAATTTTTGATTCATTGAATTATTTTGTTTAGTTTGTGATTTTTTTAGCGTAGGTTGTTTATTGATTGATTGTTGATTTAAATAAGAATTGCAATTTATATTTTTTTTTATTTTTTCAAGTGAAGTATTATTTAATTTTATAATAAAATTTGTTTGCTTTTGTTTGATTTCTTTATTTTCTTTCAATATATTTATTTTTTCAGGTTTTAAGGGATTAATTTTATTGTAATTTGAATTTGTTTTTTGAAATTTTTCGTTACCATTTTTATTATAAATAGAATTGCTTTTTTGTGGATTAGTAGTTTTGTAATTTTTCTTTTTTTGAGTCAAAGGAAAAGTTATAAGATTGCCTAAATATCCAATTATGATTAAGAGTTTGGTTTTTCTTTTTTTTCTCTTTTCAATTTCTTTTATTTGTTTTACTTCTTGTTCTAATTTTTTCTTCTGTTTTAATTTTTTTTGTATTTTAAAGAAATCCTTTAATTTATTTTTTAAAGATCCTTTTTCACCCATAAAACCACCTCCAACATATTGTATCAAAAGATTTTGAAATTGACTATATGAAAAATAGAAAGATTATTATAATCTCTCTATTTCCTCTTTAGTAAGTTTTGTTATTTTTTGTATTATAGAAATATCAATATTTTCTTTTATCATTAATTTTGCTATTTCAATATTTCTTTGCTGAATTCCTTGTTCAATACCTTGTTCAATGCCTTCTTGTTTCGCACCTTTTAATCTGGTATTCAATATTTTTTGTTCTACTTTCTCAGCATCATATAATCCTATAATTTTCTCATCACT
>URDT01000040.1 GCA_900546745.1 uncultured Mycoplasmatota bacterium | reverse complement strand
GTGATGTAACAAGTATATGGAATAAAGTAGGAACAGAAGATTTAAGTAGTATTAGTAATGGAAGTATTAGTAAAATACTAATCGATCAAAATAAGTTAATCAGTGACTTAAATAAGTTAGTTACGAATAATCAAAGTAATGTAACAAATATGACAAGTCAAATGAATAACTTAAATTCAAAATTAGATAGTAAAGCAAACACATCACATACACACGATGATAGATATTATACAGAAACAGAAGTGAATGCAAAGTTAAATACAAAAGCTAATAGCAGTGACTTATCCAGTTTACAAACTATTGTAAATAATCATACTAACTATATTAATGCCAAATTAGATAAGAGTAATTCTAGAGATGATGCTACAGGTGGTATTATGCAATATCGAGAATTTACCGCCGACGCTAATTACATGCTTAACTCAGGAATCTATAGAGTTGGCCCAGAAACAAGATGCATGCCTGTAACCGGTTATGGTGTTCTATTAGTGATTAATGCTACTTATGATTATGGGAGTTCTACTACTGCTTGGATTAAACAAATTTATTTTCCAAATTCTGCTCCAGAAATATTTTATGTTCGAGAAAATATAAATTATAATGCTAGCAATTGGACAGGTTGGAAAAAATTTGTTACTTCTACAACGAATTATTAAAAAATTAAATTATACTCAAAAAAAGACAAGAAATTCTCTGTCTTTTTTTTATAATAATTTTGGTGATGATATGAAAGTATACTTAGATTACGTTTTTTTCTTAAACTTTTCTTTTGATTTTCTATTATTATTGACAGTATCCATTATCTTAAGGAGAAATATTCCTATAAAAAGAATAATATTAGGAGCTTTAGTAGGGGGAATTAGTATTTTTCTATTATTTATAAAATTAAATAGTATTCAATTATTTTTATTAAAATTAATAATTAGTATTTTAATGATTATAGTGACCTTTTCTTATAAAAATATTAGATATACTATAAAAAATATATCCTATTTATATTTATCTAGTATTGTATTAGGAGGGGCATTATATCTTTTAAATATTCAATTTTCTTATTCTAATGAAGGGTTAATTTTTTATCACAATGGTCTTAGTATTAATGTTATTGTTTTAATCATACTAAGTCCTTTTATCTTATATACTTATATTAAGCAAACTCTTCAACTTAAAAATACTTACTCACAACACCATCGAGTAAATATTACATATCATGGTAAAATAATAAAATTAAATGCTTTCTTAGATACAGGAAATCAATTAGTAGATCCAATCACAAAATTACCTGTCGTTGTTATTCAAGATACGATGATTCGTTCTCCTACAGATTTTATTTTGGTTCCTTATCAAACAGTATCTGGTCCAAGCATGATGCGTTGCTTGAAAGCGGATTCTATTGAAATAGATGGAAAAATAATACAACAAAAATTTTTATTAGGTCTTACTAAAAACTTAAATATGGAGGGAATTGACTGTATTTTAAACCCTATATTAATGGAGGAAATAACATGATTAAACAATTAATATTTAAAATTATTCGTTGGTTTAAAGATGACAATAATATGTTTTTTATTGGTAGTACTGATAAATTACCACCACCGTTAAGTAAAAGTGAAGAAATCTTTTACGTAACAAAATCAATGGAAGGTGATGAATACGCTAGAAGCAAATTAATTGAACATAACTTAAGATTAGTAGTCTTTTTATCAAAAAAATACGAAAATACAGGAATTGATTTAGAAGACTTAGTAAGTATTGGAACTATTGGGTTAATAAAAGGAGTAAATACTTATAAATTAGATAAAAATATCAAATTAGCGACTTATGCTTCTAGATGTATTGATAATGAAATATTAATGTTTCTAAGAAAAAATAAAAAAAGAAAAACAGAAGTAAGCTTAGAAGATAGTTTAAGTTATGATGCTGAGGGAAACGAACTACGATTAGAAGATATTTTAGGAACAGAAGATGATATTGTAACAAAAGGAATCGAAAAAGAAAGTGAAAAAAGAATACTTAGGGACGAAATTTCAAAGCTAAATGCTAGAGATAAACAGATTATGACATTGCGATATGGATTAGATAATAAAACTGAAATGACTCAAAAAGAAGTAGCCGACATTTTAGGAATTAGTCAGTCTTATATTTCTAGAATAGAAAAGAAGGTGATTAGAAGATTACAAGGCTTAATTAAAAATTGACAACCTGATTCTTTTATGTTAAGATAACTCCCTGAAAAGAGGGGGATGTCCATGAAAAATATGGTAAAAGAATACAATGTTACAGAAAATATAGGAGAAACAGAAATACGAGAGGCTTATCGTGAGCAATTATTTGATGCTTTAGATAAATCGTACCAATCATTACAACAAAATCGTTTAAAAGGTATAGAAGTACAGAACATAACACCGCAAACAAGCTCATGTTACGATTCTAAAGATACTTTCCTACAAAGTTTAAAAGATCAAATTTTAAAGGCACAAGCAAAAATGGAATTTAGAAGTACAAAAGAAGGAAAAAAAATAGTAGATGAAGCTCTAAGTAGAGCACTTCATGTAAATTTAAAAGAAAAACAAGATATAACATCATCACAAGAGCTATCATCAACACCATTAGAAGTGGTGAAAAAACTTCAATTTATTTTAAAAAATTTAGATGACTTAAACGAGGAACAATTGAGGAACTCAATCCATTTATTAGATCAAATGAAAAAAGAATTGGTCAATAGTAAACAAAAAGAAAAATGGGAAATTTTAGAAGCAATGAGTGAGGTAAGAAGCAGATTATTTTCAGAGCTTTTCCAATTAAAACAAATTGAACAAAAAGAATCTAAAAAATATGTCTTTTCTAAAAAATAAATAGTTGACAGTTTTTCAATAAAATGGTATATTATATAAGAATTTTAATTAGAGATTTACTTCGGTAAATCTTTCATTAGAAGAAAATTGAAACACCTGGAAGTGTGTAATGGGGAGGAGGACAAATATGCCTACAATTAATCAATTAGTGAGAAAGAACAGAACAAAGAAAACTAGAAAAAGTAAATCTCCAGTTTTAGCAGTTGGATATAATAGTAGAAAGAAAAAATCTACAAAATTAAATTCACCACAAAAACGTGGAGTATGTACTCGTGTTGGAACTATGACTCCTAAAAAACCAAACTCAGCTTTACGTAAATATGCTCGTGTTAGATTAAGTAATAACACAGAAGTAACAGCTTATATTGGTGGAGAAGGACATAATCTACAAGAACATAGTGTTGTTTTAATCCGTGGTGGTCGTGTAAAAGACCTTATCGGTGTTCGTTATCACGTAGTTCGTGGTACACTTGATACAAATGGTGTTGACAAAAGACGTCAAGGCCGTAGTAAATATGGTACAAAAAGACCTAAATAATGAAGGGAGGAAAATAATATGCGTAAAAGACGTGCAGTAAAAAGAGACGTTTTAGCAGATCCAATGTATAATTCAAAATTAGTTACAAAATTAATTAACCAAATTATGAATGATGGTAAAAAAGGAACTGCTCAAACAATTCTTTACGATGCTTTCAATATAATCAGTGAAAAAACTGGTAAAGATCCAATGGAAGTATTTGAAGCAGCAATGGAAAATATTAAACCAGCTCTAGAAGTAAAATCTAGAAGAGTTGGTGGAGCAAACTACCAAGTACCAATTGAAGTAAGAGCAGACCGTAGTCAAGCTTTAGCACTTCGTTGGTTAGTAAATTATTCACGTTTAAGAGGAGGTCATTCAATGGCTGAAAACTTAGCAAACGAAATCATCGATGCTTCTGAAGGAACAGGTGGAGCTGTTAAGAAACGTGAAGATACTCATAGAATGGCAGAAGCTAATAAAGCATTTGCTCATTATAGATGGTAAGAGAAAGGAAATAAATTATGGCTCGTGAATATAGTTTAGAGAAAACTCGTAATTTTGGTATCATGGCTCACATTGATGCCGGAAAAACAACTATGACAGAACGTATCTTATTCCATACTCATAAAATCCATAAAATTGGAGAAACTCACGATGGTGCTTCTCAAATGGACTGGATGGAGCAAGAACAAGAACGTGGAATCACAATCACTTCAGCCGCTACAACAGCCTATTGGAAAGGATATCGTTTAAATATTATTGATACTCCAGGCCACGTAGATTTTACAGTTGAAGTTTCTAGATCACTTCGTGTATTAGATGGTGCTGTAGCATTACTTGACTCTAATGCCGGAGTAGAACCTCAAACAGAAACAGTTTGGAGACAAGCAGACGAATTTAAAGTTCCTCGTATGATTTTCTGTAACAAAATGGATAAATTAGGAGCAAGCTTTGAAATGTCGTTAAATTCTATTAAAGAAAGACTTGGAGTAAACTATGCTCCAATCGAATGGCCAATTGGTGCTGAAAGCGAATTTAATGGTGTTATCGATTTAGTTACAATGAAAGCTTATCACTATGATGGAAAACAAGAAGAAAATCCAGAAGAAATAGAAATCCCAGCAGATTTAAAAGAAATCGCTGAAACAAAACATAATGAATTAATTGAAGCTGTTTCAGAATTCGATGATTCATTAATGGAAAAATACCTTGAAGGAGAAGAAATTAGCGTTGAAGAAATTAAAGCCGCTATTCGTAAAGGTGTGCTTGAAGTTAAATTCTTCCCAGTAATGTGTGGTACAGCTTTAGGTAATAAAGGTACAAAATTATTACTAGACGCTGTAGTTGATTACATGCCAGCTCCAACAGATATTGAATCTATTAAAGGAACAGATTTAGATGGAAATGAAATCGTAAGACATCCTTCTGATTCTGAACCATTTAGTGCTTTAGCATTTAAAGTTATGACAGACCCATTCGTTGGTAGACTTACATTCTTTAGAGTTTACTCAGGTCATATATCTAGTGGATCTTATGTATTAAATGCTACAAAAGGTAAAAAAGAAAGATTAGGACGTATTCTTCAAATGCATGCTAACAATCGTACAGAAATTTCAGAAGTATTTACTGGAGATATCGCAGCTGCAGTTGGATTTAAGGATACAACTACTGGAGATACTCTATGTGATGAAAAGAAACCATGTATCTTAGAGTCTATGGAATTTCCAGAACCAGTTATTGAACTTACTGTAGAACCAAAATCAAAAGCTGATCAAGATAAAATGGCAATTGCCTTACAAAAATTATCAGAAGAAGATCCAACTTTTAGAGCTTCTACAAATCATGAAACTGGTCAAACAATTATCGCTGGTATGGGTGAGCTTCACCTTGATATCATCGTTGATCGTATGAAAAGAGAATTTGGTGTTGAGGCTAATGTTGGTCAACCTCAAGTATCTTATCGTGAAACACTTACTCAAACTGCTGAATGTGAAGGTAAGTATATTAAACAATCTGGTGGACGTGGACAATACGGACATGTATGGATTAAATTCGAACCAAATCCAGATAAAGGATATGAGTTTGTTGACGCAGTTGTTGGTGGTGTCGTTCCAAGAGAATACATTCCAGTAACTGATAAAGGATTACAAGAAGCAATGAAGACAGGTGTATTAGCTGGCTTCCCAATGATTGATGTTAAAGCAACATTATTTGATGGATCATACCATGATGTAGACTCATCAGAAATGGCTTACAAAATCGCTGCTTCAATGGCTTTAAAAGAAGCTAAAAATAAATGTAAACCAATTTTACTAGAACCAATCATGAAAGTTCAAGTAGTTGTTCCAGATGAATATCTTGGAAATGTTATGGGTGATATTACATCACGTCGTGGACGTCCACTTGGTCAAGAATCAAGAGGAAATGCTCTAGCAATTGATGCAATGGTTCCATTAGCTGAAATGTTTGGTTATGTAACTTCTTTAAGATCAAACACTCAAGGTAGAGGACAATTCACAATGGAATTTGATCATTATGAAGAAGTTCCAAGAAATATTGCCGAAGAAATCATTAAGAAAAACGGCGGAAATAATTAATTAGGTAGAAACTAAGGAAAAATACTTGTATTTTTTCCTTGGTTGATATAAAATAGAATATGTAAAGAAAATAGGAGGAAATTATTATGGCAAAAGCAAAATTTGATCGTTCAAAACCACATGTTAACATTGGTACAATTGGACACGTAGACCATGGTAAAACAACTTTAACTGCTGCAATTTCAAAATGTTTAGCAGGAAAATTTGGTAACGAAGCAGTTGACTTCGCTAACATTGATAAAGCACCAGAAGAAAGAGAACGTGGTATTACAATTAATACTGCACATATTGAATACAGTACTGAACATAGACACTACGCTCACGTAGACTGTCCAGGACATGCTGATTATGTTAAAAACATGATTACAGGTGCTGCTCAAATGGATGGAGCTATCTTAGTTATTGCTGCAACAGATGGACCAATGGCACAAACTCGTGAACATATTTTATTATCACGTCAAGTTGGTGTACCTCGTATGGTTGTTTTCTTAAACAAATGCGACATGGTTGATGATGAGGAATTATTAGATTTAGTTGAAATGGAAGTTCGTGAATTATTAAACGAATATGGATTTGATGGAGACAATACTCCAATCATTAGAGGATCAGCTCTTAAAGCTCTTGAAGGAGATCCAGCTTGGACTGGTAAAATCGATGAACTTATGGAAGCAGTTGATACTTGGATTGAAACTCCAGAAAGAGATACTGACAAGCCTTTCTTAATGCCAATCGAAGATGTATTTACTATCACAGGTCGTGGAACTGTTGTTACAGGACGTGTTGAAAGAGGTATGTTAAAACTTAATGATGAAGTTGAAATCGTTGGTTTAAAAGAAACAAGAAAAACTGTTGTTACAGGAATTGAAATGTTCCGTAAACAATTAGATTACGCTGAATCAGGAGATAATGCCGGAGTATTATTACGTGGTATTGCTCGTGAAGATGTAGAACGTGGTCAAGTATTAGCAAAACCAGGTTCAGTTACTCCACATAAAAAATTCAAAGGTCAAGTTTATGTACTTACTAAAGAAGAAGGTGGACGTCATACTCCATTCTTCACAAACTACAGACCTCAATTCTATTTCCGTACTACAGATGTAACTGGTGTTATTGAATTACCAGAAGGTACTGAAATGGTTATGCCTGGAGATAACATTGAAATGACTGTAGAATTAATCGCTCCAATCGCCTTAGAACAAGGAACTAAATTCTCTATTCGTGAAGGTGGTAGAACAGTTGGTTCTGGTGTAGTTTCACAAGTTATTGAATAATAATAATTGACAAATGGGTATAGCTCGTTTGTCTTTTTTTTATGCAATTTATTGATATTTTAAAATACTTTTCTTCTAAATAATGGTTTGTTTAAATAAAATAATATAGGTGATTATATGAATCCAGTAAATAAATTTCGTGATTATTTATTAGAAACAGATTTTAAAATTACCATTTTAAACGATAGAATTGATGTTGTAAACTATTTTTCAATTGAACATTTTGATTTTAATAAAGTGATTGTTAAACATGTCAAAGGATCTGTTATTATTAATGGAGATAATCTAGTGGTTACTAAATTAGTGTCAGATGAAATTTTAATTACAGGTAATTTTAAAAATATAGAATTTAGGTGATCACATGAAAAATGAATGGATTAATCGTTTTAAAAATACTATTACAGTAAAAATTAGAGGAAAAAATATAGAACGTTTTCTAAAAAGACTGGTTAGTTTGAAAATTGATTTATTAAAAATTCAAAAAATCAAATATAATGAAATCTTAATTCGAATTAATAAAGAGGATTATAAACGTTTAGAAGAAGTGAAAACAATTTATGAAATAGAAATCATAGCTGTTCATGGTATGAATCGGATAAAAAGTATTTTATTTAAAAATAAATATGTTATTTTTTCTTTATTATTTTCTGTTATTATTTTGTTATGTTTATGTAATACAATCTTTTCTGTAGAAGTAATTCATAATAATCCTGAATTACGTGAAATCATTTTAAAAGAATTAAAAGATAATGGTATTGACCGTTTTCATTCTAAAAAAAAATACCAGCAACTTCAGAAAATAAAAAAATCAATTTTAAATGAATATAAAGATAAAATAGAATGGTTAGAAATAGAAGAACGTGGGACAAAATATATTGTTCGTGTAGAAGAAAGAATTATTACAAAAGAAGATAATTCTTATATGAAAAGGGATATTGTTGCCGCCAAAGATGCTTTTCTTACAAAAATTATGGCAGAAGAAGGAGAAATTGTAGTTCCTAGGAATAGCTATGTAAAAAAAGGTGACACTATTATTACAGGCAATATTAAATTATATGAAAATATCAAAGAACAGATTATGGCCAAAGGAGAAATCTTTGGAGAAGTATGGTATAAAGTAACAGTTGAATATCCTTTGAAATATTATGAAGAAATACCAACTGGCAAAAAAAATAAAGCAATTGTTTTAAAATTTTTAAATCATGAAATAGAAATTTTTAATTTTCATAAATTTAAACATAAAAAAGTAAAAGAAAAAAAATTAATTTCTCATTTATTTCTTCCTTTTGAATTAGTTATACAATCTCAAAGTGAAGTTAATATAATTGATCAAAATTTAACAGATGATGAAGCTATTGATCAAGCTGTTCAAAAGGCAAAAGATAAAATTATTAATCAATTAAAAGAAAAAGAATATATAATTGATGCAAAGAAATTGAAAATTGAGAAAAATAATAGTAAAATAATAGTAGAAGTTTTTATATCTGTTTGTGAAAATATTACAGATTATAAAGAAATTATAGAAATGGAACCAATAGAAGAATAGGAGTTACTATGTTTGATTTAACAATAAAAAATATTTTAGCGAATACTTGGCCTATGATTTTAATTATTACAATTATTTTATCATCTCTTCGTATCGCGTATCTTTTAAAATATCATGAAAAATTTAAATTCTATGAAGAGATGTTAAAACTAGGTTTTATTATTTATATTATGAGTTTATTTTATGTAGTAACTTTTCAAGATGTTAGTTGGTCCACTTCTAATTTCATTCCTTTTAAGGAAGTTTTCCGATATCAAATTTTTTCAGAAAGATTCTTTCGAAATGTGGTAGGAAATTTAATTATGTTTATGCCGTATGGATTTTTTGTTTCTTATTTTTTAAGATTAGATAAGAAAAAGACTATATTTATTATGAGTTTGTTGGTATCAGTTACAATAGAAATAACTCAATTAATTATTGGACGTGTATTTGATGTAGATGATATCATGTTAAATGTATGTGGTGGAATATTAGGATATTTTGTTTATCGATTTATTCACCATTTTAAAAATAAATTACCAAATATTATGAAAAATGATATTTTTTATAATATTGTTACAACTATTTTAATTGGAATTATCATTGTTTATATTATTGGAGTTTTGGAGGTAATATGATGTTTGAAATATTTAATGAAACAGAAGAAACAGTAAATGAAATAGAAGATATAAAAAAAGTCTTAAATAAAGCTATTGAAGTAGAAGATGTAGGCCCTGTATGCTTTAATGTTATTTTAGTAAATAACGAGTATATTCATGAATTAAACCGTGATTATCGTCATATTGATCGACCAACAGATGTCATTACATTTGCCTTAGAAGATAATAAAGATTTTCCAGGATATGATGTTAGAATCTTAGGAGATATTTATATTTCTTTAGAAAAAGCGCATAGTCAAGCAGTAGAATATGGACATAGTTTTAAAAGAGAAATATGTTTTTTAGCTGTTCATGGTTTTCTACATTTACTAGGTTATGATCATATGGAAAAAGAAGAAGAAAAAGTAATGTTTGCACGTCAGGAGTTGATTTTAAATGAAACAGGTATTACGAAATAAAGATAAAGGTTCTGTACTTGTTCGATATAAAAAAAGCTTTTTTCATGCAATTGATGGATTTATTTATGCTTTAAAATATGAGCATAATATGATTATTATTGTGACATGTGCGATTTTAGCAGTGTTTGCTGGATTAACTTTTAAAATATCTTTGACGGAGTGGTTATTTTTAATCTTAGTGATAGGACTTGTCATGGGAAGCGAAATGATTAATACAGCAATTGAGGCAACAATTGATTTAAAGACTTTAGAAACACATCCATTAGCTAAGATAGCAAAAGATTCTGCTAGCACAGCTACTTTAATTTTTAGTATTGTAGCTTTTATTGGAGCACTTCTGATGTTTGTCCCTAAATTAATAGATTATATGAATTCGATTCAATTAATTTAATAAAAAGAATAAAAAAAGACATTACTAAATAAAATTTATTAAAATATTAAAATATTGAAACAAAATATAAAAAATTAGATAGTAATATAAAAAATTGACAAGAATAAACTTGCCAATTTTTTAA
>URDT01000039.1 GCA_900546745.1 uncultured Mycoplasmatota bacterium | reverse complement strand
CAGGAGGTTTTACTTCTTCCTTAGGCACTACTTTTGGTGCAGGTGGTTCTACATATCTAGTTTCTTTCTTTACTGGTTTAATTTCTTCTTCTACTTCTTCTGTAAATAAATTCTTAACTTTATCAAATAATCCCATGATATCACCTCTATTTTCCTTCGCTTTCATCATTATATTGTAAAAAGCGATCGGTTTCTTCTTCTACTTTAAATTTATCATATTGTTCTTCTTTATTAGTGAAATAATCATCATTTAACATCAAAGCAATAATATTGTCATTAAATTTAACAGTAGATAAAATATAAGATGCATCTAATATTACCTTATTAATGTCATCTTTTTCTACTAAAGCTTCGATTTTAGCATAATTATAAACAAATTCAATATGATATTTATTATCTTGTTTTTGAATTTCAATATAGCCCTTTTTATCTCCATCAATTTTTTTTGAATAGTAAGCATCTTTATTTTCTTTGTAGGTTATCTCTGATTGATAATAATAGCTTACCGCATCAATATATAAATAATAGTAGTTTCCATCAGAGTACAATACATCATTCAATTCATTTGTATCAATTGATGAAACTCCTCTTGGTTTATAGTATT
Source organism: uncultured Mycoplasmatota bacterium (assembly GCA_900546745.1). Classification (GTDB taxonomy): domain Bacteria; phylum Bacillota_I; class Bacilli_A; order RF39; family UBA660; genus CAJOJO01. The sequence continues at coordinate 10,498 of URDT01000039.1, read as the reverse complement.
TATAGCCTTTCCCAATTTTATTGTAAAGTCGATTATTTTTTGATAACACAACATTCACAATGGTATCAATGTTGTTAGTATCTATTCTAACAACTGTACAACCTGTCAATAGGAAGGTAGCAAGTAAAATACTTATTATTTTTAATTTATTTTTCATGCTTCACCACTCTTATAATAATTATAACAAATAAATTGAAAATTAGAAAGTTTTATTGATTTTATTTGTATAGAAAATGTCCACTATTTTTCTACATCTATTTTATAAATTGGAAATCCTTGATCATGAAATTTTAACTCATACTCTGTCGGAATGTTCAATGGGTCATTTTCATCATATAAATCTAAACATAATTGATTAATATGAAATCCTTGCTCTTCGAATGTCATAATGGCATACTCAAATAATTTACGATTGTCTGTCTTAAAAATAATATGATTTATATTACGGAAAATGGTTTGATATTTATTTAAAAAGTTAGGACTCATTAATCTTCTTTTTTCATGTCTTGTTTTAGGCCAAGGATCTGAAAAATTTAAATATATTAAATCGATCTCGTGACTAAATATTTTTTCTATCTCATTTGCATCTATTCGAATCAATTTTAAATTATTCAATTCTGTATTCTCTAATTTTTGAACGGCTCTAATCATCACACTATCATATTTTTCAATTCCAATAAAATTAATATTAGGATATTTCTTAGCATTTTCGATAATAAAATTACCCTTTCCCATTCCAATTTCAATATAAATTGGATTTTGATTTTGAAATACATCACAAAAATGCCCACAATATTGAATTGGGTTTTGTATTATGTATGGAGAAGATTCTACTATTTTAGTTGCACCTTTTACATTTTTCAATCTCATATTAACTCTCCTCTATGAATAATTTCTTATTCATTATATCACTTCTCTTATAAGAATTCAAAAAAAGACAATTAATTATTGTCTTTTAAGAATTCGATTGTTTTACGCATTTCTAAATCATATTTAACTATTTCTAAACCACCGAATAATTTTAAAAATTCATCTTTTTTCATGTTGTATTTTGCTGCTAAAGAATCTGCTTCTTTTTCTACTTCTTCTTCTGTTGCTTCAATTTTTTCTTGTTCTTTAATAGCTTCTAAAAGTAAACGTTCTTTTACTCTTTTTAATGCTTCTTCTTTCATTTGATCTTTTAAAGCAGCTTCATCAGAATTTGTAAATTGGTAGAATTGTTCTAAAGTGATTCCTTGCATTTTTAAATTTTCTTCATATTGGCGTAACATTCTATCTACTTCTTCTGTTACCATAGCTTCTGGTACATCTACAGTCATACCTTCCATTGCTTTTTCTAATAATGAATCAATGAAATGATCTTCAGCATGATGTTCTTTATGAGCTTCAATATTTTCTGTAACTTGTTTTCTTAAAGATTCTTCAGAATCAATTCCTTCCATTCCTAAATCTTCAAAGAAATCTTTATCTAATTCTGGAATTTTTACTTCTTTTACTTCATTTACTTTAATTTTAAAGATTGCTTTTTGACCTTTTAAGTCTTCTGCATGATAATCTTCTGGGAAAGTTACTTCAATATCTTTTTCATCTCCTGCTTTAAGTCCAACTAATTGTTCTTCAAATCCAGGAATGAATGTATGGCTTCCTACTTCTAAAGAATAGTTTTCAGCTTTTCCACCTTCAAATGCAACACCATCTTTATATCCATCAAAATCGATAATTGCGATATTTCCTTCTTCAATTGCTCCATCTTTTGTAATGTTTTCAGCATAACGATTACGCATTTCATCAATGGCATTTTTAATTTCTTCTTCTGTTACTTCAACAGATTCTTTTTCTACACCTAATTTTTTATATTTTCCGAGTTTTACTTCAGGGTAAGTAGTTAAAGTGAAATTAAATTCTACTTTTTCTTCACTGATAGAACGAAGTGCGACTTGTGGTTGTGCTACAATTTTTAAATCTTTGTTTTCATCAATCATTTTTTTGTAAGCATCATTTAATACAATGTCAGCCGCGTCTAAAAATAAAGATTCTTTTCCATATTTTTTATAAAAAACATCTTTGGGAGCTTTTCCAGGACGGAATCCATCAATTTTTACTTTTTTATTTGCTTCTTCAAATGCTTTATCAATCGCATCTTTCCATTCTTTTCCTTCAATTGTTATTGTAATTTCTTTTTCATTATTTTTTTCCATACTTTTCTCCTTCTATTAAGCAATTTCTAATACTTTTACTTGATAATTTCCAGCGTCACAAACTACTGTAGCTACATCTCCAACTTTAGAATTTAAGATTGCTTTAGCAATTGGTGATTCATTTGAAATTTTATTTGCAAATGGATCTACCTCACTAGTTCCAACAATTGTATAAGTTTCAACTTCATGATCGTCTAAGAATTCAAGTTTAACACTAGATCCAATCGATACTTTATCTGTTGATTTTTGTTCAATAATTTCTGCCTTATCAATCATTACTTCTAGTTGAGCAATTCTACCTTCTACTTCACCTTGTTCAGCACGAGCTGCATCATATTCAGCATTCTCGCTTAAATCTCCTAGAGCTCTAGCTTCCTTTAAAGCATTAATTACTGCTGGTCTTTTTTCTGTTTTTAAATACGTTAATTCTTTCTTTAACTCTTCTAATCCTTCTTGAGTTAAATAATATTTATTTGACATCATTGCCACCTCTATTTTCTTCTAAAATTTTTTACTTACAAGATAATACTACATGTTCCTATTTTTGTCAACTTTTTAAGCGAATCAAATCATAAGGATTTACTTTTATTGGAAGAAATATTTTGACGATTTGTTTTGGGTGACGTACAACTTCTATAGAGTCCTCATTTTCATCATATATTTGTTCAATTTTAAATAGATATGGTTCTGTATTCGGTCCAAATACTTCTGCTTGATCACCAATTTTAAAGTAGTTTCTCATCTCTACTAAAGCAAGTTTATGTTCTTTCTCATAATCTAGAACAATTCCTAAAAAATCTTGATTAGAAATTTCCGTTCTACCATTATAATAACCACAACTTTCATCATTTACACCATTAAAAAACTGAACAACGGAATCACGATTAGCACAATTTCTTAAAATATATTCATAAGTTTTATTATAACTATAGGTTTTCGGATTTTTGAAATATTCATCAATAGCGTGTCTATATACCCATACAATAGTAGCTATGTAATAAATAGAACGCATTCTTCCTTCTATTTTAAAGGAATCTACATTAAGATTCACCATATCAGGTAAATATTTTAATAAAGATAAATCTTTGGCACAAAAAGTAAAAGGTTTATCACCTTCTAAATATTCTTGATTTTTATTTTTTAAATCAAAGTCCCAACGACAAATCTGACTGCATCCCCCTCTATTGGCATCTCTTGCTGTCAAGACATTGGACATTGCACATCTTCCACTAATTCCAGCACACATTGCACCATGAATAAAACATTCTAGTTCAATATCAACATGTCTTTTAATTTCTTGGATTTCTTGTTTTGACATTTCACGCGCTAAAACAATTCTAGTGACACCTAATTCTTTATAGAATTTACAGGTTTCATAATTCATAGTGGATGCTTGAGTAGAAAGATGAACTTCTAAATTTGTATGTTTTAAAGCTAGTTCAATAATAGTTAAATCACTCACTATAATTGCATCTATATTACATTTTTCTAATTGTTTTAAATATTCTAACACTTCAGGAATTTCTTTATTATGTAAAACAATATTCACAGTTACATAGACTTTTTTATTTCTTTGATGAGCATATTCTGTACCTTGTTTAATTTCTTCAAAGGTAAAATTAATTGCATTAGCTCTAAGACCTAGATTAGGTCCGCCAATATAAACAGCATCTGCTCCATAATGAAGAGCATACTTTAATCTTTCTAAATCACCAGCTGGAGCTAGTAACTCTGGTTTTTTCATACTATCACCCTACTTTATTTTATAAATTGTTTCTTTATATAAAAAGCCTTTATCTAAATTAGAAATCCATTGTTCTATTTTTTTAGCTTCTTCTATATTCTTATTTTTATAAATATTTAATATTTTTAAGAATACTTCAGAATCAATATCAAAGCTATTTAATGTTACATAATCCACATTTAGTTTTAGATATTCTTCAAATCCATTTAAAATAAAAGCTGTATAAGCAGTAGTTCCATCCTCTTCATCTATGATTGGATAGCTTTTATTTTCTTTTTCAATATAATAAATGGAAGAAGAATCATGAATTTGAAAGTGGTTAAAATAATTTTTTATTTCATGTCTTTTAGAGGAAAACATTGGCAAATATCCAAAAATAGGTACAACCAAAGTACTAGAGGTATGATTTTTAATTTCTTCAATTTCTTTTAAAGTAATTTCAGGAGATAAATAAGCTCCACTTACTCCATACTGATTCCAAAAATTAATGGTTTCATAATTTGTTGTTAAATGTTCTTGTGCCCATATTAAAGGGGTCTTTAAATGAAGCTCTTTTTTTAATTGAATAAAACAAGTATCTGCATAAAAAATCCCAGCTAATTCTAAAGTCTCAATTTCTTTTAATATGTTCTTTAATGACTCTATTTCAGAACTATAAATATTTTTGTTCAATGAAACAAATATTTCTTTAGACTTCATTTCATTTTTTATATTTTTGATTTCCTCTAATGTTACCTTATAAGGACTATTTACCGACCAACCTTGAAGGCTTAATAAATAGCCATCTGTTTCTTTTAACTTTTCTATATTATTATCAGATGGCATTACTAGTATTTTTGTCATATTTTCACATCCAGTACGTATTATAGCAAAAAAAAGTAGACATTTCTACTTTTCTTCTAAGATTGCTTTAATTCTTCTAACACCAGCACTACTTGCTTCTTCTTTTTTGATTTTAAAATGTCCTAGTTCACTCGTATTTTTTACATGTGGTCCACCACATAATTCTTTCGATACTTCTCCAATTGAATATACAGTTACAATATCAGGATATTTTTCAATAAACATACATTCTGCTCCAGAATGAATAGCTTCTTCTTTTTTCATTTCTTCTATCGTAACGTCTAATCCTTCTTGAATCCATTTGTTTACTAAATCTTCTGTTGCTTTTTTTTCTTCATCTGTTAATTTATGATCACAAGAAAAGTCAAATCTCATACGTTCTGGTGTAATATTAGATCCTTTTTGATGAACCTCTGGACCTACCGTTATTTTCAAGGCAGCATTTAATAAATGAGTAGCCGTATGATATTTGATTTCAATATCACTATTAGAAGATAAGCCACCTTTAAATTTCCCTGCTGAAGCTGTTCGAGATAATTCTTGATGTGCTTTAAATTTTTCTTTAAAGCCTTCTACATCTACTTCAATTCCCTTTTCAGTTGCTAATTCAACTGTTAATTCAATTGGGAAACCATAAGTATCATATAATTTAAAAGCTAAATCTTTATTCAATTGACGATTTTCAATATGATTTGTTATTTTTTCAAACTCTTTTAGTCCTTTTTCTAAAGTACGATTAAATTTAATTTTTTCATTTTTTAGTACTTCTAAAACAGTTTCCTTATTTTCTTCTAATTCTACATAGTATTTAGAATATTCATCTAGAACTACTTTCGCAATTTGTTGTTCCCAATCACTATTAATATCAATATTTAATTTTTTAGCATGGCGAATAGCTCTTCTAATTAATCTTCTTAAAATATATCCTTGATCCGTATTAGATGGTTTAATTCCTGCTGGATCAGCACTGATAAATACTGCTGTTCTAATATGATCGGCAATAATACGCATACTTTGTTCATTACCATCATAAGGAAGATTTGATATTTGTTCTAATGTCTGAATAATATTTTTCCAAACAGAAGTTTTATAATTATCGTCCACACCTTCTAATACAGCAACAACTCTTTCTAAACCCATTCCAGTATCTACATTTTTCTTAGGAAGTTCTGTAACTTTTCCATCTTGATCTTTATAAAATTCCATAAATACATTATTCCAAATCTCAACCCATCTATCATCTTCAGGGTCGAATTTTTCAGGAATTGAATCATTACTTCTCCAATAAAATATTTCTGTATCACCACCACATGGTCCTGATTCACCAGCAATCCAAAAATTGTTACTTGCATCTAAATAAGCAATTCTACTTTCTGGTATTCCAAGTTCTTTCCATCTACTTGCTGAGACTTCATCTCTAGGAATATCTTTGTCACCTTCAAAAACAGTAACAGCTAAGCGTTCTACAGGAATCTTTAAAATGCTTGTTAAAAATTCAAAACTATAAGCGATTGATTCATTTTTAAAGTAATCTCCTAAGCTCCAATTTCCTAGCATTTCGAAAAAAGTATGATGTGTTTTGTCACCAATTTCTTCTAAATCATTTGTACGAATACATTTTTGATAATCACATAATCTCGTTCCATATGGATGTGGTTGTCCCATTAAATAAGGAATTAATGGTTGCATTCCAGCTGTATTAAATAAAACACTTGGGTCATTTTCTGGTACTACAGGGGCACTTGGGATTTGTTTATGTCCTTTACTAACAAAAAAATTAATATATAAATCTTTTAAATTCATAAAACTTCCTCCTTTAAAACTTCTTTTGTAAATTTTTTTAAATCATTTTGATATTGTTCCATTCCTTGATTATTGAAAATATAATAATCAGCAAAAACAATAGGACCACCTTTTTGTAGATTTTCAATTTCGGCAATATCTCTATTTTTAGCTTGAGTATTTAAAAGTGGCCGTATTTCTCTTTTTTCTAATCGAGAATAGCGTATTTCTTTATCCACTACGATTGCCAAAGTAATTAATTGTTCTTGAAATTTTTCTTTTAAAATTTTTAATTCTTCCCAAGAATATAAGCCATCTAAAACAACGGGCTTTTGTTTTGTTAATTCTTCAATTTTAGAAAGTAATATTTTTGCAAAAGCACCCATACCATATTGTTTTCTTAATTCTTCTCTAATTTTTTTCTCATTTTCCGGATTTATTTCTAAGTTTTTTTCTTTTAGAACGTCCATAGTAACGCCACCAAAATAAACTTTTTCATAGCCTATTTTTTCGAAATAGTCACTAGCAATGGATTTGCCACTTCCACACATTCCAACAATAGCAATTACTTTATTCATATTCCACCTCTTTTACAATTGATACTAATTTTTGTTTTAACTCTTCTATTGTTCCATTATTTGAAATTTCATAATCATAGTTATTATAATGATCCAGTGCTGTTTCTGTAACATGTTGTTTTTGTTGTTGTGTTAGATTATTATCTTTTTCTAAAATATGAATTACTACTACGTTTGGAAATTGGTGTTTAACATCTTCTATTTCTTCTTTAAAACGAGCATCTGAAATTGTAATAATATCAAAGTAATGACTATAGACTTGAATATCTTCTATAACTCTATGAATTAACATTTTACTATCGATTTTTTTTACAATATCTACTCCAATATGTTGTAAGAAATCTCTTGGTTTAGTTTGTTCATTTCCATTCCAACCTAAAATATTTTTAGCATACTCTTTCAAATATGAAGCATAAGCCACATTGATTGTTGTTTTATTTTTATCTTGATAAATTTCTTTTAAAATTTTTGCAACTTCATTTTTTCCCGTTCCAGCTTTTCCAGCAATAATAAATATCTTTGTTTTCATATTTTAAAAAATCTCAATTTCAAATTTATCAATAAAAAACATTAGAACTGATTTACAAACAGCAATTACTGGAGTCGATATTAGCATACCAATAATTCCAAAGAAATGACCGAATATTAATAATCCAACCATGATTGTAACAGGATGTAGTTTTGTCGTTTTGCTCATAATCACTGGTTGTAAGAAATTTCCTTCTAGGAATTGAATAATAACAATCGCTATTAATGTTAATACACCTGTGATTGTTCCTTGTGAAAATCCAACAATAACAGCTGGTGTTCCTCCAATATATGGACCAGCATAAGGAATTACATTTGTAATTGCACAGAAAAGACCAAATAATAATGGTGCTTTTAATCCAACAATCAAAAAAGTTATGGATGTAATAATAAACACGAAAATTGCATCTACAATAGCACCATTAATGAATTTTCTAAGTGAATTATTCATTTCATTACTAAGTTCTCTAGCGTCTTTTTGGATTTTTTTAGGGAGTAAAGTAATTAGTAATTCTCCAGCATTATCAAAGCCTATTAATAAATAAAATCCAATAATTAATCCTACTACAAAACTACCGATTCCTGAAAAGAAAGTTTTTAATGTATTCACTGTTATCTCAGGAAGCGATGTTGTCAAAGAAGTACCATAAACCTCAATTTTTTCAAATAACTTATTTTTAAAGCTCATGGCATCTAATCCCTCAATATTATTTAAGTTATCAAACAATTTATTGACCCAAGTTTTCATACTATCAAAAATAGATGGCATAGTAGCAACAAAGTCATTGATTTGATGTGTTAATACTGGAATAATAGAACAAACTAATATTACTAAAAAACCTATAAAAATAACATATACAATAGTTGTTCCAAGACTTCTTTTGATTCCCTTTTTTTGCATTTTTTTTACAATTGGAGCAAACAACCAAGCTAAAAACAAACCAATAAATAAAGGTGCCAATGTTTTTAATATTACTAAAATGATACTTTTTAAGTTTAATTCTTGGCACACTTTAATAATTAAAAAGATTGCCCCTATGATAATAAAAACATAAGCTATTTTTAAAATATTATGCAGTAAACTAACTGTGTCGTTAATTTTTTCAATATTTAATTCTTCATTACGTTGTTTTAATTTTTTTAACATCGTCATCACCAATAAGTATTATAACAAATTTTATCTTGTTTATAAACCTTTAATTCATATTATTAATAATTATTGAATTAGAATTATACCCATCATTCAAATTTGTGGTTTGTGCTGCACTAAAATAAGCAACCCCCAAAACTAAAATCATTACCACAATCATACTTTTACTTTTTATTACTTCTAACATATTGCATACCTCCTATGTTATCTCCACTATAACACGAACATTATTTCGTGTCAATTGCGTTAACGAACAAAAGTTTGACTTTACACTTCTTTTATGATAAAATGTAGTTGAAGTTAAGAAGGAGGTCACAATGGAAAAACTTACTAAAAGACAAAGTGAAATTTTAGATTATATTAAGGAATATATGGTTTCACATGGATATCCTCCAACGATTAGAGAGATAGGAACTGCTTTAAATTTATCATCACCTGCTACGATTCATGCTCATTTAGCAAATCTTGAACAAAAAGGATTTATCAAAAGACAAGATGCTAAAAACAGAGCGATTGAATTGTTAGTAGAAAATGAATTTGCTAAAAATAATGAGTTAACTGTTGAAGTACCATTGCTTGGTAAGATTACAGCTGGTAGCCCTATTGAAGCAATTGAGCATCCTGATGAGTATTTTGCTTTACCATCTTACTTAATTCCTAAAAATAAAGAGGTATTCACTCTAAATGTTAGTGGATGCAGTATGATTAATGCAGGAATTTTAGATGGAGATATTGTAATTGTAGAAAAAAGAAATACAGCTCGTAATGGAGAAATTGTAGTTGCTATGACGGATGAAAATGAGGTTACTTTAAAGACTTTCTACAAGGAGGATGGTTATTTCCGCTTACAACCAGAAAATGACACTATGGATCCAATCATTTTAGATAATGTTACTATTTTAGGAAAAGCCATTGGTCTTTATCGTAAAATTTAATAAAAAAATAGGATTATTTAAGTCCTATTTTTTTGATTATGAACTAATACTTTTGAGATTGTTATAATGAATTATAATATTAGTTTATAATATTAGTTTATAAAATTAATTTTAATAAATACCCCATACAGCAACACGATCGGCAATAAATCCTGTTCCTCCTAAATCTCCTAGAGCAAATGTTTGATTGCCATAAAATTGTCCATAAGAATAAACATATTTTTGAGGTGATTCAAAATACGAAATTGCCCATTTAGATCCATTTATTTGCATATTTGTTATTTCTCTAACGGACAATTCTTGTGTCACCCTAAATTCATAAGTCTTATCTATTGAATAAAAAATAATCTGTATAGAAATTTTCTTAAAGTCTGTAAATGGTTGCTTTAAATTATAAGCTGTTTGTATATCTCTAGTTTCTCCTAAATACACCATATTATTTACTAGACTCACATTTTCTGTCAATTGATTAATATTACTTCTGATAATACCTAAGTCATTATTATGAGTAGCTGTTAGATTATTAATAGAACTTGTAATTTCTTTGGTATTTGCTTTTTCTGATTTTAAGACATTGATTTCTTTTGTTTGTTCTTTTATAGTTGTTTCTAATTTTTCTAATCTTGCTATTAATTCTTGGCTGTTATTTTCAGCTGTTGATTCATTATCTAAATAAACAATATAATTATTTTCTGGTACTGTACATGTCTTTTGATCAACTACTATTATTTTATTATCTT
>URDT01000038.1 GCA_900546745.1 uncultured Mycoplasmatota bacterium | reverse complement strand
TTTTTATCGTAAATATCTTCTCTCACAATATAATGTGAAAGCATTTCTAAATTGATTCTTTGATTATTAAATAATCTATCAATCGAATTTTCTCTTGCTTCTTTATCAATTTCTTTTTCTTCAAGACTTCTTTTTTTATATTTCATCTTTTAATATCCCTTCTTTTTTCGTTTTTTAAAGGGTGTATTAAGCATTATTATTTTTTGTGTACTTTCTCCTCATCCGCTCCATTGGGAAATCTGTTCGAACTTTTATGTTTGAACTTAATATAGAAAATATCAATTTCTAAATGAAGTTGATATTTTTTTGTGTTAAGAAAGGACAGATTTTATGATTAATATTGTTAGTAAACCGTTAGAGTTTGATTATGAATTAAAAAAGAAAATTGAATTTATATGTGATTTTTGTAATACTAAACCTAAAATAATTAATGGAAATATCAGAAATATAGAACATACTAATCTATCTTATATTGAACCACATAGAGTTATTATTAAAGGAATAACTTTTCTAGTATTTAATTATTCTAAAATATTATATATAAATAATCTATCAAACTCTATTGAGATAAGAGATTTAGAAGATTATATAAAAAAGATTAAATAGTTATTTAAATATCAACTTCACTAATACTACTATTCCCTAAAACAGGAAATTGACAAATCTTTAAAAAATGATATTATATATAACCAATGAAAGAGGTATTCTCTAGAAATGGAGGTACATCTATGAAGAATAAACATAATTTACCCGAAATTTATAATATTGAATTTATTGAGGAGTCAGTAGTATTTAGACTTTATTAAATACTATTGTCTCCTCTTTTTTAGTAAAAAGGAGTGATTGATTAATGAATAATGAAAAGAAAGTTGCTGGTCTTTATATAAGAGTATCTACTGAAGATCAAGCTCGTGAAGGATTTAGTTTACCAGAGCAAGAAAAACGCCTTAGAGCAATGTGTGAGTACAAAGGTTATGAAATATATAAAGTATATAAAGATGCTGGAATATCGGCTAAAACTGGTAATTCTAGACCTGGATTTGAAGAACTATTACAAGATATAAGAGATAAGAAATGTAATACTATTGTTGTATTAAAATTAGACAGACTTACAAGAAGTGTATTTGATTGGGAAAAAATTATTAGATTCTTAGAAGAAAATGATGCTTATTTAGATTGTGCTAATGATGATATAAATACTACTAATGCAAATGGAAAAATGATTTCAAGAATACTTACATCAGTTTCACAAAATGAAATTGAAAGAACTAGTGAAAGAACTAAGTTCGGTATGGCTGGAGCAATTAAAGAAGGACATATTCCACATAAAGCCCCTTTTGGTTATAAACATGAAAATAAAAAACTAGTTCCAGATGAAGCAACTAAAGATCAAGTTATTAGAATATTTAATTTATATTATCAAGGTAATTCTTATCAAACAATAAGTAATTTATATAATAAAGAAAAAGTATTTGGTAAAACTAATTGGAAAGACTCTACTATTTTAAAGATAATTGAAAATCCTATTTATAAAGGAGATTTTATTCATGGTAAAAGAACTAAAAATCCTACCTACTATGAAGATGTTGTCGAGCCAATAATTAGTAAAGAGTTATGGGAAGAATGCCAAGTACAAAAGAAAAAGAACTCTAGAAATTATAAAAGAAATGAAGATTACTTATTCTTACAAAAATTAAAATGTCCTCATTGTAATAGAATACTTGCTGGTAAAGCAACAAGAAAGAAAAATGGTAGTATATATTATTACTATTATTGTCATGATTGTAAATTAAATATTAAAGAATCAGATATTGAAGAAGAATTTGATAACTTTATTGAAGATATACAAGAATATGATTCAGTAGTTAATCAAACACTACTTCCTATGATTAAAACTAAATTAAATAATCCAAAAGATAAACTAATTAAAGAATTAAAAGAACAAAATCAAAAAGTAGAAAAAATTAGAAAAGCATACATAAATGGATCATTTACTATTGATGAATATGATATAGAAAAAGAAATTGTAGATAAGACAATTAAGGACTTAGAATTTAAAATTAGAGATTGTGATATATGTAATGAATTAAGATTTACTCCATAAGATATATTAATTAAAAGAGATTTAGATTACATAAATCAAATAGTTTATCCTGAAGAATATGAAGAACATACTTATATGTGGAAAGATTATACAAGAGAAGAAAAATCAGATTTAATTATGAGATATGTTGATAATGTAGAACTAACTCTATGTGGTAAAAATAAAGTTAGAATTGGTGAAGTATTCTTTAGAAAAAGTATGTGTAAGCCATGTAATGATTTATATGATGCTGGATTTCTTGCTAAAAAAGATTATGCAATACTTGGTAATATTGGTATGAAATTAAGATTCAGTGAATACCTACCAATAGAAAAAGTTTCTGAAATAGTATTTACTTTAAGACAATATTATAATGTTGGTTATTTTGAAGCAACCTACTACTATGATAATAAAGTAATGTTCTTTAATGATTATCAAAATAGAAATATTGTGAGAATATTTCCAATAGAAGATTATAAAAAGATGGATAAAATAGATAAACTACAATTAGGAGTTATCTATATTGGTAATAATGAAAAATGTTTGATAGATAATAAAGAAGATTTATTTAATACTATTCCAGAAAGAACAAATTGTATTACTTATGAATTAGATGAAGATATAAAAAAAAGAAAATTAGAAATTGAAAAAGAGATAAAAGAATTTAGAGAAAAGATAATGAATAAGTAATAAAAAGTTTTTGTTTACTTTTTCTAAAAAAGTAATAACAAACGAACACGTTTTGTTGAAACAATGTTTCAATGAAAGTGGGAAAAGTTTGTTTAAATAAATTATGAAAATAATATTAGTTATTTGAATAATTTACATAGATAAAATAAAAAGTAGTACTTTCTATTTTATCAATACTTTATGTAGTTTTAATGCCTTAAGCATTATTATGAAATAAAGTATAAACGGTTTCTAAGGTGGTAAACCTTAGCTTCCATATCTTGTCAGAGACAAGATATATAGGAAGTTATGAATAATGACAAAGCCACTTTCGCGCCATTTGTAATATTCATAAAATAAGGAGGTGTAATTTATATGGAATTATCTTATTCACTACATTTAGGCAATGATAAAAACAAATCTATTAAAGCAAGACAAGAAGCAAAGAATACTCCATCAGGTACTACATCAAAAAATAATAATGCTATACAAAATGTTAAACAATTAGGAAAAGTTAATCATCATAATTTAAGACAATATGATAATAATCAAGAATTAATAAAAACTATCAAAGGTTCAAATGATATTGTTAAAGATGTTAAAGAATTGTATTTAGATTTATTTGAAGAAGCAAGATTAGAATACAACAATAAACAAACTAGAGATGATAGAAAAATAGATAACTACTTTAACAAAATTGCTAACGATACAAAACATGATCTTGCTTGTGAGATAGTTATTGAACTTGGAAATATGGAATATTGGGATGAGAAAAATTTAGAATATAAGTATCAAATGACACAAGTATTTGAACAACAATTAGAAGATATACAAGAAATTGTTCCAGCTTTTTATATAGCAAATTCGACTATTCATTTTGATGAACATTCTCCACATATGCACATAGTTGGAGTTCCAGTTAAAGAGAATTGTAAAATAGGATTATCAAGACAAGTTGGTAAAACTTCAATATTCACAAAAGAATCACTAGTTGTTATTCAAGATAAAATGAGAGAAAGATGCATTAATGAATTTAATATTGCTTATGGTATGGATTCTAAACTTAAAGAAAAACAAAAAGGTAAAAATAGAGATATTACATCATATGAAAGAAAACTCTTTAATGAAAGAGTTAAAGGACTTAAACAAGAAATATCTAACCTTGAAAATGAAGTGTCTAATTTAGAAGATAATAAAGAATCTATCAATAAACAAATAACTAAACTTAATAAAGATAAAAACGATATAAGTGATGAAATAGATAAAAAAATAAAAATTAATGATAAAATTATACTTAAATCTAAAAATCATTTATTAAATGAAAATCAAAAGTTATCTAAACAAAATGAAGATTTAAAACATGAGAATTATCAACTTAAATATAAAAATGAAGAATTAGAACAACAAAAAAATTATTTACTTTATTATATTAAAAAATTTTTAGATAAAATGCCTAAAATAATTAAAGACATAGTTGAAAAAATATTCGATAGAAATATGAGTGTTGATTTATATAAAAGCCAGTATGATCCAGAAATATTAGAAAAGCAACAAAAAAGAATTGAAGCAAATAACCGAAGATTTAATTTGTTTAATAAAAGAGAAATTGAAAAAGCTGCTAAACACTTAAACAATGAAATGGATGAAGAAGCTAAAGAATTTTATAAAACAAAGAAAGAAAAAGACGATGGTTTATCACTTTAAACCATCGTTCTTTTATAATTCAATTTTATTACTATTACCATCCAATTTAAAATTAAATGGATATATTATAGTTTTTTCATTTGTTAAATCTTTTTGTTTTATATCAATTATTCTTTCAATAGTTGGACTAGTATTAATAGTTACTATTTTCGATTTAACCTCTTTTACAAATTTAGAAGCATTTTCTGTTGATGTAGTGAATATAGCTGAACTATATTTACTACCGTTATAATTAATTTGAGCAATTGCTTCATCTATATCATTTACTATTATTGCATCTGAATAATCTAATTTTGTATCATTATTTATATATAATTGAATATTTAATCCAGTATTCATAATTTTATTTAAAAATTCTATATGTGCTGTATCTTCAATATATAAATCAAAGTTCTCATAACCACTTATAAGAGTCCTATTTTTTGATTTATTTAAAATTAAATTTTGCAAATTGTGATTACCAATACAAATTACTAAATCAATATTAGCATAATTTGATAAAACTTCATCAAAATTCTCTGATACAAATATCTGAATCAAATATTTAGATATATTAAATTGTTCTAAAACACTTTGAACTATTTGAACTATTAGTTGATTAGTTCCAAACATAAATCCATTATTAGAAAATACTGTTGTATTACCAGCCATTATATTTTTAATAACCATTTCAATTATAGCATATGGATTACCATCTGTTATAACAACAACATTTCCATAATCCATTATTTGAGTTCCATATATAATATTTTGTTCATTATCTTTTTGTGAAAGAGTAACATCACCATAAACCATATTTTCTTTTTCTAAGTTAGAAAATATATTATTAATAATATCAAAATCTAGTATAAATCCATTATTATTTTTTTCATCTATTTTATTTGCTTGTAATATTGCTTCTTTATTACTATCTAAAGCCTTTTTTATTTGAATAATAATAGATTTAATATTTTTACTTAAAGTATCTTTTTTTACTTGTAAAGCATTTGATATTATTTTATCAATACTATCTTGCATGACCAACACCTCTTTCTCTATCAATTTCATCAGTTAATCCAGTAATTTTTTCATACATTTCTAGTTGTTTTTCATCTAGAGCTGATACATCAACTTGCTTATCACTAGCAATCTGTTCTAATGCTAATTTCATTTGCATTACAACTTGATTTTCAATATCTATTTGTTGTTGTTCATTATCAACCTTAGTGTTAAATAACAAATCACCAACTCTTACTTTATCACCATTTACATCATATATAATTGCAAAATTAGGATTCATTACTATTTTTGAAGTTTCTGGATTTAATCCATAATTTCTTGCTATTTCTGTAACAAGATGTTCTGAATCTGCATAATCACTAACAGAAGTATCTAAATTTCTTGGATCTTCTTTAGTAACTATTTCTAATTTTTCTAAAGAAAGTAAAGACTTTTCTGCAAAATTAGAATCACTATATTCAACAAAAGCATCACTATGTATTGGAAGTGTATCACCATCAAATTCTTTTCTATCTTCTCTTTCTTCTAAAATATATTGTGTTGTAGAATCACTTGTATAAAGTCCTCTAGATAGTTTTACTGGTTCTTCAAAAGGTAATGGTCTTGAAACAGTGCCCTTATCAACTGAAGAATTTTGTTTTAATGATTCAGCAATGTCGTTATATCCTAAACCAACAGTTATTTTACCTAGTCTTAAACCATCATATTGTTCTTGAGTAATTTTGCCACTTTCAAGAAGTTCTTTATATACTTTTTCATCTGCTTCAATTAAATCATGTGCTGCTTGTTTATAGATTTCAAATACTTCATCAGTAAATCCTTTTCTACCTAAATCTGGATGTTCTTTAACAGCTCTTGCAAATGCCTTGTCTGGTATTTCAATATTATCAAAACATAAAACATCTTTGTTTCTCCATACCCAACTTTGAGCCACAATATTTCCTTGTTCATCTTTTATAACAAATACACGACCATTTTTATCAACCATACTATGTTCCATACAAACTTCAGCACAATTGTTTAATTCTTGACAACAATCTGTTAAAGTTCCAATAGCCATTGCCAATGGATCATCTAATCTTAAAATTTCATAAGTATATTTGCCACTTGTTTTTTCAGCACTTTGTTCAATTCTAGGAATACTACTAAATGTTCTTTGCTTACCATAATTATATATTTGTTGTAAAGTATTAAAATCTGCTTGAGAATATCCTGCAATAGCAGAAATTTCAGCAACTCGTTCATTACCAACATTTACAGATGTAAATTTATTTGTTTGAACATAACTTACTGCCAGTTCCCAAGTTAAGGCTCTATTACTATTAATTGCTTTTATATCAGAAAATTGTCTTTGAACACTTGCTACAAGACTAACATATTCTGGATTATTTAAAACTTTTTCCATATTCGCGAGTAAAAATTCTCTGAAATCTGCATCGTATTTTAATTCAAATCCACCAAATAATTGATGTGCTTTATCTGGTGTAAGCATTGGTACTTCTCTAAATTTTTCTAAAACACCTCTAATGGCTTGTGATGATTTTGGACAACTTTGAGCATTAATAGTCAATGTATAAGAACCATCATCATTTTTACGATAAAGTTGACTAAAAATGTCTTTAGAAAAATCAATGACAACATTTTCCTTTTTTAATGATTCTAAAAGATTTAATAAAGTTGTATTATCAAATAAATCTATAAATCCATTATTTTTAACATAATCAATCATTTGTTGATATGCTTCCTCTATTTTAGAAGTAGGGAAAGATTCTCTAGTAGTATGAACATTACCCTCAGCATCCATATAACTTCTTGATTTGACTCCAAAGAAAACTCTTCTTTGACTATACTGGTTTATTTGTTTATCAATTTGTTCAAATATATATCCTTGTTCAGCATCAATTTTTTTAGGTAACCCAGTTAATAAATCTTGAAGTTTTTTAAATCCTCTTTGGTCTTGATCAAATGCACCAAATGAATATGCAAGTTTTAGCATAGCATCTCTTGATTCTGGTGGTTGAGCAAAATTTTTAATTTTCATTAAATTACTCCAATTTGCTCCAGATGCTAAAAATTTATCTGCTTCATTTATATTAAAGTTTTGCATTACTACAAAATCTGGTATAAATTTACCACCAGTTTTATCATACCAACTTTTCATTAAATCAACTTGGTGTGCTTTCATCATTTCTTTTACAGTTTCAGCTCTATTAATTCCTAATTTAATGGCTTTCTCTTCACCAAAAACTTCAAAGAATTTAATCATGTCCTGTTTTAAATAACTATTTCTCAAAAGTGATGTAGTTATAGCCTTATCTTTTAGAAAAGGCATCCAATCTTTATTCCTTTGTAATATCTCAAATGTCAATGGATAATTATTAGAACGATTATAGAAATATTGTTTTAATTCATCTGGTGCATCATCACTTAAAAATAATTCTGGATGACTTTCTCTTAAGAAAGTAGGTGCATCTTCTGGCTGATATGCTAAATCTCCTGCAATACTTTCCCTTGTAATAATATCTTCAATTTTTTGTGTTATTTAAGTATAATCTAAATTACTTTGTGCAAAATCAACATCTAACCCAAGTTGTGTGGCAATACCATCCATATATCTTCCATATTTAGAACATAATTCTAAAAACTTTTCATTACCAAAAGCCTTTAACAATTCTAAATCACTATATGTACTATGACTTTCGTTACGAGAATTGAGAGTAATTCTACCATTTTCATAAGCACTATTTTTATTGCCAAAAGCAATCTCTAAATTTTTATCTTTTAATAACAATACCAATTCTGGATATTTTTTTATATCTGCAAAAGATAAAGTCCTACCATAGAATGCTTTAGTTAATCTTTTTCTTTCATCTTCAGAAACATTTGATAAATTATTAAAATCAACAAATATGTTTGGATATTCTGAAACTAACTCAGGTACATTTAACAAATAAGAATAATCAAACTTACTTTTTATAATTTTATCATAAATAGATTGTCGTATTGCTTGTTCAATTGCTTGTTCATTATCAATTTCACCGTGAAAGCTACTTATTGTAATATTCGATAAAACTTCACCATATTTAGAAATTAATGCAAGTAATTTTTCATTTCCATATCTAGAAACATAATTACCTATAAAACTTTCTTCAGTGGGCAAAACATAACCATTTGAATCCAAAAGACCAACTTTCATTAATTTTATATCTGCTTTAATTGTATTAGATAAATTTTTATCAGTTAAAAATTTTATATATTCCTTATGTTTAAATAAAAAATCTGGAACAATTTTATTTTTATAAAATGCTTCTCTTAATTCTTCTGGTGCTTCTAGACTAAGGAATATTTCTGGATGTTTATCTCTGAATTCTCCCTCAAGCCAATCATAATCTATATAATCAGTAAACAAATTATTCTTTCTCATAATATCCAAGCATTTTGCTAATTGATTTGAAAATTCTTCATATGATAATGTACCATTTTTAAAATCAAGCCCATACTTTATTAATAATTCTTCTGGACTATTCCTGCGAAAAAAGAATGAAAATGCATCAAGCATTAGTAAACTAATTCCATCATTTCCATTAAGTGAGAAAAATGAAGTTTCTTTTTCAAACCTTTTTATATTATCTAAACCCAAAGTTTCAATAACTTTTTGTTGTTTTTGTTCTAAAGGAAATAATGATGAATTATATAATTCTAATTGATTTCTATTTTTTAATTGATTAAAAGAAGCAAAAAATGGAACTAAATAATCAAGCATTTGTTGTTTAATATCTTTGTTAGGTTTAATATTTAATAATTCCTCACTTCCAATAACAAAACTAGCAAATTGACTACTTAAGTAGCCTTTTATAATATAATGAATTAACTCTGGATATACTTCAGTATATTGCTGTAATCTTTCATCCCCTAAGGCACTAGCAAGTTCCACATAATCATAATCATTAGTAAATTTTGAAATCGGAATATTTTTAAATAATGTAATATTATTTATTATATCATCAAGAGTTAATCTTCTTGTATAATACCTTTGCCTAATATCATCTGGTATATTTTCATCTGTTAATAAAATATCACTATTTTCTTTGACAAATAATTCTGGCAGTTTTTCTAAATTTATATTATGAAATCTTTCATTATTACCTAATAGTGCTTTTCTCATATATGAGTAATACACATTTTTAATATGTGAAACATCTGCTTTTTTTAATTCTTTCTCAAAATCATTTTTTGTAAAAGGATCAGAAATATTATATTTAATACTACCACTAAGTAAAGATGATATTTCATAAACAACCTTATAATCATCTCTGGAAGTAGCATATAGTTCCATTGCTTTCTGTAATCCTATTTCATTGATCAATTCTCTTGTAGTATAATCAAAACAACCCATAAATTGTTTTGATTGCAATTCTTTTATTTGATCATTAGATAATGAAAATAAATCCTCCATAGATAATTTCATATCATAAAACTTTTGTTTTATTTGAGTAGAGAAAGATTCTGAAAGAAATAAATTAGGGTTGCTTTTAATAACTTCCTGATCAAAGTGATTAGAATCGATTATTCTTTTTACACCTCTAATATTTTGAATCTTACAACTTTTATAATTAGCATAAGGAGAATATTCTAACATAGAAAAATCAATATTTGCATTTGTTTTAGAAAAATCAGCAATATGATTTTCATCTGAAAGAATTTTCATATTCATCCATTCAGCATATGGAATATCACTTAAATCATAACTTAATAATCTATTTTGAATTTCTAAGTATTGTTCTTCAAGTCTTTTTTCATCTGCATCATAATTATAATTTTCATCATTTTTATGTTGTTCATAAAGATCTTCACTTTGTTTTAAAATAGATGCTAATTGTCTTTTTATTTCTCTAAATTGCTCTAAAGTTATTTTTTCAATCATTTATAATACACCATCCCTAAACTATTTGTTCTATTTCTAACAAAAAGTCAAATTACTATCCTATATATAATTATAACATTATTTTTACAAATTTTATCATTTATATTGGAAATATTAATAATTTATGGTAAGATGTATATAGAAATTGATACAAATATGTATTAGTTCCTAATTGTGATGGAAAAGTTGTAAATAACTTAACCAATCGCTCCAGATTGATAGGAAACTCGAACTTTTCGAGTTTAAGTAATAAATGCTAACTAGAAATAGTTAGTTTTTTTGTTATTTAAGAAAGGAAAGTGATTGAGTTATGACAATAAAAACTAAAAAACTTGTAATAAGTGAAGAATTAAAAAGAAAGATTGAAATGATATGTAAGTTTGCTTATGTGGAATATTCCTTTACTAATGGATATATTATAAATCTTAAAAATGCTAATATAGCCCTATGTAAAACCCCATATTTTGAAAGTTAAAGGCAATGACTACTTAATATTTGAAGATAGCGAATATGTATGAAGATGAATATGGAATACCACTAAAACTAAATCATGAACTTAAAACTATGAAAGAAGCAGAAAATTATTTTAAAAGATTAGAAAAATATGTTGGAGATTATAAATTAAACTATTATATAAGTGAAATTGATGAAAAAGAAAAAAGATTTAATTATACTCAAAATAACGATATTGAAAAAATAATTAGATTAATTGGTATTGGAGATAAGAGAAAAAAAGATGACTTTAAATTAGGTGTTATTACTTTAGACTTATCTATGTTTAAAGATAAAGATGAGAAAGAAATTTATAAGAAACTATTTGATAAATTAGAAAAAGAAAGACTAACATAGACAAAATTATGTTAGTCTTCAATCATCCTATAAATTTTACAAAAAATAACCAAAAAGGATGATATTATAAATATCAAAACCGTTATTTTATAAGGCCCAGCTCTCATATAATCCCAATATCAACCCACAAAGTAGGTTGAATTTCGTAAGTACGAAATCAGTCTTGTGTAACACTAAACCCTTATGAAATAAGGAAAAGTTTAGTATAGTTGCACAAGTTTCTTATCCTGCTTTTTC
>URDT01000037.1 GCA_900546745.1 uncultured Mycoplasmatota bacterium | reverse complement strand
TAGAAAAATATCAATATTTGAGTAAATCATTATTTTTGGTTTATTTGATATTTACAGATCAATTTGATGAAATATTAGAACAATCGAAAATTCAAATTATAAATTCTAATTTCTTAATTGACTTAAAGAAAAGAATACATTTAATAGAACTCATTGGAATTTATCCAATGGAAGCAAGAGAACGTATTGGATTAATATTAGATTATATTGAAGAACATAGTGAAGGCTTAGAACAAGAATTAGACGAATGTTATTCAGAATTAGAAAATATGGTTACTTTTTCTTATCAAAAATATGAAGAAGAATTTTCCGTTCGTCAAGATTTCTTAAACCATGAAGATCAAGCTACAATATGGGCTTTAAACGACTTAAAAGAATCTATTTGCTATGATTATATCGTTTTAATGTCATTTTCTAGTTCAAATAGTTGTTATATTGAAACATACCTTCCTGACTTTATTTTAAATCGTAATTATATATATAGCATCAAAAAACTTGCCTATATCTTTCCAGAATTATTAGAACAAAATAAAGAAAAGATTTTACCTATCTTAAATTTGGATTTAAAATTATTAGAAAATCCTGATCAAGAAATATTAAAACAATATCTATCTAAGAATTATCACTATCAAGAAAAAATAGAATTTCATTTACAAGAATTTGAAGAAGTAAAAAAAGAAATTGCTTCAACAATGGATCAAGTCAATCATTTGAATTTAAGATGTTTTGATAAAGACTTCTTTGAATTTTATTATGACTTTTTAAAAATTGAACAAATTCTTCATTTCGATTATAAGAGGGACTTCTCCATTTCTGATATTGATTCAATTTATGCAATAATTGAACAAAATAATGAGAAACCTGAAATAAATGGTAAGCAAAAAGAATACTTAATTAATTTATTAGATCAAAAAAAACAAACTTTAAAACCAGAAGAAAGACAAGAGTATAATGAGCATTTAGTAATGTTAAACGCAACTCCAGAAGCAAATCAATCTGATGTTGCCAAATTTTTTGAGCGTTGTACTGTGTTAGACTATTTAAAAGCATTATATTTTTGTTATTTTAAGAAAGATGCCTCTTATTTTTATCAGATGATTACATCAAAAAAATATGATTTACAAAATTTTGAAAGCTATTTGTTAAGTGAAGAAGAATTTAGAAAAAATATTGAAAAATATTCAAAAACATATTATCCAATTAGTGTAAGAAAATTTATGAAAGATTGTCCTATGATGTTTACAGATTTAACTGTTTATAACCGTACTTTAGAAGTATTGAGTCAATATCAAGACAAAGAAACACAAAAATATATTAAGAAGCTTAAAAAATTAAGAGAAAAGTAATATCATTCTCTTTTTTTTATATAATTAATTAGATAGGAGTGAAAGAATGAAAAAAATAGTTCCTTTTAAAAAAGATATTATTTTCAAAACGAATTTAGCTGAAATTATTAGTATTTCTTTAGAACATACTTTGTCTGTAGAAGAAGAACATATGATTAAAGGAAAATTTATAATCAGTGGGGAATATAAAATGTTAGAAACAAGTGTGAATACCGATCCTTTTTCTTATGAACTTCCATTTGTAGTCGATATGGATGAAAAGTATATTTTAGATCGTGCAGATATCGATATTGATGATTTTTATTATGAATTAATAAATGATAATGTATTATCTGTTCATATTGATGTAGTAATCGATAAATTAGAAGAAAAGAAAGAAGAAATCAAAGAGGAGAATATTATGGAAGAAAAAGAACTTGTTAGAACAGAGCTTCCTTTAGAAGAAGAATCTGTTGTAGAAGAAAAAAATCCAATAGAGGAAAAACGCTGTATTGAAGAAGAAGATATTCCTAACATTTTTACTAATGTAGAGGAAAAAGAATCTTATAAAAGTTATACCGTATATATTATGAGAGAAAATGATACGATAGAAAGTATTATGGATTCTTATCATGTATCCAAAGAAGAATTAGAGATTTATAATGATTTAACAGAAGTAAAAATTGGTGATAAAATTATTATCCCTTCATTATGATAGAAATTAATGATGTTTTAAAAAAACATGATTTAAGAACGTATTCTTATCGAAAAAACGGAAAAGTTGTTATTATCGATAGTAATAAAGGAAAATTAGTATTAAAAGAAAAAACAAATCAATCCATTTATGATTATTTAGATTCTAGAAGTTTCAATTATTATCCAAAGATGATGATTGAAGATAATCGGTATGATATTATGGAATACCTAGATGAAATTGAAATGCCAAGTGATCAAAAAATGCTGGATCTAATTCGTTTGGTATCATTGCTTCATAATAAAACAACTTATTATAAAAATGTTGATGTGGATGAATATAAAAAAAATTATGAAGAAATTACTCAAGATATTCATTACTTACAAGGATATTATCAAGATTTAATTACAATCATTGAGAGTAAAGTATATATGAGTCCACCAGAATTACTATTAGCTTCTAATATTTCCATTATTCTTTCTGCTTTGAATTATTCTAAAATAGAATTAGAAAAATGGTATGAATTAGTAAAAGAAAAAAGAAAACGACGTTATGTCGTTTTGCATAATAATTTAAGTTTAGATCATTTTATTCGTAACAAAAGTGCTTATTTTATCAGTTGGGATCATTCTACCATTGATATTCCTATTTATGATTTATATAAACTTTATAAAAAATACGCTTTAGATTATGATTTTGAATCCTTACTAAAAACTTATGAACAAAATTATCCATTATTAGAAGAAGAAAAAAAACTATTCTTTATTTTGATTAGTTTACCAGATAAAATTACATTAGAGGATTCAAATTATAATAATTGTTTAAAAATTAATCATTTAATTGATTATTTATATCGAACAGAACATTTAGTATCACCACAATATTCGGAAAAAACAAAACCAGGTAAATAAGCAAAGAATTAATAAAATCAAAAGATTAAAACGCGTTACAATAAAAAAAGTTAAAATCAACTGATAAAAAATTAAAACAGAAGAGATAATTAAAAAAATAAACCATTTACCTCTACCACACCACCAATTTTTATTGTACATATTATCACCTAATATAGTTTATTCTAATTTAGATGCAGGATATAGTTCTTTATCACAAAAGTAAGTAATATACTTACTTTTTCATTGTTTTTCAATATTCGGTGTGTTAAAATGTTTATAGCCAAGGAGTGAGATTTATGGAATATTATGTACCAGATGTTTATCAAGAAAGCATTTTTAAAGTGAACTACAAAAAATTATATACAACAGGGATTCGTTTATTATTATTTGACTTAGATAATACAATCGCTCCTTATAGTCATAAAGATGTAGATGATCAAACAATTCGATTATTTAGTATGTTAAAGAAAAATGGAATGACACCAGTTTTATTTTCTAACAGCCCTAAAAGAAGAGTAGAAGGATTTGCAAAAAAATTAGATATTGATTATGTTAGTTCAGCTAGAAAACCATTTTCTAAAAAATATCTAGAAACAATGAAAAAATACAAATTTAAAGTTACAGAAACAGCAATTATTGGAGATCAATTACTAACGGATATTAAAGGTGGTAATAAAGTAGGAATGATTACAGTGCTAGTAAATCCTGTTAGTAATGAAGATCCTATATGGACAAAGTTTGCTCGTATGAGAGAAAAATCATTAAAAAGCAAAATGCGTGATATGGGACTATTTAAAGGAAGATTTTATGATGAAAAAGTGTAAGGGATGTGGATCTAATTTACAATTCAAAAATCCTCAATTAGAAGGTTTTATTCAAGAAAAGAACTATGAAAAAAGTGATTTATGTGAAAGATGTTTTCGAATTAGAAACTATGGGGAATATAAGAAAGTAGAAAAAACAAATCAAGAATTTTTTCCAATATTGGATTCTATTGCTAGTACAAATGATTTAGTTGTATTAGTGATTGATTTATTTAACATTCCTAAAAATTTAGAAATTTTGAAACGTTTAAAAAATGATATTTTATTAGTTTTTACTAAAAGAGATATTTTTCCTTTATCATTACAAGATGAAAAATTATTGGAGTATATTTCTATTTTAGGACTTCATCCTGTTGATCAAATTATTGTTAGTAGTAATAAGAATTATCACTTTGATGAGTTAATAGAAAAAATTAGAAATTATCAAAAAAGCAAAAATGTTTATGTAGTAGGGTATACGAATGCTGGAAAATCTACGATGATGAATCATTTGATTTATAATTATTCTGATCTAACAGATCAAATTACAACTAGTATTTTACCTTCTACAACACTAAATCAAATTGAAGTAACTTTAGATGAAAATTTAACGTTAATTGACACACCAGGTATTTTAGAAGATGGCAATATTATGAATTTACTAGATTCTAAGAGCTTAAAAAAGATTATTCCTAGAAAAGAAATAAAGCCAATTACTTATCAAGTAAAAAGTCATCAATGGATTGTGATTGATCGTTTGGTAATTATGGAATCAAGTCTGAATAATTTAACTTTCTTTTTCTCTAATGAATTAAAGATTGAAAGATATTATCACAATAAAGAAAATAATCATTTAAAAGAAAATATGATTCGTGTAAAAAAAGGACAAGATATTGTAATTTCTGGTTTAGGATTTATTAAAGTTATGAAAGATGAAGTTATTAAAATTAAAACGTTAGATAAAGTGGATGTTTATACAAGGACTAGTTTAATTTAACTAGTTTTTTTGGTATAATGAAACAGTAGGAGGCTTTTATGAAAAATATAATGTGGGGAATTATCATTGTTGTGGCAATATTATATTCTTTATATCGAAATCATAAATTGAAGCAACAATATAAAATGGAAGAACAAGAACATCCTGAATTAAAACAGATGTTAAGAGTTGAAAAATCAAAAATGGATATAGCAGAAGGAAACACTCAATTTTACCTTCCTATAGTTTTAAAATTGTTATTTCTTTTTATTGTAGCTATTTTACTGATTTATCTAATGACTCAATGGAAAGTGACTTATGAAACACAAACAGTTATATTATTTATAATGTTTATAATTTATGGAATTATTTTTATTTTAATTCCTCAGAAAAAGAAAAATAAACAAGTAGTGGACAATTTTTATGGTCTATTAAAGGAAAAATATGGAAGTGTTTTTAAATTAGAATGCCCTCCTAATCAGATGGTAGAGGGCAACGAATTTGAATTAGGTAGTATTAGGAATGAATATCAGATGGTATTTCAAATTGAAAAGTATCATTGTTTACTAACAAATTACTATCAAGAAGTTTGTAAAAAACGTTATGACAGTGATAATTCTTATCAATATTATTATGAAAAACGTAATAATCTAATGGAATATCGTTATGATTTAAGTCAATTTCATATTGATCATTTTTACGAGTTATTTCAAACTAATGAAGTTGTAAAAAGAAATATAGAGCAATTAGAGTCAACAAGAAATATGGAGTTTACCATAAGAGATAATACTTTATGGGTAACAAAGGAAACTGTTTTGAAATATTATAATGAAAATGACACACGTATTGATATGGAAGATGTTGAAATACTTTATGAACTGTTTATTAAACCTATTCAAGATAGTCTTTAATTTGTTAAAATGTCAAAAATTGACAAATATAAAAAATATGATAGAATAATGGACAATTGAAGAGATTAATAATGATATTAAATAAAATAATGTAATCGAATAAACATAATTCTTTAATGAAATAGGAGAAAAAAATATGATGGATGATATAAATTTATATCGATTAAATGAAAAGTTAGCCCAAATTTTAGAAAACAACGGTATTAAAAATTTAAAATTAACTAGTTTAGGAAATTCAATAGCTTCAGGCTATTCTGCTTACAGGGAAACTAAGCCAATTTTATATCGCAATGACAGTTTAAAATTGGTTATGCAAGTACATGATATTCATGTTGAAACTTATCATTTCGCAAGAGCTCAAAATAATAGTGATGATAAGATTTTTAATTGGGTCGATTCAAATATTACTCTTGGTGAAATATATAAAATGAATAGAAGTGATTATAGTAATAATGGTTTTACGAGTATGACAACAACTATAAAAAAGGAACAAATTGACAAATATTATTCTGAAGATAAAGAAGTTAAAATTCAGGATGCAATTTTTGATTCAAATATAAATAGTTCAAATATTATAATATATAATAGATTGACGGGATCGTTTTTAGACAATATCACTAGAAATGGAAAGCATAAATTAACTTATGGAATAAAAAAAGACCAAATAGGATTGGAATCAACTTTAAAACTAATCCAAGATAGAAATAGAAAAAGCCATACAAATACTCAAGTATATTTATGTGGAGCTCCTGATTTTCTAGGAATTCATATTAGTGAGTTTATAAATAGACGTTTAAAAAAGGTAGCAAAAAAATATGCAAATACAGTTTATGTAAAACCAGTCGAAACAAAATTATTTTATGATTCGTTAAATCAAACTGGCAAAAAAGTCGATATTCATTATGATGAAGAAGAATATTTAGAAATGCTAAATCATATTTTCGAAAGCATATCGGAAAATTATGAATTTTTAAAGGCTAAGATTAATTTAGATCGTTCATTATGTGAGGCAAATTCTTTAATTGAATTAGAATTTTCAAGTCTTATAAATAACCCTAATTTGCTTCAAAGATTAATTCATGAAATTATAGAAGAAGATTGTAAGGATATTTTAAATTCTTCTCATAAGATCAAATATTTACAGAATATAAAAAAATTCTTATTAGAGGTATTTCCATACGATTATTTCTATTTAGGAAAAAACAACATTGTAAAGGAAATAGCATATCAAAAAAAACGATAACTTATTTATAATAAGTGTATTGCTTTTTTTTAAATTTTTTTTCAAAAAAATGTCGAATTATGATATAATGATTATGGTTAAAGGGCTAGTATAGACTTTAAGTCTTTTACTAACCCTTTTATTTCTATATAATTAAATATAAATAAGTGAAAAGTATAATATAAAGTGGGTGAGTTATGAAAGAAAAAATATCTTTATTGTTTAAAATATTAATTGTGATTACAAGTTTTGTAGGCTTATACTTAAATTTTAAAATAGCGCCTATAAAAAATAATATTATTTATTTTACAATTCAAAGTAATTTGATATGTTTTTTATTTTATTTAATAATTGTGATTTTAAAATTGACTGGGAAACTTCAAAAAAATCAAATTTATTATATTTTTAAGGGTACTGTTACAATGGCAATAACAATTACTATGTTTGTTTATGAATCTGTTTTAGCAACCAGTGGTACGATGGGAATTTATGAGGAACATATGTTGGCTTGTAATTTTGTTCATTTGATAGTGCCTTTAATGGTGATATTTGATTATGTTGTATTTGGCGAAAAGGGAAATTTAAAAAAAGAGTATCCAATTTATTGGAGTTTTATTCTTATTGGATATCTTATTTTTTATATCATTTATGTTTCTTTTGGGGGAACATTCTTGGGTAATTCAAAATATCCTTATTATTATATGAATATTGAAAAGTATGGACTAGTAAAAGTATTAATTAATAATATTTCTATATATGTAGCATTTTTGCTCTATGGAATATTTATTCAAAAATTAGATGCCTATTGGTCTAAAAAACATAGAAAGGTTTAGAGTAAGTTATGGAAGCATTAAAAGAAAAAACAATTGATGAATTAAAAGAATATAGAGAACAATTAAGTAAATTAACAGAAGAAGAAAAAAAGAAAAGAGATTTATATTTAAAAAAAATGGCAGATGGAACATTAGAAGGACCATCTACAGGATATTCCAGTATTGATAAACAATGGTTAAAGTATTATAGCGATGATGCAATTGAAAGTGATTTACCTCAAATGACAGCACTTAGCTATATGAAAGAAAATAATAAGGATAACCTAAATGGAATTGCTTTAAATTTTTTTGGATTAAAAATGTCTTATCGAGAGTTATTTAAAAAAATAGATGAAGTTTCAAAAGCTTTAGTATCTTTCGGAGTGAAGCAGGGTGATGTGGTAGTAATAAATTCAGTGACATTACCACAAACAATTTTTTTACTTTATGCTTTAAATAAAATTGGGGCGATTGCAGATTTAACTGATTTAAGAACAGATGCAAATGGAATGAAACATTATTTGGATGAAGGAAATACCAAATTGGTATTTACATTAGATACTTGTTATTTGGGATTTAAAGATATTTTGAATGAAACAAGTGTTGAAAAAATCGTTCTATTAAATCCTACAGATACAGTTCCTTTAATAGGAAAAATTGGTAGTAGTTTAAAGGAAAACAATAAATTATCATTAAAAGAAAAACAATTAAAAAGAAAAGAAAAAAGAAAAATAGATAATGTTCTAAAAACAGATAGTAGAGTTTATCGTTGGAGTGACTTTTTATCTAATAAAAAAGAAAATATCCAAGTTATAGAAAAAGATTATGAAAAAGATTATCCTATTGCAATTGTTCACACTAGTGGAACTACAAGTACTCCGAAGTCAGTTGTTTTAACAAATGACAATTTTAATGCAATGGCTTTACAGTATAGTGTATCGGATTTTAAATATGCTAAAGGAGAGTCTCTATTAAACATAATACCAATTTTTGTCGCTTACGGAGTTGTAAATTCTTTGCATATGCCATTGTGTCTGGGCATGACAAATATTGTATATCCTAAGGTTGTAGGTGCTGATTTCCCTGACATTATAAAAAAATTTAAACCAAATCATGTAATTGCAATTCCAATGCATTGGGAATATTTATTACATAATGAAAATGTCAAAACAATGGATTTAAGTTTTTTGAAAACAGCAGCTTGTGGGGGAGATAATCTTAATGTTGAATTAGAAAAGAAGTTAAATGATTTTTTGTTACAGCATAACTCTAAAAGTAAAATTGTTAAAGGTTATGGGATGACAGAAATTTCGGCATGCGCAGTTACAAATACCAATAATAATAGTAAAGTTGGAAGTGTTGGAATACCACTAGTAAAAAATAATATATCTATTATTGATCCAGATACTGGTTTAGAGGTAAGACTTGGACAAAAGGGAGAAATATGTATGCAATCTCCAACAATAATGAAAGAGTATTTAAATAATAAAGAGGCTACTGTCGAAGCAATGAAACAACACGCAGATGGCGGAGTATGGCTTCATTCCGGTGATTTAGGTCATTTTGATAATGATGCCAATCTGATGATAGATGGTAGATTAAAAAGACTGATTATTAGAAGAGGCTTTAAAATATCTGCTGTTGCAATAGAAAATGTAATTATGAAAAATAAAAATGTAGAATCTTGTGCTGTTGTAAAAGCTCCACATGATGAGGATGGTGAAACGCCATTTGTGTTTATAGTTTTAAAAGAAAATATTAGTTATAATACACAAATTTTAAAAGAAATTAATGAGATGTGTTTGACAGAATTACCTGAATACTATGTTCCAGAGTTTAACAATTTTGTTATTGTTAAAGAATTACCATATACTAAAAATGGTAAATTGGATTTAGTTTCTTTAGAAAAAATAGCTAGTAGTGAAATTAAGACAGAAAATATTAGCCGTAAAGTAAAATAAATAAAAAATATCTTCTTTGTTTTTTATGATATATTATAATTGTGTAAAAGTAGGAGGTTTTTAAATGGATGGTGCGATTTCATTTACAGTATGTAGTTTATTCTTTAGTATTTTATTATCTATAGTTTATTTTTCTAAAAAAAGATTGAATACTATAGAAAATAGATTATACTCAATACTTATAATTACTAATCTAATAGGATTAATTATTCATATTCTTTGTGGCATTGTTACTCCTATGAATGATGAAGATTTATCGAGTATAATTTTTAGCAAATTTTATCTTGCATATTTGCTTACTTGGATAATGTTATTTACAATTTATATCTTTTGTATTTCAAGAAGAAATGAATTGGAAAAGGGCAAAGAACAAGCAACATTAAAAAATTTTTTTATTAAATTGTTTGTTTGTATTTTTTCAATTTATATAATTTGTTGTATATTTTTAATATTTCTTCCGATTAAGATATTTAATGAAAATGGAATAATTTATACGTATGGGAAAGCAGTTGATTTTCTATATATTATTTCAGGATTATGCATGATAATTATGATTATATGTATGATAATGAACCTAAAAAATATAAAAAATAAAAAATATCTTCCAATTTTTGCATATATGGCAATTAGTGCTGTTGTTATATTAATACAATCTATTCATCCAGAACTATTGTTAATGACGGCAATGGAAACATTTATTACATTTTTGATGTATTTTACAATTGAAAATCCAGACATGAAGTTAATAAATGAACTAAATATAGCCAAAGAACATGCTGAAAAAGCAAATCGTGCAAAAACAGATTTCTTATCTAGTATGTCCCATGAAATCAGAACACCATTAAACGCAATTGTAGGTTTTTCAGAATGTATTGAACAAGCAAACACTCTAGAAGAAGCAAAAGAAAATGCCAACGACATTATTACAGCTTCCAACACATTACTTGAAATTGTAAATGGTATTTTAGATATTTCAAAAATAGAAGCAGGAAAAATAGAAATTACAAATTCTAATTACAATACAAAAGAACTATTTGAAAGCACTGCTAAATTGATCCAAGCAAGAATTGGAGATAAACCTTTAAACTTTAAAATAGAAATAGCAGAAGACATCCCAGATGTTTTATATGGCGATAAATTTAATATCAAAAAGGTAATGATTAATTTACTTACTAATGCTGTTAAATATACTGAATCAGGCTATGTAGATTTTAAAGTAACTTGTGTAAAAAGTAATAATATTTGTCGTTTAATTATTGCTGTAGAAGACTCTGGTAGAGGAATTAAACCAAAAGACATTGATAAATTATTTACTAAATTTAATCGTTTTGATGAAGATAGAAATACTACAATAGAAGGTACAGGACTAGGTTTAGCAATTACAAAACAATTAGTAGAACTAATGAATGGAAAAATAGTAGTTCAAAGTGTTTATGGAAAAGGTTCCAGATTTACAGTAGCTCTAGATCAAAGAATTACTTTAGAAAAAGCAGAGAATACAAAATCTGTAGAAACTAATTTGAATTTAGATTTAACAGGTTATAAAGTATTAGTAGTAGATGATAATAAATTAAATTTAAAAGTTGCTTCAAAAATATTAAGCAATTATAAACTAACTATAGAAACTGTAGAAAGTGGTTTTGAATGTCTAGATTTAATTCATAAAGGAAATCATTATGATCTGATTTTACTAGATGATATGATGCCTAAAATGCGTGGTACAGAAGTAATAAAAGAATTAAAACAAGATCCTAATTTTAAAATACCAACGATTGCTTTAACTGCTAATGCAATTTCAGGAATGAAAGAAAAATATATACAAGATGGCTTTGATGACTTCTTATCTAAGCCTATTGAAAAAGAAGAATTATATAAAGCTCTTTACCAATATATATATTTGAATAAGAAACAAACTCCTGTAGAAATAAAAGTAGAACCTGAAGTTCAAAAAGAAGAAGAAAAACAGGAACTACCAAAAATAGAAAATACCATCGATTTAACAGGTAAAAATATATTAATTGTAGACGATAATAATCTAAATATTAAAGTAGCAAGTAATTTAATAAAAAAATATGGACCAACGATTGATTCAGTAAATAGTGGACAAGATTGTATTGATAAAATTAATAATGGTGCTACTTACGACTTAATATTCATGGATGATATGATGCCTAATATGAGTGGAACAGAAACATTTCATCATTTAAAAGAAAATCCTAACTTTCATATTCCTGTATGTATGTTGACTGCAAATGCTATAGAAGGAATGAAAGAAAATTACTTAAAAGAAGGATTCGATGATTATATGTCAAAACCAATTAATAAAACAGAACTAGAAAGAGTCCTAGTAAAATTTTTGAAGAAATAAGCAAATGCTTATTTTTTTTGTTTTAAAAAAACTACATCGATTAAGTACCGATGTAGTTTATTAGGATTTAAAATTCTTTTATTTTTTCTCTTTATAACTGTCACACATTGTATTTTCCTTTTCACCACATCC
>URDT01000036.1 GCA_900546745.1 uncultured Mycoplasmatota bacterium | reverse complement strand
TATTCAATTAATAAAGGAGATATTTTCTTTGACAAAGATTTATCTCCTAGTTGGATTCCTAAGACTCATTCTTATGAAAATACTATAAATGTTAAAGATTTGTCTAAAATTGAATTTAATTTCAAATTACCTAGTGAGAGTGTATTTAGTTATGATTTGGATTTATTAACTCAATTTAGTGAAAGTGAATTTTTTATGCCAAAACCATATTTAGTTTATCTATCAATTTTTGATGTTAAAGATATATCTCAAGTCGATGATTTTTTAGGAGATTTAACCAAGGTTGGTGCTACGGATGAATATAATAATGAATTATATGAGTATTCTGGTCAATTTGGAATTGATTTTTCTAATTTAAAACAATTAAAACTTGTATTTGATGTCAGCGATTATAATTATAATTTGTATATAAAATTTACTAGTTCTTTAGATTATGAAATAACAACTATATCCTATGAAGAAGAAAAACAATATTTTACGACAATTGAAATGGATGATAAATATGGTCTTTATTTGATTCCGAGAACTTTATCAAGTGATAATCTTAATAATATAGTTTTAAAAGGTAAATATAATATTGAAATTAGAAATAATTATACAAGTAGTGATAAATATGATGTATTAAAAAAATACATCAATTACACTGAAAATAGTTTAAATTATAAATATACATTTGATAATTTGAATTACTTAATTTATTTTGAAAATGTTGATTATCAAACTAATAATGATGATGGTTATTTTATTACCTTCGATTCTAGATTTTATAATTATGTAGTAAAGGAAAACATATACGATAGTCCAATTATCAATAATCCAAATACTAATGAAGACATTAAATTGCCGTCAACTGATTTTATAACTGGTGATAAAGAAGATAATTCTCAATCATTTTTACATAATATTACTAATTTTTTGAATAGTTTACGTAGCTATAGTAAGTATTATGATGAGTTATTTAAAAAAATAAATGAAGTTTATACTACTATGAGAAATTCAAAGGTAGGAACATATATTTTTATTTTAGTTAGTGGAAGTATCATAATTCTTTTAATAAAAGGAATTAAAAATTAGAAAGGAGAAATCGAAATGGTAGAATTTTTTGGATTTATTTGGTCAATTATAAAAACAATTAAAGATGTTTTTATGTCGATTGTAGGATTTTTAAAAGATTTAGTTACTGTAATACCTGATTTTTTAAATGTTTTTCCAGATGAAATAAAATCGATGTTAATTCCAGTAATAGTAATATTAATTGCCATTTCGATTTATAAGTTAGTAAAATGACAATATTAAATTTATTTATCAATTTTATCAATCAAATAGTTACGATAAAAGTTTTTAATTTTGAGTTAATCGATTATATGATATTTTTTGCAATTATAATAATAATTTTTAAAATTATAAATGTTTTGGGTGGAAATAGAACGAAAAATAAAAAGGAGAAACAGGAATGAAAATATTATTTGGAATTAGTATTACTTTAAACGTAATATCAGTAATATTATTTTTTATCATTTATAGATATGGCTTTAGAGGTATCAAAAGAAAAATAGAAAATTATACTTTTGATCTAATGGATATAGATACAGATTTTTTTAAAAATATAGATATTTCGAAAGTAGGAAAGAGTGATTTTTATGATCATAAATAAAATAGCTTATTTAGTAAATAATTTTATAATAATTCTTTATTCTAGAGGTATTTCTTTTTATGAGATTATTATAGGAATGTTTATATTTGATTTTATAATTTATATTATTTGTAAATTAATAAAACAATCAAAAAGAATTAAATATTAGAAAGAGTGATTATATGATAGAATTAGCAAACACATTATTACCAAATTTACCAAAAGATTTAAATTGGGTTTATGGAGTTTTTTATATAATTGAAGCAATAACTTTCTTTAGTCTTTTATTAAGTCCTTTTTTGATGATATTTTCTACTGGTAGAAGAAAAAGATTATAGTATCTATTTTATTTGTTAGTTAATTATTATCATTTTTAGTAATTTTATTGTCAAGGGTGTGAAACATCGTAAAACGACTAAAGCCCTTGACTAAAAATTAAAAAATGATTTCTTGTATTTAACAAATAAAAAGAAAAAAAGAAATAGAGGTTTTTATATGATAAAAATTTTATTAGTATTTGGATTGTTAAGCTTTTTTGATATGTTGTGCGATTCACAATGTCAGACTTTATCAGCAAGAAAATGCAATTACAATTGTCAAAAATGTAAAAATTGGCGATGTATGAAAAGTTATTGCGATAAGAAGAGAGAAGAAAAGTAATGGCAGTAAGAGTAATAAGTGCCCCTCCTGGGCATGGAAAAACATTAAATATGACTAGAATTGCTATCAAAATATTTAGAGAACAAAATCCATTTCTTCATAGAATAAAAAAAGATTATATTTTTTATAATAGTATTTATTCAAATTATCCAATTTTATTATGGTATCAAAAAAAGCCATTCAAATACATTTCTCCAGGTGGCGAAATATGTGATTCAATTCCTTTAAAATTTAAAGAAGATGAAAAACTGAAACAAACATATTATCAACAATGTGAACTTGATGAGGTTGAAGTTTTTGGAGTATTTTCTAATAAATTAAGATTCACAGATATGCGACTGAAATATAATTTTGGAGTTGATGCGAGTTTTTTCATTGATGAATTACAGTATATTTACGATAGTATGGAATATAAAGACTTTCCAGACTGTATCGCTCATTTTTTTCAAATTCACAGACATTTAATGTATAATATGATCTATACGAATTCTCAATCGCTTTCAAGAGTTATTAAAAGAGTATTATGTGTTAGTGAAGAATTTTGGAATGTAGTAGAGTTAAAACAATATTTATTATTACCTTTTTTATCAAAAACAACATTTAAGATAACAACTGATATAATTGGATCAAAAAATAGTGAGAATGATTTAAGAGAAGATTTTAACGCAGAATATGTTACAGATAGATTTTTTAATAAAAGAGTTTATCGAGGATATATTACTAAATATTTAGGAGCTTTAAACGACGGATTGCCTTTTTATAATAAAGGTCAATATGAATCATTAAAAATGGAAAAGAAAGAAATTTTAAAAGGCTTTATGATTTCCAATAGTGAAAAAGAAGAATTAAAAGAGATGTTATTTTAAAATATGGCTATTTAGCCATTTTTTTGTTATACTTAAACTATAAGATTGCTAGTATAGAATTTTATTAGATTGGAGATGTAAGGTTTGAGTTTTGATTTAGGAGGATATGTTATAAATTTCAATCAAACAGACGGTTTTTTCTTAAGATTTGGACTTTTGTTATTTATATTAATATTAATAGTTGCACTTATATTCTTCTTTTTAAGTGATGAAACAAAACTAAAGGTTAAAGAATGGATCGGATTCGGTTTTTGGGGTGGATTTGGACTTTTATTATTTAATTTAGTTTTAATTATCATAATATCAATATTTATAGCATTATTATTTTAAAGATACTTTTTATAATAAAAGTATTTTTTTTTATGAAAAAATATGTTATTTTAGAAAAAAGGAGTGATGTTTAGATTTGACAAAGTTAAAAAAGAATATATAATACTCTTCCCGTACGGAGGAGGATTGTATGTTTAAGAAAAAAATAAAAACGCTCAAAGCAATCGAAAAATATTTCGAATACGCTGAATTAAATTTAAAAAAAACAACATTTTTAGAACAAAAAAGAAAGATTTTAAAATATGTATTACCTTTTTTTGAAGATAAATATATTGAAGATATTAAATTGAAAGATATAGTTGAATGGAAAAAAGAAATAGAAAAATATAATTTTAAGTATCATTATAAGTCATATTTATTTTACTCGTTATCAAGTGTATTGGATTTTTGTGTTAAATATTATGATATTCCAAAAAATTACGCAAAAGTTGAGGGAAACTTTAAAAATACAGATATAGAATCAAACGGAAGTTATTGGACTTATGAAGATTATAAAAAGTTTATAGATAAAGTAGATAATATACAGTACAAAGTATTTTTTGAATTATTATTCTTTACTGGAATGAGAAAAGGCGAAATACTAGGGTTGACATGGAATGATATTGATTTTACAAATAATACGATTAATATTAATAAATCAATTAATCGTTACCATGAAATTCAATCAACAAAAACTTTAAGTAGTAATCGGATTATAAGTATTACTAACAATTTGATGGAAGAATTAATACAAATAGATCCAAATAAGAAAGAAAATGAATTAATTTTCGATTTTAGCTTTACTACATTAAAACGAAAAAAAGACTATTATTGTAAAATAGCCGAAGTAAAACAAATAAAAATTCATGAATTTAGACATAGTCATTCTATTATGTTATATGAAAATGGAATTCCCATTAAAGATATACAAATGCGACTAGGTCATAGTAGTATGTCGACAACAACTGATACTTATTTAAAATATTTACCAAAAAAAGAAAAAAGAGTAATACAATTACTCAATTCCGTATGTTAATTTGACAAATTTAACGCTCAAAGCAAATTAACTCTATAAAAACATGCTCTATTTTTTGATTTTAAGCAGTTTTTAGCAAAAATGGAGCAAGTGACCGGAATCGAACCGGCATCTTAGCCTTGGCAAGGCCATATACTAACCGTTGTACTACACCTGCATTTAATGGAGGGCCTAGTCGGATTTGAACCAACGATCAGGGAGTTGCAGTCCCACGCCTTACCACTTGGCTATAGACCCATCAAACAACGATAAATAAATTATATCAGAAAAAATTGAATATGACAATAACCTTTCTAAAATAATTATATTAATCTGTTATTTGATTATTCTTAAATCCATAAAAAACTAAAATAAATGCAGCAAAAATACTAGTAGATGGTACATTAAAAATATGACCTGAAAATAAAGCTAAAATATAAATTAAAATAATAGAAGTTAAAATATTAATATGATAAAAATCATTCTTAATATTTTTAAATGAACAATAAGTAATTATAAAAATAGGTATGAAATATAAAATAAATCCAATAATACCATGACGGAATAAAATATCAAAATAATCTATCTCTATCATTTTAGTACTTACTTGATCTGTTGAATAATGTTCAATATAACCAATCCCAACTATTTTTTCACTAAAATTTGATTGAATATAAGCATCTTTAGTATGAGATAAAAAAGTTAAACGATCACTGAAAATAAATCGATCAATATAATGTGGATTAGTAATTATTTCAACTACAGAATGAATTCCTAAAAATTCAGCATGAATTTTAATATTTTTATAGAAAGAAGTTTTTGGTATGATAAATATCATACTGACAATAATAACAATAGATACAATAGTGGATAACAATAATTTTTTAAACTCCTTTTTTTTAATCCAATTATAAACAAAATAAATAAAATTAATTACAAAAATAATTAATAAACTTAAAATAGGTACCTTTGTTCCCATGCTAAATAGGGAATAAAGAAGAGGAATAAAAAGCAATATAGATAACAAATTTTTTTTATTTTTTAAGTCAATAATAAAAAAAGGCAATAGAATACTAATAATAGAACTTACAGAATTTGCTGAATTAAACCATCCAGAATTTCCTACTTTTCCCTGTGTATAACTATCAAACGATAAATGAAATAAATTAGGAATCATAATAAATAAAATAAAAATGAATAAAATAATAATTAAATATTTTAAATTAAATTGAATAGAATATTGATTTAAAACATTCCAAAAAAATAATAAACAGATAGGAAAGTAAAAAGTTAAAATAAAATTTTTTCCTTCGAAAAATAAAACACTGGAATCTTTCACAAAAAATATTGTTAATAGATAACAAATAAAATAAATTAGAGTACAAAATAAATAAATATAACTAATCTTTTTATATTTAGTCTGATTAAAAAATAATAAATAAACAATAGCAAACAATAAAAATAAAATACGAAAAATAATATTAATTTCTATATTCCAATGTAAAATATGTTGATTAATTCCAGCAAATACATCCAAAAATGGTTGTAAAAAAAGGAATATTAAAATGATTGTACCCATATAACGATTTAAAAATTGATTGATTTTTTCTTTCATCTTTATCATCCTAACTAAAAATATTATAGCATAGGTTATAATGTAAACAAAATTCTAAAAATTTTTTCAGGAGTTGTTTAATAGATTAAAAAAAGGTATAATGAAATATGTCAAAGGAGGATTATATGACATCGTCTAAAAAAAGAAGAAAAATATCCAAACTTGCAATCGCAGTATTTATATTATCAATTTTATGTGTTGTGATTAGTGGTGTATTTTTACACTCTATTTCACTATTAACAGGTATTGAAACCAAAATTCGTATTATTTTAGCATTAATTATAATTGTTTTAACAATCATTTTAGTACTAGGACTTATCCGCTCCAAAAAAGAGAAAAACAAAAAATATATTTTATATATTCCAATTATCTTAATTTATATATTAGGTTTATCTGCTTTTAGTTATTATATCGTGAAAACTTACAATGTGGTTGATAAATTCACCTCAGAAGGAACCACTTATTCTAGTAGCTTAATTACATTAAGTAACAATCAAACAAACGATATAAAGAAAGTAACAGGAAAAGTCGGAATCGTAAGTGATGAAGATAATATTGTAGGTTATCAAATCCCAAAACAAATTATAGAAGATGAAAAATTATCTGTAAAAACACAAACTTATGATGGTTATGTTGATCTTATTAAAGCTTTGTATGAAGAAGAAATAGATTATGCTTTTTTACCTACAAATTATGTAATTATGTTTTCTAACTACGACGGAGCAGACTTTTCAAAATTAGATGAAAATACTAAAATCATTTATACGAAAGAGAAAAAAGTAAAAAATAAAAAAGAAAATAAATCAACAAGTTTAACAAAACCATTTACAATTCTTTTAATGGGAGTTGACTCTGAAAATGAAGACATTAATGGTAGTACTCCAAATGGTGATTCATTAATGTTGATTACATTTAATCCAAATACTTTAAATGTTACTATTTTAAGTATTCCAAGAGATAGTTATGTGCCACTTGCTTGCCTTAAAAATCAAAGAAGAAATAAAATTACACATGCGGCTTCTTATGGTGGAGAAGAATGTATGATAGAAACTATTCAAAACTTTACTGATGTCACAATCGATTATTATGCTAAAATCAATTTTAAAGGATTAGTTAAAATTGTAGATACACTAGGTGGTATTCAAGTAGATGTTCCTTATAGTTTCTGTGAGCAAAATAGCGATCGTAAATTTGGAAATGATACAGTTTATGTAGAAAAAGGATTACAAACTTTAAATGGAGAACAAGCTTTAGCATTTTCTCGTAATCGTCATCCTTGGCCACAATATTGCAGTAAAAAATATTCAAATTATGAAAGTAATGACTTTATACGTGGTCAAAATCAACAAACTGTTTTAAAAGCAATTTTGAACAAAATAAAAGAAAATAATTCATTAGATTTAATTTATAAAGTTTTAGATGCTGCTAGTAATAGCATGCAAACAAATATGACAAATAGTGAAATATTATCATTATATAACATTGGAAAAGATGTTATTGCAAAAAGTTCTTCAAGTCAAAATATTGATGATATTATTGGAATGCAACGTTTATACTTAAGTGGAAAAGACGCTTATATTTATGATTCTGCTTTTGGATTAAAACTATATGACTATGTCTTATATAACGAAAGTGTATCTGCTGTTTCAAAAGCAATGAAAATTAATTTAGGTTTAGAAACCCCAACGATGGAAAAAGAATTTAGCTTCGATATAGATGAAGAATATGAACAAAATATTATCGGTCAAATGGATAGTGGAACTACAGTTTCCTATAGTACTAGTGGGCCTGATAATACAGTTAAAACTAGTAAAAACCAAACAACAAATTCTATACAAACCAAGGTGGAAGAAACAAAAACGGAAGAAATAAAAAAAGTCACGGTTCCTAATTTTATTGGAATGACTTATTCGAACGCAAAAAAATTAGCTACCAATCGAAGTTTATATTTAAATGTTGGAAATGCTGATGATACTTCTGTTGTTGCAAGTCAAGATACTCTAGCTGGAACAGAAGTTAATAGTGGTGTAACAATTAAATTAACGTTTGAAACAAAAAAAGAACCATCTAGTAATCAATCAAAAGATGAAACAACAAATGATGATAAAAAAGATCAAGAGGAAGACGATTCAAATGACTCAACAGAGGAATAATCCTCTTTTTCTTTTGACTTTAAATTTAAATTGTTATAGAATGATAATAGGTGATAAACATGAAACAACAAGGATTTACATTGATTGAAATGATTGCTGTAATAGGAATTATTGCGATGATTGCAATGGTATCCATTCCAATGATTTCTAATCAAATTGCTGAAAAAAGAACAGAAATAAGTGATGTTACACAACAAGTAATCTATAATGCTGCTGAACTTTACTTCAGCGACCATCAAACAGAATATCCAAAAACAGTTGGAGAAAGTTATTGTGTTTCTTTAGATAAATTAGTAAGTTCAGGAATGTTACAAAGCCCAATTACAGATTATAAAACTGGAGATACAATTTCACTTGCGACTAATGTAAAAACAACAGTCAATAGTTACTCCGAGTATTCTCAATTTGAATTAGCAGAAAGCTGTTAGCAGAAATTAATTTCTGCTTTTATTTTTGATCATTAAATTTGTATTACAAGTATTAAAAATTAATCCTAGCATAATCATGTAACTTATTAAACTAGAACCACCATAACTAATAAAGGGTAGTGTAATTCCTGTAATAGGAAGAAGCCCAAAAGTCATTCCTATATTTTGAATTTGTTGATAAATTAACATACCAACAATACCTGCAATAACATATTGATCTTCTTTTCTTTTTGCTTTCTTTGAGACATAAATTAATTTAATATCAAAACAGGCAATTAAAATAATTAACAAAAAAGATCCTATTAAGCCAAAACAACTAGAGAAAACAGCAAAGATAAAGTCTGTCTGAGGTTCCGGAAAATAAAGGGGAGTTTGTTTAAAACCATGCCCAAACAAACCAGCCGATCCAATTGATATTAAACTGTTTTCTAATTGATATCCTGATTTGTTTGACCAATCTAAAAGTCTATGAATTCTTAAAAAGAAACTAGAGCCAAATATTTTTACAAATAGAGTTTCATTGACAAAATATAGTCCAACAACAAAAATGATAACGGCAAGAACAAAGAAAATGACAAGTAAAAACCAACGGTAACGAATCCCAGCAATGAAAAGCATAATTGCTGTAATTAAAAAATAAATTAGAACAACTCCCGTATCAGGCTCTAAAAAAGTTAATAAACTAGGTGGTATTAACACTAAGATAATTTTTAATAAAAATAAAAATTCTTCTTTAACCGTTGGATTTTTATATTGTTCTTGATAATCTTTTATTAGTTTACTAATGATGATAATTAAAATAATTTTGGTAAATTCACTAGGTTGAACGGTTCCAATTCCTTGAATTGTAAACCAACACTTTGCTTCATTAATTGGTCTTGCGAATAATAATAACAACAATAGACTA
Organism: uncultured Mycoplasmatota bacterium; assembly: GCA_900546745.1. GTDB lineage: Bacteria > Bacillota_I > Bacilli_A > RF39 > UBA660 > CAJOJO01. The sequence continues at coordinate 3,254 of URDT01000036.1, read as the reverse complement.
ATATTACTTAAAATATAAAGCGGCCAGGCATATTTATAAAGAGTGTCATTACCATATTTCATAATTAACAAAATAAAAATAAAGCCAATGCCATACCAAATACATTGTTTAATATAATAATAGTTATTTTCCGGTAAAATTTGTTCAGCACAATAAATCGTTATAATACTAATTATAAAAAACAGAAAAATAAAAAATAAAATTGTTTTATCAAAATGATATTTCGATATTCGTTTCATCATCTCACCATTTTTATGGTACGACAAAAATACTATTGGAGCAATCGATTAAACATAACTAGACAAAAATTTCAAAAAAAACAGGAAACCCTGTTTATAACATTTGATAATTAGAACTATTATAGCTATTAGAAATAGAATTTGCTTGATTAACTAGATTTTCAAGATTACTAACTCGCTTTTCTAAGGAAGATACTTGATTATTTAAAGTATTAATTTGTTGATCATAATTTGTAGAAGATACCGTAGAACTTGTCATAGATTGCATAGGCATCATTTGTGGTGGCATCATATTTGGCCCAATCATAGGCATTCCATAAGGTATTGGTCCCATTCCTTGATAAGCTGGATAAACGGGATATGGTGTAGAACAATTTCTATCTTTTTTCATTTAAAACACTCCTATCTACATTAAATATATGCAAATTGTCTCATTTTGTGTTATCATAATAAAGTAGGAAAGTGATAAATATGAATCAACAAGATATTTTAAATCAATTAAATTCTCTTTCTTTAGAAAAAGATAAATTTATAGTAATTAATGATGCTAGTTTAGTATTACAAGAAATGTTAGACAAAACAGATACTATTTCCTTAGCTTGTAATGAAGACTATTATAATTCTATAAATTGGAACGAAAAACTAGATGAATTTGGAAACCCTATTAAATATAATCAATCTTTTGAAATTAGTTTTTATTTATACAATAATGAAAGAATAGTTATGATAAATGAATATTGTTGTATGAATTTAGATTATTGCCTAGAAATTAAAAAAAAGTTGAATCAAAAAAAAGATCATAAAATAATTGAAAAATTAGATTTATATTTATGTAGCTTAGATAATACTCGATATGAAAGAGAATTATATCAAAAAAACATTCATTTAATAGGAGGAGTAGATGAGGTAGGAAGGGGTCCATTAGTAGGTCCTGTTGTTGCAGCTTGTTGCGTCTTACCTGAAGATTTTCATTTAGAAGGATTAACTGATTCTAAGAAATTAAGTGAAAAAAAAAGAAATATCTTTTTTGATTATATAAAAGAGCATGCTATAGCTTATGGAATAGGGGTTTCTTCTCCTGAAGTAATTGATGAAATTAATATTTATGAAGCAACTAAAGTAGCTATGAAAGAGGCAATTAATCAAGTAAGAAATCAAATTCCTTTAGAGCATGTTTTAATTGATGCAATGCCTCTTGAATTAGATATTCCATCAACTTCAATTATTAAGGGGGACATAAAGAGTGTCAATATTGCGGCAGCAAGTGTTTTAGCAAAAGTAACTCGTGATCAAATGATGTATGATTTAGATAAAGAATATCCACAGTATGGATTTGCTAGTCATAAAGGATATCCAACAAAAAAACATATTGAAGCAATTCAAAAATATGGGTTGATCGATGGATATCGTAAGACTTATGGACCTGTAAAAGAAATATTAGAAAGGGTGAAATAATGGAAGTTAGAAAAATTAAAGTAGGTTATTTACAAACAAATTGTTATATATTAATCGAACAAGGAAGTTGTTTAATTATTGATCCAGGAGATCAGTATTATTCCATCGAAAGTCAAATTGGACATAATCAAATATTAGGCGTTTTAATTACACATCGTCATCCCGATCATATAGGAGCTTTAGAACAAATTCAGAAAACATACAATCCTAAAATATTTGAAAAAAATAATTTAACAGAAGGAAAATATGAAATTGGACCTTTCCGATTCGAAGTCATTAATACTCCAGGTCATACAAGTGATTCAGTTACCTTTTTCTTTTATGATTATAATTTTATGTTTACAGGTGATTTTTTATTTCAAAATTCCATTGGTCGAACAGATATGCCGACAGGAAACATGAATCAAATGAAAGAAAGTCTTGAAAAAATAAAAGAATATAGTGATCGAATTAGAATTTATCCCGGTCATGGAGATACTACAAATTTAGGGGATGAAAAACAGGATAATCCATTTTTAAGGAGTTAGATATGGAACAAGAAAAAACTATAATATTGAATCAATTGAATAAAATGTTAGAAACTAAAACATTTTCAGATCCTGTGAAGGAGAAAATTAATTATGTTGTAAGTAAAGCTTATGATTCTTATTCTAAGAAGGAGGATAAGAGAAAATTTTTTGAACAATTAATTTCTAGTCTTTCTTCTGTTAATGAATTTAGAATTAGTGCGAGAAAACAATTAAATAAAAGAGAAAATATTGCTTCTATTTTGTCTGATTGTTCATTAGGGGTTACTGTTATGGATAAATCTTTAGTTGCGGTGACAAAAGAAAAAAATGTAGAACGAACAATTTATCATGAAATGATCCATTTGACTCAACCAGAAAACACGTATCATGTTACTGGAAATTACCCTTTTTCAACATTGATAACGTTTTGTTTAAGGGAGGGAGAAGCTTCTTATCATGATTCAGATTTGAAAAAAGATAGTGATGGAAATAAGATTGAAATATTAAGCTTATCAAACGGAGAAGAGTTGGGCCTTGAATCTAAGAATTCATATCCTTTTTTTAGTATGGTTTATGAATCATTGATAGATATATTTGGTGAAGAAGTTATGGCAAAATGGAAGAATATTGGACCAAATGTTGATATCATGCCTCTTTTAAAAGAAACATTTGAAAAGAAATTTCCTGAGACACCATTTATTGTTTTTTATCAAATTATTACAAAAATGCTTGTAGAATATTTTATTCATAAAAAACCAACAAAACCTCAATTTAAAAATTATATTTCTAATGAAATAGAAATATTAGGTGTGAACAATTCAATATATGGAAAAATAATGAAAAAATATGAGATAATTTTAAATTCTATAAAGGAAATTATTACTAATATAGAACAAAATAAATCTTATTTAAAAGATGAAAAATTAATGAAAGATTCTTTTGAAAGGTTATTAGAAGAAGAACAAAAAGAATTAGTAACTAACTTAAATCTTCAAAATAATGATATCTTATTCTTTGCTGCTGATATTAAGAATATAGTTTATCAAACCTT
>URDT01000035.1 GCA_900546745.1 uncultured Mycoplasmatota bacterium | reverse complement strand
GAAGATTGTTATATAGATCCAATGGCAATAAAAAAATTAATTCCTATGACCTTAGAAGGATGTGTTGTGAGACTTTCTGATATTGTTGGTTATGTAGGAAGAGATATTGAGGATGCTATTCGATTAGGCATTTTAAAAAAAGAACAAATTCCAAAAGAAATAACTAATGTTTTAGGAAGTGATAATCGAACAATTGTAAATACCATCTTACTAGATGTTATAGATCATAGTACTAATCAGCCTTGTATTAAAATGTCTGATAAAGTTTATCAAGCATTGTTTTCACTAAAAAAATTTAACTATGAATATATTTATAATAAAGCAAATACAAAAGAACAAATTGAAGAATATAAAAAAATGTTTTCCTTATTATTTGAAGTTTATTTAAAACAATTAAAAATAAATGATCTTGATTCGGATATTTATCAAATATTTTTAAAAAATATGAGCTCTGATTATATCAATAAGAATTCAAATGAAAGAAAAGTAATTGACTTTATTGCCGAAATGACAGATGACTATTTTATCAAAGAATATCATAAATATGTTGAAAATAAGTAAAATAAAATAGGTGATTGTATGAATTTTCAAATGTTAGTGAATCGAAAAAATCCTTTGAAAGAAGACTTTGTTCCAAATGAATTAGTGATTACAGATCAAAATGAAAATAATTTTCATTCTTATAAAGATCCAAATCTAAAACCGATGATTCATCCTGTTGTTTTTGAACAATTTCAAAAGATGCAAAAAGATGCTCTAAAAGATAATGTGAATATTATTATCGATAGTGGTTATCGCTCTTATCATTATCAAAAAGAAGTTTATGAAAAAATTTCTCAAGAAAAAGGCATAGAATATGCCGAACAATTCGTAGCTTTACCAGGATGTTCTGAACATCAAACAGGTCTGGCTATTGATTTTGCTGCTATTCGTAATGGAAAATATAGTGATGATATTAAAGAAAATGATAAAGAATCAATCTGGATGAAAGAAAATGCTTATCGATATGGTTTTATTTTAAGATATCCTAAAGAAAAAGAAAATATTACAGGTTATGCTTTTGAACCCTGGCATTATCGATATGTCGGTATTCCTTTATCTCAATATCTTTATCAAAATAATTTAACTTTAGAAGAATACTACGATTAGTTTTGAAAATTTATCATAAGTAGTATAATGTAGTAGGTGATTGTATGAATAAAAAAGTAGTGATATTAGGTGGAGGAACAGGAATGTCAACTCTATTAAAAGGATTAAAACAGTTTCCAATTGATATTACAGCAATTGTATCTGTTTGTGATGATGGACAGAGTACAGGTAGATTAAGAGAAGAATTTAACATTGTAGCCGTTGGAGATATCAGAAAAGTTTTAGTTTCTTTATCTGAAACAGAACCTTTGGTAAAAGAACTTTTGAATTATCGTTTTCAAACAACTAGTGACTTAAACGGTCATACGGTAGGAAATTTAATTTTAACTGCTTTAACAAATATAACAGGAAATTTATCGGATGGATTTGAATCTTTAAGTAAAGTATTTAATTTAAAAGGAAAAGTATTACCTTTAACAGAAGATAATGTAACCTTAGTAGCTGAAATGGATGATCATAAAATCGTAGAAGGTGAGCATCATATTACAGAAAGCAAAGGAAAAATTAAACATATTTTTTATAGGGAAGAGCCTATTGTAAATCCTTTGGTTTTAAAAGCTATAGAGGAAGCTGATTTAATTATCTTTAGTATGGGAAGCTTATATACTAGTATCCTTCCTAACTTAATTTGTAAAGAAGTTATTCAAGCTTTAGATTCTTCTGATAAAAAAATGATGTATGTATCTAATATGATGACACAACCTGGTGAGACAGACCGCTTTAAAGTTAGTGATCATGTTAAAGTATTAAATCAATACTTAGGAACACATAAAGTAAATGTAGTAGTCGCAAATGACGGTGAAATTAAAGAGGAAGTAGCCAGAAAATATGAAACTTTAGAAGAAAAGGATCAAGTAATACTAGACCGAGATGAATTACAGCAAATGAATGTCGAAGTTATAGAAAATGATTACGTAACTATAGAAAATGACATTATTCGACATCAAGTAGATAAACTAGCGTTAGATATTTATAGTTATTTAATTAATAAGGTTGACTAAGTCTAAATAAAATGATAATATTTATTTAGACACGCAAGTGTTTTTTATTTGAATAAAAAACAGATTTGAAGGAAGGTAACAATGAAAAAATTAGCAAAATTTTTAGTAAATGTAAAAAAAGAAATGAAAAAAGTAAAATGGCCTGATAAAAAACAAATGATGGAAAACTCTATTGCTACTTTAACTTGTATTTTAGTATTTGGAGTATTTTTCGCAGGATTAGATTTAATCCTTTCGGCAGTAAAGATGGTGATTCATTAATGGAAAAAGAATGGTATGTTGTTAATACTTATTCAGGACACGAGAATAAGGTAAAAGAAAAATTAGAAATGCGTGCATCTTCAATGGGAATGGAAGATTATATCTTTCGAGTAGTCGTTCCAGAACAAACAGAAGTAGAAGTAAAAGATGGAAAAGAAAAAAAGAAAGTTAAAAAAATGTTTCCAGGATATATATTAGTTGAAATGATTATGAATGATGAAGCTTGGTTTATCGTCAGAAATACTCCAGGTGTAACAGGATTTATCGGTTCTTCTGGTAAAGGAGCAAAACCTTTTCCTTTAACTCCTCAAGAAGTAGATAAAATCTTAGGAAGCATGGGTATGAGTAGACTTGAAATTGGTAACAACTTGAATGTTGGAGATATGATTAAAGTTATTAATGGACCTTTTGCTAATATGTTTGGTAAGGTAAAAACAATTAATATGGAAAACCAAAAAATAGAAGTAGCTCTTGATTTATTTGGACAAGAAACAATTGTAGAATTAGAATTGTCAGAAATTGAAAAAGCATAGGAGGACAATATGAGTGGTAGTAAATTTCAAAGTGATGTAGATCGTTTGATCCAAGAAGGACAACAAAAACAACAAGAAATCGAACAACAAACGGCATCTATTGTTGGCAAACAACAAAACAATATTGAACAACTGGTAGAAAAAGAACAACAAAAACAACAACAAATTGAACAACAAACAGCTTCTATTGTTGGCAAACAACAAAATGATATTCAAAAATTAATTGAGCAACAGCAAGAAATACAATACGAGAAACAACAAAATTATACAGAAGAAGAAAAAGATTATGTCGTTAGTCCAGGTTATCAAAACTATAAAAGAATTTTAAAAAATATTGATTCCATTGTGGTACAGGCTAAAGCTAAAATAACGGAAGTTTATCAAAAAAATACGTTATTTTATAATGATCCTTATTATAAGGAAATATCGGATTCTGTAGTAATTTCTGGAATTGGTTTTCCAGTTCCAGAAAGATTTTTAAATAATCTAAAACAATTAATTGAAATTAAAATGGAAGATGTTTCTTTAGAAGATGGATATGTTGATGTTGAAATTATTCCATCTGAATACATGCGTCAAGGAAACACTGTTGTGAAGAAAACAAATGCTTATCAAGTAAAAACAACTTTAAAAAACATTAAAACAAAAACAAAATAAATGTTTACAAAATAAAAAAAATATGTTATATTAAACTAGCTATATATGTTTATATAGATTTAGTGGGAGATTGAATTAAGCGGATATCATTTGGACCACGCATGAAAAGCGATAAAGTAGGAGGTGTTTTTCGTGGCAAAACAAATCACAAAAGTTATTAAGTTACAAGTTCCAGCTGGAAAAGCAACACCAGCTCCACCAGTAGGTACTGTTTTAGGACCTGCAGGAATCAATTTACAAGAATTTTGTACAAAATATAATGATGCAACAAGAGACAAAATGGGAGATATTCTACCTGTAGAAATTTCTGTATATGAAGATAGAACTTTTGACTTTGTTATAAAGACTCCACCAGTACCATTCTTAATTAAAAAGGTTACTGGAATTAAAAAAGGAGCTGTTAAAGGAGCAAATGAAACAGTTGCAACTTTAACACAAGAACAATTAAAAGAAATAGCTGAAATTAAATTACCAGATTTGAATGCTTATACTGTTGAAGCAGCAATGAAAATCGTTGCTGGAACAGCTCGTAACATGGGCGTTAAAATCGAAGGTGAATAATTAAAATTCCCTTGTGGGAGGAAAATTAAAATCCGCTAAAATACCACATAAGGAGGTAAAACAATGAAAAAAGGTAAAAAGTATGTAGAAGCTTCATCAAAAGTTGATAAGACAAAATCTTATTCTATTGAAGAAGCAATTGCATTAGCAAAAGAAACAACCGTTACAAGCTTTGATAGCTCTGTAGAATTGGCTTTAAGATTAAACCTTGATACTAAAAAAGCTGATCAACAATTAAGAGGAGCAGTAGTGTTACCAAACGGAACAGGAAAAACAAAAAAAGTATTAGTTATTGCAAAAGGAGAAGCAGCAAAAGCAGCAGAAGCAGCTGGAGCTGACTACGTTGGAGATGTTAATTACTTAGAAAAAATCGAAAAAGAAAATTGGTTTGATTTCGATACAATGATTGCAACTCCTGACATGATGCCATTATTAGGAAAGCTAGGTAGAGTTTTAGGACCAAAAGGATTAATGCCAAACCCTAAAACTGGAACTGTTACAATGGATACTAAAACTGCAGTAGAAGATGTAAAAAAAGGACGTGTAGAATACCGTACAGATAGTTATGGTAATGTACATGTATTAATCGGAAAAGTTTCATTTGATAATGAAAAATTAGTTGAAAATTTAAAAGCCTTTGTATCATTAATTTTAAAAACAAAACCAGCTGTTGTAAAAGGAAAATACATTTTAAATGTAAGTGTTTCTACTACAATGGGGCCTGGAATTAAAATTGATGCAAATAGCTTTGACATGTAATATCAAATATGTTATAATCAATTTGTGTTTGAAAAATATGTACCGTAGACAGTAGGAGCGAAGAGCTTAATTTCCTACCGAGGAACTTAGAATTTTTAAGTCTTTCGGCCCTTACTGTATTCAGTGAGGGCTTTTACGGATTATTGAAGGAGGTGCTAAAATGGCAAACCAAAAAATAATTGAAAAGAAAGAATCAGTTGTTAATGAAATAGCAGAAAAAATGAAAAATGCTTCTACTTATGTTTTATTTGAATATCGTGGCTTAACAGTTACTGAAACAAATGAATTAAGAAGAAAATTAAGAGAATCTGGTTCAGAATTTAAAGTTTATAAAAACACATTAACAAAAAGAGCTTTAGATTCATTAAATATTAATATTGATGAACACTTAAATGGTCCTAAAGCAATTGCTTTTGGTACTGATGCAGTGGCACCAATTAAAACATTAAGTGATTTTGCTAAAACACATAAAGCTTTAGAACTTAAAGTTGGAGTTGTTGATGGTGAAATTGCTGATCAAAATATGTTAGCAGAGCTTGCTTCTATTCCATCAAGAGAAGGATTACTTACAATGTTTGCTGGTGGATTACTTGAACATGCTAAAAACTTTGCTATTTGTCTAGATTTACATGCTAAAAATCTAGAAGAAAATAATTAAGAGGAGGGATTTTAAATGGCAAAATTAGAAAATAAAGAAATTATTGAAGCTTTAAAAGAAAAAACTTTATTAGAACTTAAAGAATTAGTAGATATGATGAAAGAAGAATTTGGTGTAGATCCAAGTGCTGTAGCAGTTGCTGCTCCAGTTGCTGGCGCTGTTGCTGAAGAAGGACCAAGTACAGTTAATGTTGTATTAGCTAGTGCTGGTGCTAACAAAATCGCTGTTATCAAATTAGTTAGAGAAATCACTGGATTAGGATTAAAAGAAGCTAAAGAAATCGCTGATAACGGTGGAAATGTTAAAGAAAATGTATCTACTGATGAAGCTAACGAATTAAAAGCAAAATTCGAAGAAGCTGGAGCTACTATCGAACTTAAATAGTAAATTGATACGATTTTTAGCCTATACTTGAGTATGGGCTTTCGTCGTATTATAAAAGTGAGGAATTATGGCACATTATTTTGAAAATGATGATACTTTAAAAAGCAAAGAAAGACAGATTTTAGTCAAAATTAATAATATTAATTTTTCTTTTTTAACAGATTATGGTGTTTTTTCAAAAAATGGATTAGATTTTGGCACTAGAACACTTTTAGAAACACTAGATACTTCAAAAATTAGCGGAAAGGTTTTAGATTTTGGTTGTGGATACGGTCCAATTGGTATCTACATCGCTAAAACAACAAATAGCGAGGTTCATATGATTGATATAAACAGAAGAGTCTTGGGATTGGCAAGAAAGAATGTTAGTCTGAATCATGTGAATGTCAATATTTACGAAAGCAATATTTATGAAAAGGTAACAGAACAATTTGATTATATTATTTCTAATCCCCCTATTAGAGTAGGAAAAGAAATTCTATATAAAATCTTATTTGAAGCAAAGGAACATCTAAAAGAAAACGGAGAACTTTGGATTGTAGTAAATAAAGACCAAGGTGCGAAATCATTAGTAAAAGATTTAGAAAAAGAATATTCTGTAGAAATCAAAAATAAGAAAAAAGGTTTTTATATTATTCAATGCCTAAAAACAAAAAATTAGAAAATAAATGTAATATCTTATCAAATTATAAAATTGGTTAACAAATTTTATAGATTTATTGACTTATTGAACTAACTTTGATAGAATTATAAATTGACACATACACTTTAATTTGAGTTATGTTCTTTTAAAATTTAGTACATAGGGGTGAAACAGTGGCTTACACAATTAAAAAATTTAGCGATTATCGTGAAAGAAGAAATTATGCAAAAACAAAAAATGCTATTGAATTAGGAAATTTGTTAGAAATTCAAAAAAAATCTTATGATAATTTTTTAACAAAAGGAATTCCTGAAGTTTTTGAGGATATTTTTCCTGTAGAAAGTTTTACTGGAAATTTATCTCTTGAGTTTGGTGAATATTTTTTTGATAAACCAAGATATTCTATCAAAGATTGTAAAGAAAGATATTCCACTTATGCTGCACCATTAAAAGTTCAAGCTAGACTTTTTAATCATGAAACAGGTGAAGTAAAAGAACAAGAAATTTATCTTGGTGACATGCCTATCATGACAGATAGTGGAACCTTTATTATCAATGGAGCAGAGAGAGTTATTGTCTCTCAATTAGTACGTTCTCCTTCTGTTTACTATGGAAATGAAATTGATAAAAATGGTAGAAATGTAGTAACTAGTCAAATTATACCAAACCGTGGTACTTGGTTAGAATATGAATTAGATGCTAGAAATGTGATCTATGTTCGTATCGACCGTACTAGAAAAGTTCCTGTTACAACATTACTTAGAGCAATCGGACTTTCTAGTGATGAAGATATTTATGATTTATTTGGTGAAAATGAATATTTAGATAATACTATTGCAAAAGATTCTAATAAGAATACAGATGAATCTTTAATTGATATTCATTCTAAATTAAGACCAGGTGAACCTTCTACTTTAGATAGTGCGAAAAATCAATTAATCTCTAGATTCTTTGATTCTTTCCATTATGATTTATCTAGAGTAGGTCGTTATAAATTTAATCGTAAATTAAATGTAATTGATCGTTTATTAGGATGTACTTTAGCAGAAGATATCAAAGTAAATAATGAAGTAGTAGTAGCAAAAGATACAGTAGTTACAAAAGAAGTATTAGAAACATTAAAACCTATCTTTAACGATGGTTATGGTGTAAAAGAAGCTTTAATTAATGAAGAATTAGATACTTACAATAAAGTTCAAATTATTAAAGTTTATTCTAAATTAGATCCTACTAAGGTTGTTAAAATTATTGGTAATGATTCTAGCATTGATGCTAAAAGACTTACAATATCTGATATTTATGCTTCTGTTTCTTATTATTTAAACTTATTAGATGGAATTGGTGAATTTGATGAAATAGATCATTTATCAAATAGACGTGTTCGTCAAGTTGGTGAATTATTACAAAATCAATTTAGAATTGGTATTTCTAGAATTGAAAGAGTAATTAGAGATCGTATGAGTACACAGGAAGTTACTGAAGTTACTCCAAAATCACTAATTAACATAAGACCACTTACAGCTTCTATTAAAGAATTCTTTGGTAGTAGCCAACTTTCTCAATTCATGGATCAAACAAACCCTGTAGCAGAACTTTCTAATAAGAGAAGACTTTCTTCTTTAGGACCTGGTGGTTTATCAAGAGATAGAGCTGGAATGGACGTTCGTGATGTTAACCCATCTCATTATGGTAGACTTTGTCCCGTTGAATCTCCAGAAGGACCTAACATTGGACTTATCACTTGCTTAGCAAGCTATGCTAGAGTAGACGATTATGGATTTATTATGACTCCATATCGTAAAGTTAATAATAAAAAATTAACAGATGAAATTGTTTATATGACAGCAGATGAAGAATTAGATTACTATATTTCTCAAGCAGCTGTTAAAATTGAAAATGACGAAATTATTGATGCTACAGTTCCAGTAAGATATCGTGGCGATAACTTAATTGTGGAAGCAGAAAAAGTAGATTATATGGACGTTTCTCCACAACAAGTTGTATCAATCGCAACACAAGGTATTCCATTCCTTGAACACGATGATGGTAAAAGAGCATTAATGGGTGCCAACATGCAACGTCAAGCAATTCCACTTTTAAAAGTAGAAGCTCCACTTGTTGGAACAGGTGTAGAAGGTATTGCTGCAAAAGATAGTGGTGCTGTTGTAATATCAAATGCTGATGGTATTGTTCATTATGTAGATTCTAAAAAAATCATCATTAAAACATTAGGTGGTATGGATACTTATTATTTAAATGGTTTTGAAAGAAGTAATGCTGGTACATGTTACCATCAAGTACCTATTGTTCGTAAAAATGATGAAGTTAAAAAAGGTCAAGTAATTGCCGATGGTCCATCTACAGATCATGGTGAAATGGCTTTAGGTAAAAATGTTACAGTAGCCTTCATGAACTTTAATGGTTATAACTATGAAGATGCTGTTATCTTAAATGAAAGATTAGTAAAAGATGATGTTTATACTTCAATTCATATTGAAGATTATCAAATTGAGTGCCGTGATACAAAACTAGGACCTGAAGAGTTCACAAGAGATATTCCTAATATTAGTGAAGAAACTCGTAAAAACTTAGATGAAAATGGTATTGTAAGAATTGGTACTGAAGTAAAACCAGATGACATTTTAGTTGGTAAAGTTACTCCAAAAGGAATGGCTGAACTTACAAGTGAAGAAAAATTATTACATGCAATTTTTGGAGAAAAGACTCGTGAAGTAAGAGATACTTCTTTAAGAGTTCCAAATGGTGGAGCAGGAATTGTTCATGATGTAAAAGTATTTACAAAAGAAGATTCTGATGAATTACCAGCAGGAGTATCTAAAATTGTTCGTGTATATATTGCTCAAAAACGTAAAATTACTGTCGGAGATAAAATGGCAGGACGTCATGGTAATAAAGGTGTTGTTTCTTTAATTTTACCAGAAGAAGATATGCCTTATTTACCAAACGGAGAACCTATTGATATCTTATTAAACCCACTAGGAGTTCCATCTCGTATGAACTTAGGACAAATTCTTGAAATGCATTTAGGTATGGCAGCTAAAGAATTAGGCGTTTATATGGCTACTCCAGTATTTGATGGTGCTACAGTTCCTGAAATTGTAGATGCCTTAAAAGAAGCTGGTTGTGATGAAGATGGTAAGACTGAATTATATGATGGTCGTACTGGTGAAAAATTTGATAACCGTATTAGTGTTGGTGTTATGTATTTCATTAAATTACACCACATGGTAGATGACAAATTACATGCTAGATCAACTGGTCCATACTCTTTAGTTACACAACAACCATTAGGTGGTAAAGCACAATTTGGTGGACAAAGATTTGGAGAAATGGAAGTTTGGGCACTTTATGCTTATGGTGCTGCTCATGTATTACAAGAAATGATAACTACAAAATCTGACGATGTTGTAGGACGTGTTAAAGTTTATGAAGCCTTAGTAAAAGGAACACCACTTCCAAAATCTGGAGTTCCAGAAAGCTTTAGAGTTTTAATTAAAGAATTCCAAGCTTTAGGACTTGATATTACAGTATTAAATCCAGAAGGAAAATTTGTAGACTTTAAAGAAATTGAAGCAGCAGAAGATGATAGCTATTTAAATACAGATGAAGTAGATTCTGATATTCCAGAAGAACCAAATGAACCAGATTCTGATTATACTGAAGAAGACGACTTTGATAATGATTTAGATAGTATTGATGATGCACCAATTGAAGAATTGGAAGCAATGGAAGGGGCTGAAGATTAATGGACGTTAATAACATTGAAGGATTAAGAATATCAATTGCCTCTCCTGAAAAAATTCGTGCGTGGTCACATGGAGAAGTAAAAAAAGCAGAAACAATTAATTATCGTACGTTGAAACCAGAACGTGATGGTCTTTTCTGCGAAAAAATATTTGGACCAACAAAAGATTTTGAATGCTCTTGTGGTAAATATAAGAGACTTCGTTATAAAAATATTGTTTGTGATCGTTGTGGGGTAGAAGTTACAAGAAGTAAAGTACGTCGTGAACGTATGGGACACATTGAACTTGCTACTCCAGTGTCTCACATTTGGTTCTTCAAGGGAATTCCTTCTCGTATGGGATTAGTACTTGATATGTCACCAAGAGAACTAGAGGAAGTATTATATTTTGTATCTTATGTAGTGTTAGATCCAGGAGAAACTCCTTTAGAAAAAAAACAAACAATTTCTGATAAAGAGTATCGCGCTTATTACGAAAAATATGGAAATACATTCCGTGTTGGTATGGGTGCTGAAGCAATTAAAGAACTTTTATGTCAAGTTGACTTAGAACATGAAATTGAAGAAATTACAAAAGAAATTGAAGAAATTAAAGATTCAACAAGTCAAAAACGTGTTCGTTTAATTAAACGTTTGGATGTATTAGATGCCTTCCAAGAATCAGGAAACCGTCCTGAATGGATGATTTTGGATGCACTTCCAGTTATTCCTCCAGAACTTCGTCCAATGATTCAATTGGATGGTGGTAGATTTGCTACATCTGACTTAAATGATTTATATAGACGTGTCATTAACCGTAACAATCGTCTTAAAAAATTAATGGAATTAGGTGCCCCATCTATTATTATTCAAAATGAAAAACGTATGCTTCAAGAAGCAGTAGATGCCTTATTTGATAATGGTAGACGTGGAAGAAATATTACAGGTGCTGGAAACAGACCATTAAAATCTTTATCTAGTATGTTAAAAGGTAAACAAGGTCGTTTCCGTCAAAACTTACTTGGAAAACGTGTTGACTACTCCGGACGTTCCGTTATTGTTGTAGGTCCAAGTCTTAAAATGTATCAATGTGGTATTCCAAAAGAAATGGCTCTTGAATTATTTAAACCATATATTATAAATGGTTTGGTTAGTAAAGAAATTGCTTCTAATATTAAAGCAGCAAAACGTATGATTGAAAACCAAGATCCAAGAGTATGGGATATTGTAGAAGAAAAGATTAAAGAACATCCAGTTATGTTAAACCGTGCTCCAACACTACATAGATTAGGTATTCAAGCATTTGAACCAAAATTAATTAGTGGTAGAGCAATTCGACTTCATCCACTTGTATGTGCTGCATTTAATGCTGACTTCGATGGAGATCAAATGGCTGTCCATGTTCCAATTAGTGAAGAAGCACAAGCAGAAGCTAGAATTTTAATGTTAGGCGCTAATAATATCTTGAAACCTTCTGATGGTAACCCAATCGTTACACCAGGACAAGATATGATTTTAGGTAACTATTACATTACAATTGAAAAAGCTGGTGAAAAAGGAGAAGGTCGTGTCTTCAAAGATCCAGATGAAGCTTTAATGTCTTTTGAACGAAGAGAAATCTCTCAACATACAAGAATTGCAATTCCTGTACGTGGATTTAAACATAAATTATTTACAGAAGAACAAAGTGATAAATATTTAGTTACTACAGTTGGTAAATTAAAATTCAATGAAATTTTCCCTGATACTTTCCAATATATCAATGAAGGTACAAAAGAAAATATGGAAGGAATTACTCCTAATAAATATTTCTTGAGTAAAGGAACTGATATTAAAAAAGCAATTTCTGAAATGGAATTAGTAAAACCATTTGGAAAGGGTGTTTTAAAGAAATTAATTGCGCAAATTTATAAGCGTTATCAAACAACAGAAACATCTATTATGCTTGATAAAATGAAAGATTTGGGATTTAAAGAATCTACATTATCAGGTATTTCAATTGGTATTAGTGATATTATTCCATCGAATGATAAAGCTGAAATCTTAAAAGATGCCGAAGACCGTGTTGCTCAAATTAATAAGCAATATAGACGTGGTGTTATTACAGAACGTGAAAGATATGAAAATGTTATTTCTACATGGAGTAGCGCCAAGAATAAGATTGCCGAAGAACTTACAGAAATTATTAAATCAAATAGTGATAATCCAATTTCTATTATGATTGATTCTGGTGCCCGTGGAGATATGGGAAGTTACAACCAAATGGCTGGTATGCGTGGACTTATGGCAAAACCAGATGGTGGTACAGTAGAAATTCCAATTACATCTTCCTTCTTAGAGGGTGTAAGAGTTTCTGAATTCTTCTTAGGTACACATGGTATCCGTAAAGGATTCGTTGATACAGCCCTTAAAACTGCCGATGCTGGATATTTAACTCGTCGTTTAGTTGATGTTGCACAAGATATTATTATTAAAGAAGAAGATTGTGGTACAGACGATGGTGTTGTAGTTGAAGATTTCTTAAATACAGATGGAACTGTTATTGAATCATTAAGAGATCGTATTATTGGTAGGTATACAAATAAGAAAGTAATTCATCCAGAAACAAAAGAAGTTATTGTAGATAGAAATACTTATATTACAGAAACTTTAGCAGATAAAATTATAAGCGCTGGAATTAAAAAGGTAGCAATTCGTACAGTACTTACTTGTAAGAGTGAAAATGGTATTTGTAAAC
>URDT01000034.1 GCA_900546745.1 uncultured Mycoplasmatota bacterium | reverse complement strand
AGTAGATTTACTACAATTAGAGGAGTTATTTTTAAGAAAACAATTAAACTTACCAATTGATTTTGAAATGAATTCAAAGTATCCTTATTTAAGTTCTCAAATATATTCTTATGATGAAGAAAAAGCTATTCAACATATTATGATGCATAAATATAAAGAAATAACATTATATGAAAATTTATTTGAAGAAGAAATTGATGTAGAAAAATTATTTAATCAAGTAAAAAGTGTATTAGAAGATAGTGAGGCACTTGAAAATGATTATATAACTTGGAAATATTATTTTGAGTATCCTAATGTAGAAAATCCTATATTGAAAGAAGAATATCCCTATAAATATTTAATGGTAGTAGTTATCAAAAATACAAATCATATTATTTCAATATATCCTCATTTTTCTAAAACAAGGTTGAAATGCAATCTATTAGAAAAACAGAAAATAAAACGATTATCTCAAATTGAAAAATTTAATCAAAAGTACAAGAAATAATAGTTTCATCTATTATTTTTTTTTATAGTTTGATATAATAATATAAGGTGAAAGTATGATTAGTATCTATGGAGTTACATTACAAAAATTAGAAGATTATTTCATTTCTATCGGAGAAAAGAAATTTAAAGCTATCCAAGTTTATGAATGGCTTTATAAAAAAAGAGTTAAAGACTTTGATGAAATGAAAAATGTAAAAAAAGAAACAATCGAACAATTAAAAAAAGATTTTGTTTTTACGGACCTTCAATTACTTGATCAGAAGAAAGACATAGACGTTAGTAAATATCTGTTCGAATTAGAAGATCATAATAAAATTGAAGCAGTTTTAATGAATCATGATTATGGAAAAAGCTTATGTGTTTCGACTGAAGTTGGCTGTAACATGGGATGTAAATTTTGCGAAAGTGGAAGACTTAAAAAAGTTAGGAACTTAGAAACTCATGAGATGGTTGAACAAATTTTAAAAATAGAAGAATTAGAAGGTATTAGAATATCACATGTTGTTTTAATGGGAATTGGAGATCCTTTTGATAATTATGATAATGTGATAGACTTTATTGATATCCTTAATGAGGGAAAAGGAATTGACTTAGGAGCTAGACATATTACTGTTTCTACTTGTGGATTGGTTCCTAAAATAGAAGAATTTATGAAACATGGGAAACAAGTAAATTTAGCGATATCACTTCACGCTCCTAATGATGAACTTAGAAATCAATTGATGCCAATTAATAAAGCATATCCTTTAAAAGAATTGATCGCAGTTTTAAAAAAATATGTTTCAAAAACAAATAGAAGAATTACATTTGAATATATTTTATTAGACGGTGTTAACGATTCTAAAAAAGAAGCTTTGGAACTTTCTAATTTAATAAAAGGATTAAATTGTTATGTAAACTTAATTCCTTATAATGAAACTAGTCATATTGAATTTAAAAGAGCTTCACAGGATCGAATATTAGCCTTTTATGATACACTCAAAAAAAATCATGTGAATGTTACCATTAGAAGAGAATTTGGAACTAAAGTAATGGCTGCTTGTGGTCAACTTCGTTCTAATTATGAGGAGGGAAAATCATGAAATATTGTTATATGACTGATACTGGTAAAGTAAGAGACCATAATGAAGATAGTGTTGTAATTACGGAGAATTTAAATAAAGAAATTTTACTAACTGTAGCCGATGGTATGGGTGGACATAATGCCGGAGAAGTAGCTTCTTCTATAGCAATTACTCATATTGGAAAAAGATTTCGTGAGCTTAGTACAGTAGGAAATAAAGAAGATGCTATTAACTGGCTTCGTGAAACTGTAAGTGAAGTAAATACATTAATCAATAATTATACAATTGATCATCCAGAAAGCTCTGGAATGGGTACTACTTTAGTACTTGCTCTAGTTACAAATGATTTCCTATTATTTGGTAATATTGGAGATTCTTCAGGGTATGTCATTAAAAATCATAAATTACAAAAGATTACAATCAATCACACATTAGTTAATATGTTAGTAAAATCAGGAGAATTAACTGAAGAAGAAGCCAAAAATCATCCTCGTAAAAATGTATTAATGAGAGCTTTAGGATCTGCTAAGAGTGTAGAATTAGATATCTTCGATGTAGAAACTGATGTGGATGGTATTTTACTTTGTAGCGATGGTTTAACAAATATGTTAGATGATGATCAAATTTCTAAAGTTTTATCAGAAGATTTAACAATTGAAGAAAAATTATTAAAATTAATTTATAAATGTAATAATCGTGGCGGAAACGATAATATTTCTGCAGCATATTTAGAAAAAGGTGGTAAATAATGATAACGAAAGGACAAAAAATTAATGATCGTTACCAAATTATTCGTACAATAGGCGAAGGTGGTATGGCGAATGTATATTTAGCTTATGATACAATTTTAGATCGTAATGTTGCCGTTAAAATATTGCGTGGTGATTTAGCAACTGATGAAAAATTTGTCAGAAGATTTCAAAGAGAAGCTATTTCAGCATCTTCTTTAAATCATCCTAATATTGTAGAAATGTATGATGTAGGAGAAGATAATGGTAAATATTTTATTGTTATGGAATATTTAGAAGGTCAAACTTTAAAAAGCTTAATTAAAAAAAGAGGCAATTTAACTTTAGCAGAAGTAATTGATATTATGCTTCAATTAACTTCTGGATTGGCTTGTGCTCATGATAGTTATATAATTCATCGTGATATTAAACCCCAAAATGTTTTAATTCTAGAAGATGGGACCGTTAAAATAACTGATTTCGGTATTGCTATGGCTTTAAATAGTAATGAATTAACACAAACCAATTCTGTTATGGGTTCTGTTCATTATTTACCTCCAGAACAAGCAAATGGAACAGGCGCTACTATAAAAAGTGATATTTACTCTTTAGGAATTTTAATGTATGAATTATTAACAGGAAAATTACCTTTTAAAGGAGAAAATGCTGTAGAGATTGCTATTAAACAAATGCGTGATCCAATTCCTTCTGTTTGTGAATTTAATCCGGAAATTCCTCAAAGTGTAGAAAATATTATTTTGAAAGCAGCAGCTAAAAACCCAAAAAATCGTTATGAAAATGTTATGGAAATGCATGATGATCTAAAAACAGCTTTAGATAAAGATCGCGCTGATGAAAAAAGATATGTATATCCTTATCCAGAACAAGAAATAGAAGAGGAAACTCCTTCTAGAGTGAAAAAACAAGAAGAAGTTCAAACCCAAAAAATAGAAGAAAAGAAAGAAAAAAAAGTTAATAAAGCTTTAATTGTAACAGGTATCATTACAGCTATTTTAGTAATCATAGCAGTAGTTATGTTTGTAGTTCTACCTATGTTTGCTAAAACAAAAGAAATAGAGATTCCTGATGTTTCAGGTCTTACTACTGAAAAGGCTGAAAAAGAATTAGAAAAATTAGGATTTAAAGTTAGTGATGAAGTTAATGAAAAGACTAGTGAAGAGGTAGAAGAGGGGAATGTTATTAGTACAAGTCCTAAAATAGGAAGAACTGTGAAAAAAGGAGCTACTATTACATTAACAGTATCAAAAGGAATAGAAAAATTTAAATTAGAGGATTATACAGGAAAAGATTATGAAACTGTAAAATATTTATTAGAAGAAAAAGGTTTAACAGTTAGTATGGAAGAAAAAGAAGTAACTGAAGATGATAATGTCAAAGATGGAACTATTATGACACAAACAGTAGCAGCTGATACAGAAATTAAAAAAGGAGATTCTATTAGTTTTGAAGTTGCTAAATTAATTACAGTGTATCCAGACTTTGTCAATGAATCCTATACGTTAAGTGGCGTAGAAGAGTTCTGTAAAAAATATAATATAACATTAGAATCTACTGCAAAAGAAACGAATGATTTTACAGAAAATACAATTCTTACACAAAGTAGAGCAGCTGGTAGCAAAGTAGTAAGTGGTGTTACTTTAAGAGTTACTTATGCAAAAAAGAAAGCAGTAACAGAAGATAAGAAAGATACATCTTCTACAAAAACAGATAATAAGGCAACGGATAAAACTACATCGACAGATAAAACTACAGATAAAACTACATCGACAGATAAAACAACAGAAAGTTAACTTATGAATGGAAAAATAATTAAAAATATCAGTAATGATTATACAGTATTAAGCGAAGGAAAGACGTATACTTGTAAAGTTAGAGGAAAAATTCGAAATATGAAAATTACTCCTCTAGTTGGAGATGAAGTGATTTTTGATTCTAATAATTGCTATATTTTAGAAATTCTTCCAAGAAGAAATGAATTACTTCGTCCTCCTGTTAGTAATATTGATCAAGCTTTTATTATTACTAGTGTCAAACAACCAGATTTTTCTTCTAATTTATTAGATAAATTATTAACAATTATTGAATTTAATAATATTAAACCTATTATTTGTTTTACAAAGTTAGATTTATTAAATGATCAAGAGAGAACAACGATAAATTCGATTATTCATTATTATGAACAAATTGGATATACTATATATTTGAATACCGAAATTGAAAAAATAAAACAATCTTTTTCTAATAAAGTAACAATTTTTACAGGACAAAGTGGAGCTGGTAAGTCTACTTTATTAAATCATTTAGATGCATCTCTTCAAATTAAAACAGCTCCTATTTCTTTAGCTTTAGGAAGAGGAAAACATACTACAAGGCATACAGAATTATTAAAATTCTCTAATGGTTTTGTGGCAGATACACCAGGTTTTTCGGCTCTTAGCTTTGTTGATATGACACCACAGGACATTCGTGATAATTTTATTGAATTCAATAAGTACAGAGAATTTTGTAAATATAAAGATTGTATGCATGATAAAGAAGATCAATGTGAAATTAAAAATAAAGTAAATGAAGAAATTATTTTAAAAAGCAGATACGATAATTATTTAAAGTTTATTTCAGAAAAAAGGTGATATTATGAAATTGTCAGGTTCTATATTAGATTTAACTCCCAAAACAAAAGATGCAATTCAAAAGATTTCAGCTTCAGGATTAGATTACATTCATGTTGATGTAATGGATGGAGATTTTGTTCCTAACGTTTCTTTTCCTTTTTCTGAGGTATCACCCATTATTGTTCCCAATTTAAAATATGATGTTCATTTAATGGTTCAAAATCCAGAAATATACATTGAACAATTTTCAAGTATTCATCCTGAATTCATTACTTTTCATTATGAAATAGGAAATACTATGAAATGGATTTCTGAAATTCATAGTAAAGGTATAAAAGCTGGACTTTCTGTTAAACCAGATACAGATTTAGAAGAAATAAAATCATTTTTACCTTTTGTAGGTTTAGTTTTAGTGATGAGTGTAGAACCAGGAAAGGGTGGACAATCTTTCCTAGAACAAACTTATTCAAGAATCGAAGAATTATATCATTATCGCAATCAAAATCATCTTCATTATCAAATAGAAGTAGATGGAGGTATCAATAACCAAAATACTCCTAAGTTAAAAAAATGTGATATGATTGTAGTAGGTAGTTTTATTACAAAGGGAAATTATAAAGAACAAATAGATAAGATAAGAGAGGCTATGGAATGAAGCGTTTATTAATAGTTTTAGGTTTATTGATGATATTTACAGGATGTAAAGAAGCATCTACTACAAATAATATAAAAACAAACAATAATGAAAATATTATTAAGGAACAGGTAGTTGGAAATTTATTATTGAATCAGGTTTCTTTGACATATGAAAAAGGTACTAGTACTTTTAGTGTTCAAATTACGAATCAGACGAGTGAGAGTGTAGCGATTAATCAATTCGATGTTACTTTTAAGGCAAAAAATGGTTCTGTGATTGCAACATTACAAGGAACATTGGGTGATTCTTTAGATGGAAACACAAGTATTGTAATTACAATGACTAGTGATATTGATTTAACAGAAGCTTATTCTTTAGAGTATAATATCAGTTAAAATGAAAAATTTAATAAAAATAGTTGCCAAATAATATGTTTTTTGTTATAATCATATTGTTTGGTACATGGCGAGATAGCTCAGTTGGCTAGAGCAATCGGTTCATACCCGATAGGTCGAGGGTTCGAATCCCCCTCTCGCTACCAATAAGTATATCGACTAATTCAGAAATGAGTTAGTTTTTTATATGCATTGCCATAAATATAACAAAAAATATTTAAAATAATTAAATTCTTAAAAAACAACTCTCAAGAAAAAAAATTATGATATAATGAAAGGGATGAAACAATAAGGAGTGATAATGTGTTAGAAGTTAAAAATGTCACAAAATATTATGGTGACTTTAAAGCTGTAGACAATTTGTCCTTTACAGTAAAAGAAGGTGAAATCTTTGGATTATTAGGAGTTAATGGAGCCGGAAAAACAACAACATTTCGAATGATTATGGGACTTCTAGATCCAACAGAAGGTGAAATCACCTTAGATGGTAAGAAAATTGATTACAGTGTAACAGATCAAATTGGTTTTTTAACTGAAGAAAGAAGTTTACTTACAAAATTAACAGTAAAAGAACAATGTCTTTTTTATGGACATCTAAAAGGAATGAAAGAATCCGAAATATTAAAAAGAATGGATGAATTATTAGAAAAATTTTCCATTAGTAGCTATAGAGAAAAGAAAATTAAAGAATTATCAAAAGGAAATCAACAAAAAGTTCAATTCATAACAGCTATTTTAAATCGTCCTAAACTACTAATTTTAGATGAACCATTTTCAGGATTAGATCCTTTTAATGTAGAATTATTTAAAAGTGAAATTGTAGAGATGTCAAAAAATGGAAGTATTATTATATTTTCTTCTCATCGTATGGAGCATGTTGAACTTTTTTGTAAAAAATTAGTTATTATTCTAAAAGGAAAAACAGTATTAGAAGGATATTTATCTGATATTAAAGAACAGTACCGCAAAAAAGATATTTTTATAAAAGGAACTGTTTCTAAAGAAGAATTAGAAAAAGTGTCAGGAGTACTTGAAGTTATTGAAAAAGCCGATGAATATGAAGTAAAAATAGAAAGTAAGAAAATTGTTCCTAAAGTATTTCAAATTGTTAGTAAAGCAAAAGATATTACAAAATTTGTTGTAGAGGAGCCATCCTTAAATGAAATATTTGTTTCGAAAGTAGGTGAATCATTTGAAAAGTAAATTGGAGTATTTAACAAAAGTAAGTTTGGATCGAAAATTAAAAACAAAGTGGTTTTTAATAGCAAATATCGTTTTAGCGCTTATCATTGTAGCCGTTACCAATATTGATAGTATTATTCAGTTGTTTGGTGGTGATTTTGATAATGCTACTAAAGTATATGTAATCGATGAAACAGGAAGTTATGATCTTTTAAAAAATCAAATAGAAACTATTACAACGTCTATTTATGGAAAAGAAAATGTTTCATTTGAAGTTTCTAAATATGATAAAACTGAAGAACAAGTAAAAAAAGAAATTGAAAAAGATAATAATATTGTTGCCTTTATAATCAATCCAGATACTCAAAACGTATTAAACGTTTCTTTAATTTCAGAGGCTTATATTGATACAATATCTATGCAAATACTAGAACAAGCTATTAATGCTACCAAAGTACAAATCGCTATTCAAAATTCAAATATATCAGAAGAAGAATTGAATAAAATCTATTCTGGAGTAACGATTAATCGAATTATACTAGATGAAACAAAAAAATCAGAAGATGAAAATATGGAAACGATTATGTCTACTGTTTTCCCAATTGTAATTTTACCATTTTTCATGCTTACTATTTTCTTAGTACAAATGATCGGAGCAGAAGTAAATGATGAAAAAACAACTAGGGGAATGGAAATTATTATTTCAAATGTTTCTCCTAAAACACATTTTTTCTCTAAGATAATTGCTGGAAATTTATTTGTTATTATTCAAGGCGTTTTACTATTTTGCTATGCTGGGTTAGGACTTTTTATTAGAAAAATATTAGGGTCAGGAAACATTATCGATGGATTAGGTACTAATATTTCTGGTGTTATTAATGGTATTTTAACAACAGAATTTGTTTCAAAACTAATTTATATTATTCCATTAACATTATTATTGATGTTAATTACTTTCTTAGCTTATTCCTTGTTAGCTGGAATTTTAGCTAGTATGACGACCAATGCTGAGGACTTTGGTCAATTACAAACTCCTATTATGATAATTTCTTTAATAGGTTATTATTTAGCGATGATGGCAGGGGTATTTAAAGGAGCATTATTTATTCGTATTTTATCTTATGTTCCACTAATATCTGCTATTCTAGCTCCTTCTTTATTAGTATTAGGTCAAATCGGTGTTATTGATATTATTGTTTCTATTATCATTACATTAATATTTAACTATTTATTAATTAAATATGGATTAAAAATTTATAAAGTAGGAATTTTGAATTATTCTTCTAAAGACTTATGGAAGAAAATGTTTAAAGCTTTAAAAAATTAAAAATAGTCTATTACAATATAAAAAATGATAGCTTATCTGCTATCATTTTTTATTTATTATAAACTTCTTTTTTTCAAACAAACTTTATTGATTATCATTTAGAAATATGATAATATCTTAAAAGGAAATGAAGTGATAATATGTTAATACCAAATTTAAAAGAAGCTCAAAAAAGAAGTAAACAAGAAGTTCGCGTTTTAACACACGAATATATTGTAAATAGTGATTTAAAAACATTAGGTAAAAATAAAAAATATTTTGTAAGAACCTATGGCTGTCAAATGAATGAGCATGATGGAGAAAATATTAAAGCAATTTTAGAAGATATGTCATTTGAAGAAACTGATCAAATGGAAGATGCTGATGTTATTTTATTAAACACTTGTGCGATTCGTGAAAATGCTCATAATAAAGTATTCGGTTATTTAGGAAGAGTGAAACACTTAAAAGAACAAAAGCCAGATGTTATTGCTGGATTATGTGGTTGTATGGCACAAGAAGAAGTCGTTGTAAAAGAAATTATGCAAAAACATAAATATTTAGATATTGTTTTTGGAACTCATAACATTCATGAATTACCTGAGATTTTGAATAATGTTATAGAAACAAAGTCACAACAAATTCAAGTTTATAGTAAAGAAGGGGATATTATAGAAAATATTCCTGTCAAACGAGCTTCAAAATATAAAGCATGGGTAAATATTATGTATGGATGTGATAAATTCTGTACTTATTGTATCGTTCCATATACTAGAGGAAAACAAAGAAGTAGATATCATGAAGATATTTTAGCAGAAGTTCAATGTTTAAAAGAAAAAGGCTATCAAGAAGTTACTTTATTAGGTCAAAATGTCAATGCCTATGGAAAAGATTTAGATGACAATTATAATATGGAAAATTTATTAGAAGATGTTGCTAAAACCAATATTCCTAGAATTCGTTTTGTAACAAGTCATCCATGGGATTTTACCGATAGTATGATTGATGTGATAGCAAAATATGATAACATTATGCCTTACATTCATTTACCACTTCAATCAGGATCCAATAATATTTTGAAAAAAATGGGTAGAAGATATACGAAGGAATCTTATTTAGAATTAGCAAAAAAAATAAAAGAAAAAATTCCTAATTGTTCATTAACTACTGATATTATTGTAGGATTTCCAGGAGAAACAGAAGAAGATTTTCAAGAAACTTTAGATGTTGTAAATCAAGTGAAATATGATTCTGCTTTTACTTTTATTTTTTCTCCAAGAATTGGTACTCCTGCAGCTAAAATGGAGGATACAACACCATTAGAAGAAAAAGAAAAAAGATTACAAACTTTAAATCAATTAGTAAATGAATATGCAAATGAAGCAAACCAAAAGTATCTACATAAAATAGTACCTGTTTTAATTGAAGATTATTCAGAAAAAGATGGAAAAATGTTAATGGGGTATACAGATACTATGAAATTAGTGAATGTACAAGGGGATCCTTCTGATATTGGTAAAATTATTAATGTTAAAATTACGGATACCAAAACATGGAGTATGGATGGAATCGCACAAAATTCGACAAAATAGTATTGACTATCAATTATATTAATGATACAATGTAAATGTAGTAAGTTGTGTGTTATTAGATGTTGGTTGTAAGACTATAAGTTGTATTTATAGTCATTAGTGATAGAAAGGTTTTCCTTTCTTTTTTTGTATACTTTTTGGTATAATGAATATAGATAGGAGGTTTCTATGAAAGTAGTAGTTATTGGTGGAGGAGCATCTGGATTAGTTGCTGCAATTTATGCTTCTTCACAAAATAAAGTAATCTTATTAGAAAAGAATAAAATATGTGGCAAAAAAATATCTATTACAGGAAATGGAAAATGTAATTTTATGAATGAAGATTTTACTTTAGATCATTTTTATAGTGCGAATGAAGAACAAATTCCTATGATAGAAAATCCAAAAGAAAAAATATTAAATTTGATGAATCAAATAGGAGTGGAATATTATTCTAAAAATGGTTACTATTATCCTCTTTCTAATCAAGCAACGACTATTCAAAATGCTTTGATTAAGGAAGCTCTCGTTAATGGGGTTCAAATTATTTATGATGTTAAAGTAAATAATATCGAAAAAAAACAACAATTTCAAATTCAAACAAATCGAGGAGTTTTTGAAGCTGATAGAGTGATTCTAGCAACTGGATCTAAAGCATATCCAAAGACAGGATCGGATGGAATAGGATATGAGATATTAAAAAAAATGGGTCATACGATAGTTCCTATTAAGCCAGCCTTAACTTCTATAGAAACATATCCTTTTTATAAAGATTTGTCAGGTGTTAGAACCAATGTCGTTATTCAACTATATCATCATCAAAAAATGATAAATCAAGAAACAGGAGAGTTACAATTTACAGATTATGGAATTAGTGGAATTTGCGCTATGAATATTTCTAATATTGCTTGTAAAAATGATACATTGAAATTGGATTTAATTCCAACAGTTTCTAATTTTATTTCATACATGGATTTTAAAAATAAGACTGTAAAAAATAGAACAGTACAAGAATTATTAGATGGATTATTAAATTATAAAATCGTAAATTTGATTTTAAAATTGTCATCTATTTCCAATCAAGATTTATGGGACTCTATTTCTAATTCAAAAAAAGAAAAATTATGTCAAAATTTAAAACAATTATCATTTGATATTATGGATTTTAAAGGATTTGACCGTTCTCAAGTATGTAGGGGAGGACTTAGTTTATTGGAAATTACTGATAATTTAGAATCTAAAAAAGTACCTGGTTTATATGTAACAGGAGAATTATTAGATGTGATAGGAGATTGTGGTGGCTATAATTTGAGTTTTGCTTTTATCACAGGAATGATAGCAGGGAGTAATATAAAATGATTCGTATTAGACAAGTAGAAGTATATTTTGAAAAAGACAGTTTAGAAGAAATCAAAAAGCAAACAGCAATTAAATTAAAGATTAATGAAAGTCAAATTCAATTTATTCGAGTGAATAAAAAATCATTAGATGCTAGAAAAAAACCTCATTTAAAATTTATTTATGAAGTAGATATTGAAGTTAGAAATGAAGGCCAATTACTTCAACGCTTTAACAAAGATGTTATGAAAACACCAGATGAAAAATATTTGTTTCAGATTACAGGAACAGAAAAATTAGATAACAGAATTGTAATTGTTGGAGCAGGACCAGCAGGATTATTTTGCGCTTATTTGCTTGCTCAAAATGGATATCACCCTCTTATTATTGAAAGAGGAGAAAAAGTAGAAAATCGAATAAAAACGGTAGAAGAGTTTTGGAAAACAGGAAAATTAAATAGTAATTCTAATGATCAATATGGAGAAGGTGGAGCAGGAACTTTTTCAGATGGAAAAATAAATACAATGACAAAGGATCCTGCTCATCGTATGAAAAAAGTGTTTGAAATATTTGTAGAATGTGGAGCTAATCCGGATATTATGTATGATTATAAACCACATATTGGAACTGATGTACTTAGAAAAGTAGTAAGAAATATGAGAGATAAAATTATAGAAATGGGAGGAGAATTTCTTTTTCAAACTTGTTTGACAGATCTTCATATTAAGAATCATCATTTAGTTGAAATTGAAGTGAATGGAAAAGAAATGATTCCTTGTTCTAATTTAGTGCTAGCGATTGGTCATAGTGCTAGAGATACTTTTCAAATGCTTCTTGAAAAAAATATCAATATGAGTGCTAAACCATTCGCGTTAGGTGTTCGTATAGAACATTCTCAAAGTATGATTAATGAAAGTCAATATGGAATGAAAAGCCATGCTAAATTAGCACCTGCTAGTTATAAATTAACGTATACAACAACATCTGGTAGGGGTGTGTATTCCTTTTGCATGTGTCCAGGTGGATACGTGGTAAATGCTTCTAGTGAGGAAGGGCTTTTAGCCATTAATGGAATGAGTAATTATAATAGGGAAAGTGAAAATGCAAATAGTGCGATTGTTGTTAGTGTGAAACCAGAGGATTTTGGAAATAATGTCTTAGATGGTATGGCGTTTCAAAGAAAGTTAGAGCGTCTTGCTTTTCTTGAAGGAAATGGTAATATACCAATTCAATGTTATCGAGATTTTAAAGAAAATAAAGTTACTACAAAGTTAGGAACTGTTAAACCTATTTTTAAAGGAAATTATCAACTTTCTAATTTAAATCATATTTTACCAAGGTTTGTATCAGAATCTTTAATGGAAGGAATTGAATATTTTGGGACAAAAATAAAAGGGTACAATGATGGCGATTCAATTATGGCTGGAATAGAAAGTAGAACTTCTTCTCCTGTTCGAATCGAAAGAGATGAAACATTAGAGTCCAATATAAAAGGAATTTATCCTTGTGGTGAGGGATCAGGATATGCTGGTGGGATTACAACTGCTGCAATGGATGGTATGAAGGTAGCAGAAGTAATCGCGTCACGTTATCAAAAATGTTTATAGGAAAGTATTAGAAGAAAATTAAAAAAGCTAAAGAAAATATTGATAAATAAATAATAATTTGCTATAATGAAACTATCAAAAGTAAATCATAATATAGTTTGTAATAGGCAAAATATCGCGTTTGCCGAGAGCAACGGGGGGGGGTAAACAACCCTCTTTTTTAGTGTGTAAGAAAGGAATGATAAATTGTGAAAAGAAAAGGATTTACACTAATAGAACTATTAGGAGTGATTGTAGTACTAGCAGTAATCGCAATCATTACAACA
>URDT01000033.1 GCA_900546745.1 uncultured Mycoplasmatota bacterium | reverse complement strand
AATGAATTTAAAGAAAGTCCGGAATATGATAGCGAGGTAGGGGCAAACTGGCAACATGAAATTGAAACAGCTACTTTAGATGATTATAGAGAGAGTTTATTAGATGAATTAGAACAATTAAAAAAAGAACTTGATAGGTTAAATCAAGAAAAAAATAAACTGTTAAAAGATATAGAAAATCAAGAGTTTTCTAAAATTAAAGCAGAAGGATATTTAGATGATGAATATGGATTTGCATTTTGTTGTAA
Source organism: uncultured Mycoplasmatota bacterium (assembly GCA_900546745.1). Lineage (GTDB taxonomy): Bacteria > Bacillota_I > Bacilli_A > RF39 > UBA660 > CAJOJO01. The sequence goes on along the minus strand of URDT01000033.1, from coordinate 13,621 downwards.
CTTATTATATAAGTTTTCCGGTAATGATACAGAAAATTTTGAAATTTATAAATTAAGTAAAAAAACAAAAAAGGGTTAACTTTTTTCGACAAATTTAATATTTTTATTGACATAATATAATAAGTTTGCTATACTTTATTTGTAAGGTTTTAAGTTCCACAAATTTGAACCGATTACATGTCCTTTATATCAAAGGACGGAAGAGATTAATTATTTAATCTCTTTTTTTTTGTTAAAAATGTCGATTTAAAATAAAATCTAGTTTTGTCGAAATGATATCAAAACATTTTAACTAGTGTTACAGTATCTATGGAAGGTGATTACTGTTGGATACTGTTATTGAATATCGGAAAGGAATTCTATTTATACGCTTGATTGGTAATTTAACGAAAGAAACATGCCCATTATTAGAAAAAGAAGTAAATCATATTATTAAAGAATATCAAATTAAAAATATTGTAATAAACTTAGAAGAATTAAAAACAGTAGATATGAAAGGAATCAATATTTTATATTATATTTACGAATTAAGTAAAAAAAATAAAGGAAGGGTATTAATTAGTGATTTATCTAATGAAGAAGTACGGAAACGATTGAAAAAAAGTAGATTACTAAATTATATTAAAGAAATTCAAAATGAACTTGTTGCATTCAAATTAATTCAAGTATAGGAGGCAAAAATGACAAATGAATTTATTTTAGAATACTCTAGTTATGTTTATGGAATTGCTAAGAATTTTGAAGGATATAAAAATAAAGAAGATTTAATTCAAGCTGGTTTTTTAGGATTGATTAAAGCAAAATTACTGTATAAAGAAGATGCAAATACAAAATTTACAACTTATGCATTTACTTCTATTTTAGGAGAAATGTGTAAACTAGTAAGAGAAGATAAAGGAATTAAACTAAGTCGTGATCTAGTAAAATTAAAAAATGCAATTGAAAAAGCAAAAAATTATCTCAGCCAAAAGTATTTACGACAACCTACTTCTGAAGAAATTGCTGAATTTTTAGAACTACCAGTTTCTAAAATCAACCAAGCTTTGAAAACTGTTAATATGTTACAAAGTATTGATGAACCTATTTGTGAAGATGGTAAAGAAATGAATTTTTATGATATTATTCCTTCAAAACAATTGGATGTTGAAACATTAGTATCATTAAAAGAAGCATTGAATTCATTAGATGAAAATAGTAAACAAATTTTAATGTATAGCATTGAGCAAGGAATGTCTCAACAAGAAATCGCCAATATTGCCAATATTAATCAAGTTCAAGTATCTAGAACTCTAACAAAAATTAAAACAAATTTAAAAGATAAAATAGTAGCTTAAATTCAACATTTGTTGAATTTTTTTGTATAAAAAAGGAAAACAAAATCATAATAAAAATGGGTGATGATATGGAAAAAAAGAAATATCAAGAAATTGTAAAAAAACATAAACCAAAAGAAGATCGATTAAAAAATGGAATTATTGCTTTTATAATCGGTGGAATAATGGGAATGATTGGTCAATTTTTAGTAGAATTGTATGCTTATTATTTAAATATTCCAACAACAGAAGCTGGAACATTTATGATTATTACTCTTATTTTTATAGGATGTTTATTAACATGCTTTGGATTTTTTGATAGTTGGGTCAATTTCGCAAAAGCGGGTTTAATAGTTCCTATTACTGGGTTTGCCCATGCTATGATGAGTGCTGCCTTAGAATATAGAAAAGAAGGAATGGTAACAGGATTAGGAGCAAATATGTTTAAATTAGCAGGCTCTGTAATTATTTTTGGAGTGGTTAGTGCCTATGTATTTGGACTAGTTCGATTATTATTATTTGAGGGGGCAATATGACATTTTATTATCAAAACGTTTATATCAATAAATGGGCAACCGTTACAGGAAAATTAGAAAAACAAGGACCTCTTGGAGAATATTTTGATAAAAGTTATCAAGATTTCTATTTTGGAACAAAAACTTGGGAACAAGCAGAAACTAAACTAATTGAAGAATCGGTTTCTATTTTATTAAAAAAAGCAGGTAAACAATCTTCTGATATTGATCTTTTTATCTCTGGTGACTTATTAAATCAAACTGTTGCTTCTAACTATGCTGCTAGTAGGTTACAAATTCCTTATTTTGGAATATTTAATGCTTGTGCAACTAGTGTAGAAGGATTGATTATAGCTTCTAATATGTTAGAAGCAAAGCAGATTAAAAATGTAATTTGTTCTGCTTCTTCTCACAATAGTGGAGCAGAAAAACAATTTAGATATCCCGTTGAATATGGTGGACCAAAGCCTAAAACCACAACATTTACAACGACAGGAGCAGCAACTGCCTATTTAACAAATGAAAAAGAAGGTATCAAAGTAGAGAGTGCCACAATTGGTAAAGTAATTGATTTGGGAATTAAAGATGTATACAACATGGGAGCTGTTATGGCTCCAGCTTGTGGAGAAGTACTAATGAAACATTTAAAAGATACTGGAAGAAAAGCAGAAGATTATGATTTAATTTTAAGTGGTGATCTGGGACGATATGGAAAGGATATTTTAAAAGATTATTTAAAAGAAGAATATCATATTGATTTAAAAAATTATGATGATACAGCAAGTATGATATTTGATATTGATAAGCAACCTGTTTATGCTGGAGGAAGTGGACCAGCTTGTGCTCCACTTGTAACGTATGCTTATATATTTTCTAAAATGCAAAAAAAGGAATTGAAAAAAGTATTATTAATAGCAACAGGAGCTTTACATTCTCCAGCCATGGTAAATGAACATATGACAATTCCAGGAATTGCTCATGCAATTAGTTTGGAGGTAATAGAATGATTTATTTAAATGCGTTTCTATTTGCAGGATTAGTGTGTTTAATAGGGCAAATTATTTTAGATAATACTACTCTTACTGCTGGACATATCACTACAATATTTGTAGTAGTTGGAGCTTTTCTAGATGTTTTTAGTTTATATGACAAAATAGTATTATGGGCAGGTGGAGGAGCATTAGTTCCTATTACAAGCTTTGGCCATTTATTAATTCATGGGGCTTTAGAAAAGGCTAGTGAATATGGCATTATTGGACTTGCTATGGGGATGTTTGATTTGACTTCTTCGGGAATCATTTCTGCTATTGTCATTTCCTTCTTTTTATCATTTATTTTTAAACCAAAAGATTGAATTTTTTGGTCTTTTTGTTATATACTAATAATAGGATGTGATAGTATGAATGAACAACTAATAGAAAAAAGAAATGAGTTACAAAAAGAATACAACAAACTACTATTACAGCTAGGAAATATTCAAAATGCTATGTTACAGGAAGTTGCCAAAAAAGAGCAGGAAATTAAAAATCAATCCTTGTGGAAAAAGATTTTTTCTAGAAATGAAAGATTAAAGAAATTAAATGAATTAAAAAGAGATTCACAACAAGTTAAGGATTATTTTTATACGGATGATGAAGTAGCAAAGATTCAAAAACGTATTCGTGAGGTTAGTAATTTAATTAGCGAGATTGATCAAACTTTATATCAAGTTTCTGAACAACAACATAGAGTACATAAATAACTCTATATTTTTTTACAAAATCTCCTCTTGACAAAAAGACTCGGGGGGGGGGTATACTTTAGATATAGAATAGGAGAAGTAGTGTGAAAAAAGTTTTAATAGCCGTTTTAGTAATAATTGTAGTAGCAACAGGTGTTTATTTTGGATATAGTCAAATAAATCATAAAAAAGATGATAATAAAAGTCAGAATAATACTAACTCTAGTAAAGTAGTAGAATTAGACATAAGTGATCGTACATTTGTCAGTAGTCTAATGATAAATGTTCCAAATATTCCAAGCTGGTCTGTAAATTTTAATATTTATCAAGGCAAAAAAATGACTATTTTAGATATTCCACAAAATGTAATTTTAGGAATTGGCGTTGAAAGAATGATGAAAGATTATAAACCAACATATATAGATGGTAATTTAGTTGTTAATTCTTATAATCATATTCCTTTATATGCTTATAGCACAAAAGAAATTGATGGTATGAATTATAAATGTTGGGAAGAATATGGCGATTGTGAAACACTTATTGATGCTGATATGTTAAAAGATAGTGTAAAAAGAGCTTTTGGTTCAGAACAGTATTTTCAAAAATTAGATAGTTTTCAAGGTAGTGGACTTTTAAACTGTAAATTACAAGATAATATATATTATTGTACAAATAGTGGTGGAGGTTCCATTTTTGGAAATTACGCAGATAAAAAGATTGAAAAAGCAGAACAAGATGGGGATTACATATATATTTATGAGAAATATGTATATGTTCATTTTGAAAATTTAGAAGAATATTCTAAAGATTCTTCTATTCAGCTTCAATTTAAAATATATCCATCACCAGATTCTGAAACAAGTATTGTTGACACCGTATATCCTTATGATTTTGGAAATACAAACAGTGTATTTGATATAGATGAATCAATTGAAAAAAATGCCATCACTTATAAACATACATTCAAGAAAAGCTCATCAGGTACATATTATTGGGTTTCTACAGAACCAATTGATAAATAGAATCTACAAAGATAACTTATTGTTATCTTTTTTTCTTATAATTCTATGATTATTATAAAAATTGTGATATTCTAAAAAAGAGGTGTTTTTATGTTGTCTATTCAATTAATAATTTGTAAATTAATTCAATCAATTTTAAAAAAAATAGGAAGAGGTTCTTCTCTCCCTGGTCAGATAGCCTTAAAAATGAATCCAAAATTCTTAGGTAAATTTCATTATCCAGAAAAAGTAGTAGCCGTAACAGGCTCTTCTGGAAAAGGAAGCGTAACAGGTATGATATCTGCTATAGCTTTAGAAAATCATATGATAGTTGCTCATAATGATAAAGGTTCTAATCTAGATGCTGGAATTGCTTCCTTATTAATCGAACATAGTGATTTAAAAGGAAATATTAAAGCAGATATAATTGTTGCTGAAGTGGATGAACGTTATACAAAATATGTATTTCCTTATTTAAAACCAACACACGTAGTAATTACAAATATTACAAGAGATCAGCCACCACGACAAGGACATTTTGATTTGGTATTTCATGAAATTGAAAAAGCAATTACTAGTGATATGCATTTAATTTTAAATGCTGATGATCCGATGTTACAAAAATTTGTAATGAAGAAAAAAAATCCTGTTACCTATTACAGTATTGAAAAAAATAAATTTTCTTATACCAAAAGTAAATTTGAAAACTTAAATTTTATATATTGTCCGAAATGTCATACAAAGTTAGAATATCGATATTATAATTTTGAAGAAATTGGAGATTATCATTGCCCTAATTGTTCTTTTAAAAGACCTAATGCTACAAATGTATGTACAAAAATAGACTATAAAAATCAAAAAATTCTATTAAATGACAATGAAATTCATTTACCATCTACCATGCTATATAATATTTATAATACTCTTGCTGCTTATACCATTACAAAAGAAATTGGAATTAATGAGCATATCATTGTAGCTGCTATTAACAACCTAAATTCAAATGGAAAAAACATGAATATTTATAAAATAGAGCAAAGAAATATGATTATATTAAATAATAAAAATGAAAATAGTAGCACTTTCAATCAATCATTATTGTTTATTGATCGTGAAAAATCGTTAAAAACAATCGTAATTGGTTGGAAAGAAATTAGTAGAAGATATGAATTTAATGATATCTCTTGGCTATATGATATAGATTTTGAGATATTAACCAAACACAATATTGATAAAGTTGTATGCATAGGATTAAATGAATTTGATATTGCTACTAGAATGAACTATGCTGGAATTGATTCATCTAAAATCGTTCCTTTTGATACATTAGAAAAAGCTACAACTTATATTAAGAAAAAAACAAAAGGAGATATCTACGCCATTTTAAATTTTGATTATGTAGAACCTTTTCATGAATTAATGACAAGAGGTGAGAAATAATGATTACAATTGCTTACTTATACTATGACCTTTTAAACTTATATGGTGAAAGTGGAAATATCAAAGCCTTAAAAAAGTCGTTAGAAGAACAAGGTGTTAGAGTATCTATTCATTTCTTAACACTTGATGATGACCTAGATTTTTCAAAATATGATTTTGTTTACATGGGGACAGGAACAGAAAACAATCAAAATTTAATTCTTCCTCACTTGATGAAATATCGAGAAGATATTCAACAACAAATCGAAGCCGGAAAATTTTTCTTGATTACAGGTAATGCTATTAATTTATTTGGAAAATATATTTTAAATCAACAAAATAAAAAAATAAAAACACTAGGTATTTTCAATTACTATTCAAAAGAAGAATCATTTCGTATGATTGATGAATGTATCATGAGAAGTCCATTTTTTAGTGAAAAAATAATAGGATTTCAAAATCAAAGTACAGTAATGAAAGAAAATGACTTACCAATGTTTGAAGTAATAAAAGGAGTTGGAAGTTATCCAAATTCTAAAACAGAAGGTGTTCATTATAAAAATTTTTATGGAACTTATTTAATTGGTCCTATTTTAGTTAGAAATCCCTTTTTTCTAAAAAAGATTGTAAAAGAAGTTTTACTTAATAAATATCCTGATTATAAATTTAAAAAATTTGATTTAAAATTACAAATAAAAGCATATAATAATTACAATAAAAATTTCAATCATGAATATATAAAATAAAAAGAATAAAGTTGTCAATTTATTCTTTTTTTTGTCGAAAAACATAAATTTTATTGAGAGGTGGATTATGAAAAAAATAATTATTTTATTGAGCTGTTTTTTAATATTATTTCCTATGGCTATTCAAGCCGAAGAAGCAACAGATACAAATGTTGAAGAAAATAATGGTACAAATGTCTCATTAGCTCAAAATGCGAAATCAGCAATTTTAATAGATGCATCAACAGGACAAATATTATTTGAAAAGAATTCTCATGAAAAGCTAGCGCCTGCTTCTATGACAAAAATTATGAGTATGCTAGTAATTGTAGAAAGTATAGAAAAAGGAATTATTCATTGGGATGATATGGTTACAGCTAGTAGTAATGCTTCCGGTATGGGTGGATCACAAATTTTATTGGAAACGGGAGAACAAATGAAAGTAGAAGATATGTTTAAAGGAGTAGCTGTAGCTAGTGGTAATGATGCTGTAGTTGCTTTGGCAGAAGCAGTAGCAGGAACTACAGATGAATTTGTAAAAATGATGAATGATAAAGTAAAAGAACTTGGATTAAAAGATACAAATTTTAAAAATCCTCATGGTTTAGATGACGCTAATCATTATTCTAGTGCTTATGATATGGCTATGATTGCTAGAGAACTTGTAAAACATGAAAAAGTACTAACCTTTACATCCATTTATGAAGACTATTTAAGAAAGGGAACTAGTAAAGAATTTTGGCTTGTAAATACAAATAAATTAGTGAGATTTTATAATGGTGTGGACGGTTTAAAAACAGGTTATACAACAGAAGCAGGATATTGTTTAACTGCAACAGCTAAAAAAAATGATATGAGATTAATATCTGTTGTTATGGGAGAAGAATCAAATGGACTTAGAACCTCAGAAACATCGGCTTTATTAGATTATGGTTTCGCACAATATAAATCAACAGAATTAGTAAAACAAGGAGATGTAGTTACAGAAGTTCAAATCGAAAAAGCTAAAAATCAAAATGTTAGTATTATTACAAAAGATAATGCTTCAATTCTCTCTAAAAAAACAGAAAAAATGGGAGATATTACTTATGAAACAAAATTAGATAAAATAAAAGCACCTGTTAAAAAAGGTGATAAAGTAGGAACTTTAAAAGTAAAAGAAGATGGAAAATTAATTAAAGAAATTACTTTAACAGTAAAACAAGATGTAAAAGAAGCAAATATCTTAGAACTATATGGTAGATATTTAAAAAATATGATTATTGGTAATATTAAATTTTAATTATTAACACTAAAATCCAGAAATAAATAATAACTGGATTTTTTTATGTGAAAAAAAATTCATATTGTATTGCTTTTTATAATAAATAATAATATAACCAATATGAAATAATTTTCATATAAGGAGGAATTATGAAAAAATTTATAGAATTAAAAAATGTCAAAAAGACCAATAGATCAAACTCAAATTGATTGAAATCATTTTGAAAAAATTTTATCGGATATGATAGATAGCTTTATTAATACTCATACCATGAAAAAAGAAATATTGAATATAATTAATGAAATGTTGAATCAAAAAAAATCTAGAATTAACTAGATCTTTTTTATCCTAGTGCCACATCAAGAACCATCATAATAGAAAATCCAATTAGAGTAAAGAAGGCCATTAGGTCTTTTTTCTTATTTGTTTGACTTTCAGGAATTAATTCTTCCACTACAACGTAAATCATAGCTCCAGCAGCAAATGCTAATAGAAAAGGTAATAAATTTCTAATTTTTAAAACCAGTATTGCTCCGATTACTCCACTGATGGGTTCTACAATTCCACTTAACTGTCCATAAAAGAATGCTTTTTTCCTAGACATTCCTTCTCGTCTTAAAGGAACACTAACAGCAGTACCTTCAGGAAAATTTTGTAAGCCAATTCCTAGTGCTAATAAACTAGAAGAAGCAATAGTAACGCCTTCTAAACCATATGCTAAAGAACCAAAAGCAACACCAACTGCAAGACCTTCTGGAATATTATGAAGAGTGATTGAAAATATCAACATAAGACATCTTTTTAAACGACTATTTTCTTCTTTTTTGAGTTTGCTTTTTTTAGAAAATAGATCAAATAATTTATCTCCTAAAAAGAGTAAACCTCCACCACTTAGAAATCCTATAGCAGCAATAAGCCATGGAATCATATTTAAACTTTCTGACATTTCAATAGATGGAGAAAGAAGTGACCAGAATGATGCTGCAATCATAACACCTGCTGCAAATCCTAACATAGCATCCATAATATTTTTATTAATCTTTTTGAAAAAGAAAACAATGGCCGCTCCAAGTATTGTAATACTCCAAGTAAATAAAGTTGCAATCAAAGCCTGTAAGGCTGGATTTAACTCAATAATAATATCCATATCAACACCTCTATGAATAAGGTATGTGGAAATTGAATTATTGACTAGGCTAACTCTACGATAAAATGGTTGTTATTTTAAAATCATGAAGGTATAAAGAAAAAAAAGTATGATATAATGAAAATGGTGAAATGAATGATAGAAGAAATATTAAATTTAAAGGGGGAGTAATCAACAACTAAAAGAAAAAATTCTAAAGGAAAAAAATCCTAGAAATTTATTCTTATATGCTTATTTTTCCAATGATAAAGATTTAGATGATATTAGTAAGGAAATTTTAGAAACAGAAGATAGACGCTATTTACCTTTTTTCTTTAGACAAATCGAAAATATTGACTTAGAAAAATTCTTTGAAAAAATATTACAATTTGACAATAAAACAATATTTTCTATATGATCGAAAAAAACTAGAAGATAAATTTTTTATCAAAGGAATAAATCAAATGATTTTAAACGGAATAGATAAATATCTTTATCTAACATTTTATTACTATTTCGTTATTTTAAATCGATACAATGAAAAGATAATAGAACAATTAATTTACTTAAATAAGGGAGTAAATAAACAAAATTATAAAGAATTTCTTTCAAAATTTAGAAGCAATAGTAAGAAAAAATAATCCATCACGATGAGTTCACTTCAAACTGCTATAAAGGACATAATCATTGTATTCCAGACATGATAGTATGTCACATTAGTTTTGATTATGGAAAAATTATCAAAAACTTTTATGATAAAAATTCCGAAGTATCTAGCCATTTTGCTGTTAGTAGAGAAGGAAATTTTCAACAATTTGTCAGTCTAGAAGATAGTGCTTGGGCAAACGGTACTTCTTTGAATCCTTCTAATGATGTATACTATAAATTTTCTAAAAATAATTTGGTTAATCAAAGAAACGTGAATGCAAATTATTATACCTATTCTATTGAAAATGAATCTATAGATGGATCTCTAATGAAAGAACAGTATAAAGTAACTTTAAAAATTATGTGTAATATTATTGATTATATAAAAAATGAATATGGGGTTGATTTTAAAATTGATAGAAACCATATAGTAGGTCACCAAGATATCAATCCTATTGTTAGAGTTTCTTGCCCTAATGATAAATTTCCCTTGGAAAATTTAATTAGTGATTTAAATAAGATATATAAAAAAAGATAATATGAGAATTGTTATTTTTAATACCTATTAATTTAGGTGTTTTTTTAATTGAGAAAATGATAACTTTATAGTATAATGTTAACTAGACAAACCATTTACAGATTGGGTGATTAGTATGTATTTAAAAAAAATAATAGCCAGTGGTTTTAAATCATTCGCAGATAAAATTACATTAGATTTAACGAATGGAATTACAGGAGTAGTTGGACCAAATGGATCTGGAAAAAGTAATATTGTAGATGCTGTTAGATGGGTTCTTGGAGAACAATCTGTCAAATCTCTTAGAGGAGATGGAAATATGACAGATGTTATTTTCTCTGGATCAAAATCAAGAAAGCCTTTGAATGTAGCATCTGTGACGTTAATATTCGATAACCAAGATAAATATTTACCAATTGATTATGAAGAAGTAGCTATTAAAAGAAGAGTATATCGAGATGGAACAAATGAATACTTTATTAATAATGAAAAATGCCGTTTAAAAGATGTAACCGATTTATTACTTGATACAGGAATTGCAAAAGAATCTTTTAATATTATTTCACAAGGTAAAGTAGACGAAATTATTAGTAGTAAGCCAAGTGAAAGAAGAGTTATTTTTGAAGAAGCAGCTCGTGTATTAAAATATAAAAAAAGAAAAGAAGAAGCTTTAAGAAAATTAGATAAAACACATGATAATATGAATCGTGTCAATGATATTATTAAAGAATTAGAAACACAAGTAGAACCTTTAAAAGAACAAAAAGAAAAAGCTTTAATTTATGGACAAAAATCCAAAGAATTAGAAGAGGTTGAAGTATCATTAATTACATCTGAAATTACAAATATTAATTATGAGTACCAATTAAGTAAAGCAAAAATAGAAGAACTAAGTGCTGAATTATTAAAATCTGAAACAAATCATAACTCTAGTGAAGCCAAAATAGAAACTTTTAAAAATACACTTTCTGTTATAGAATATGAAATTACAAATGCCCAAAATAAATTACTTGAAAAAACAAAAGAAGTTGAAAAATTAAATGGTCAAAAAAATATTTTGTTAGAACGAAAAAAATACTCTGTTGAAAATAGTAAACTTCAAGAAAGTTTAGTTGCATCTCAAGAAAAACAATTAAAAATAAAACTAGAAATCAACAAATTAAAAATAGAGGCTGATACAGAAAGAGAACAATTAAAACAACTAGAAAATGAAATCACAAAGTATGAAAGTGAAATTCAAACTGTTAGTGAAGAGAGAAATAATCTAGAAAAGAAATTAAGAAATCAATTAATTCAGAAAAATGAACTAGAAAATAAAATTGATCATTTAAAAGAAAGTATTGAAAATAGTAGCTTTTTACCAGTTGCTGTAAAGAGTGTTTTAAATCATCCAAAATTAAGAGGAATCCGCTCTACAATTGGACAAGTAATTGAAGTAGAAGAAAAATATACAACTGCAATTACCACTGTTTTAGGATTTGCTGCCAATAATATTATTGTAGATAATGAAGAAAATGCAAAAGAAGCAATTCAATATCTAAAACAAAACAATTTGGGTAGAGCAACATTTTTCCCCTTAAATATCATTCAATCTAAAAAAATAGATTCTTCTAGATTGAAGACAATGGAAGGTTTTATTGATATTGCATCAAATTTAGTACAATGCGATAGCCTTTATAAAAATATTATAGAAAATCAGCTAGGAAATGTTTTAGTTGTGGATAATATTGATCATGCAAATCAAATCAATAAACTTATTCATCAATCTTATCGAATTGTTACTTTAGATGGATCTTTATTTCATGTTGGAGGATCGATTACAGGAGGAACCATTCAAAAATCCAAAAATATTGTGACTGAAAAATATGAATTAGAAAATAGTTTGAAAAAATTTGATCAAAAAATAAATGAAATTAAAGATATAGAAAATAAAATGAATGAAATTGATTATAACCGTAAATCGATTGAAGATAAACTATATATCAGTAATCGAAATAAAATCAATAAACAAGAGTTAATTCGTCAAAAAGAGCAATATTTAAAGGAACAAGAAAAAGAACTAGAAGAACTAGAAAACCAAATTACAGGAACCAATGGAATACTAAATAATAATTTAATTGAAGAAGAAACGGCTATATTGAATCAATATTATCAGGCATTAAAAGAAAAAGATGAATTAGATCAAAATTTAATCCGTTTAAAAAATAAAAAAATGAACATTAATGATGATTTAGAAGAATATGAATTAAATCTAAAAAAAGAGAACTCATTATATAACCAAAAAAATAAAGATTTAAATAACTTGGAAATAGAAGTTAACCGAATGGACGTGAAACTAGATACATTACTAAACAAATTGAATGAAACTTATAGTATGACTTATGAAAAAGCTGTGACTACTTATAAGTTAGAAATGGACATAGAAGTGGCTAGAAACCAAGTTAGTAATCTAAAAAGAGAAATTAAAGAACTTGGTAATGTCAATTTAGATTCCATTGAAGAATATGAAAAAGTAAGTACAAGATTTGAATTTTTATCTAGTCAAAGAGAAGATTTGAGTAAAGCAGAAGATACTTTATTAGAGATCATTCAAGAAATGGATGAGGTAATGATTCAAGAATTCTCAAAATCATTTGAAGATATTAATCAAAAATTCAAAGAAACATTCCAAGAATTATTTAAAGGTGGTCATGCTGAATTAAAATTAACAGATCCAGATAATTTATTAGAAACAGGAATAGAAATTGTTGCCTCTCCACCAGGAAAAAGTTTAAAAAGTATTTCACTATTATCCGGTGGAGAAAAAACATTTACAGCCATCAGTTTATTATTTGCTATATTAAAATGTCGTGAAATGCCTTTTTGTATTTTAGACGAAGTAGAGGCTGCCTTAGATGAAGCAAATGTTGATGGATTTGGAGAATATATTACAAAATTAAAAGAAAAAACACAATTTATTTTAATTACTCATAAAAAAAGAACTATGGAATATGCAGATACTTTATATGGAATTACAATGCAAGAGTCTGGCGTATCAAAATTAGTGAGTGTTCGATTAGAAGATTTTTAAAAATTGCGTGAAAAAAGTAGAAAAAATAACAAAAATTTGCTAGAATTATTTAGGAGGTAATAATATGGAAAAAAAGAATAGTAAAGCTCAAGATAATTATACAGAAATTCTTACAAAAATATTTTATGTTTTAATAGCAATTGCTGTACTTGTAGCTGCTAATTTATTTGTGAATATTATCAAAAACGGTAGTACTACAAAAGCAGATGATACAGAAGAAGAAACTGATAAAACAAGTGAATATGATGTTAGTATGTTTACAGAAAAAACAACTACTGAAGCTGTAGAAAGTATTAAAAAAGG
>URDT01000032.1 GCA_900546745.1 uncultured Mycoplasmatota bacterium | reverse complement strand
ATTTTTCTCCTACTGTTACTTGATTATTATAAATACTTGTAATATAACTAAAATTCCTTGTTCTTACATAATCGTTATAATAAGTATTTACTTCTACTTCTATTTTTCCTTGTTCTGTTATGACTAATAAATCTACTTCTTTTCCCTTAATATGAATATTTCCTGTATTTAAATTCAGGGATTGTAATTTGATTTCTTGAATCCTTACTTTTAATATCGTTTCTAATACTTTTTTTAAGATATTAAAATTTTCTTCTTTCATCATAATTTCTTTAAATGCTTTATCATACTTACAAGTATAAAAGGGTTTTGTTTCTATCATATTTATTCTCCGTTTCTGGTGTTTAATTTAACAAATAACACTTATAAAAACAAATATAAATTCTAAAAAATTGGCAAGTTTATTCTTGTCAATTTTTTATATTACTATCTAATTTTTGAAATTTATATCATTTATTATAATTAAATTTTAAAATAAACTTAATTGATTTGTTTCATCCATTCCTTCAAAAATTCCCATAGAACGCATTTTCTCAATTAAAGTTCCAGACACTTTGCAACGAACCTGAAAATCTTCAATACTTAAGAATTCTCTTTTCTTTCTCTCTTCGACAATGTTATTTGCAACCGTATCTCCTAGTCCATCAATTGCATTAAATGGTGGATAAATACTAGTATCATCTCTTGGTAAAAAGACAGTTGCTCCACTATGATATAAATCAACATTTAAAAACTTGATTCCTCTCGCACTTGCTTCTAATGCAACATGCAAACATTCAAACACTCCAGCATCTTTATTTGTTGCTTCTTTTCCTTTATTAGAAATTTCAATTAAAGTATTTTTAATCGCACTATATCCTGCTATCATTGCATCAACATTAAAATCAGTTGCTTTAGAAGAAAGCCATGATGCATAAAAGTATACCGGCATATGAACTTTATACCAAGCAATACGAAAAGCACTAATAACATAGGCAGCCGCATGGGCTTTTGGGAACATGTACTTAATTTTCGCACAACTATCAATAAACCAATCAGCAATTCCAGCATCTCTCATGATTTGTTCATACTCTACCCATTGATCATGTTCTTTTGGTTTACTTGCTTTTCCTTTACGAACAAATTCCATAATTTTAAAGGCCTTAATAGGTTCTAAGCCATTATACATCAAATATACCATGATATCGTCACGACATCCAATAACCTCACTAAAAGGAACTACCTTATTACGAATTAAATCTTGAGCATTTCCTACCCAAACATCTGTCCCATGAGAAAGACCAGATATTTTGATCAATTCAGCAAATGTCGTTGGTTTTGTATCAGCTAACATCTGTAAAGTAAATTTTGTACCAAATTCTGGAATTCCAAGAGTCCCTGTTTCACACATAATCTGTTCTTTCGTTACCCCTAATGGTTCTGGGGATAAGAAAATCCCCATCGTTTCTTTATCATCCAAAGGAACCTTCGTAACATCTGTCTTTGTTAAATCTTGAATCATACGAAGTTGAGTTGGATCAGAGTGACCTAAAATATCTAGTTTTAAAACATCATCTTCAATTGAGTGATAATCAAAGTGAGTCGTACGCCAAGCTGAATTTGGATCATCCGCTGGAAATTGGAAAGGTGTAAAATCAAATACATCCATATAGTCAGGAATAACAACGATTCCTCCTGGATGTTGTCCTGTTGTTCTTTTTACCCCTGTACAACCCATTGCTAAACGTTCTACTTCTGCAGTACGCATCACAATATTATGTTCTTCACAATATCCTTTTACATAACCAAATGCTATTTTTTCAGCAACTGTACCAATGGTACCAGCACGATAAACATTGTCTACGCCAAATAATACCTTAGTATATTCATGAGTTGCCGCTTGATTTAAATCGGAAAAGTTAAGATCAATATCGGGTACCTTGTCGGCATTAAATCCTAAGAATGTGGCAAAGGGCATGTCTTGTCCATCTTTAATCAAATCACTGCCACAATTTGGGCACACTTTATTAGGTAAATCAAATCCACTTGAATAAGTAGCACCTAATTGTTCTCCGTTCTCATCTTCAAAAATACTATGCTTACAATTTGGACAACGGTAATGAGCAGGAAGTGGATTTACTTCTGTAATTCCCATCATCGTAGCAACGAAAGAAGATCCAACAGATCCACGGGATCCAACTAGAAAACCATCATTATTTGATTTTCGAACAAGTCTTTGGGCAATTAAGTAAATAGGATCAAATCCTCCACCAATAATACCACCTAGAGTTTTCTTTAATTTTTTTTCTAATTCCTTTTCTTCTAATGTCTCTTCTGTTGTTTCTATGATATTTTGTCTTACTAAATCTTTAACTGCATCTGCCCCTTTTAAAATTACATTATGAAGTTCTATAAATGATTTTTCTTTGATTTCTTCTTCACTAAGAGATTCTTTTTTTAAATTATAAATAATACTATTTAAAACAGCATCTCCATATAATTCTTTGGCAATTCTCTCTTCAATGTTCAAAGGAAGTGGATCTCCATACCAAGAAGCTGCCTTTTCATAAACTAAATCTGTTACCACTCTAGGACAATCTAAATAAGTTCCATCATCATTTTTAACTCTAGGAGAAAAAGGTACCCCACCAGTTTGAATAATAACTTCAATTTCTTCAATCATATCGGCTATCTTATTGGTATTTGTAACAACAATTTCATAGGCTTTTTCTGTTCCTAAAAATTCAAAATCATTTAACATCTCTCTTGTTGTTCTAAAATGATAGCTAGGAATTGTTTTATAACGAGCTAGTGGATGTCTTCCTCCACCTGGTACTTTTTGATTAACAATGATTTCTCTATATATTTTATCTTCTTTTGTTAAATGGTGAACATCTCCTGTAGCAACAACAATCTTACCACTTTCTTCTGTTGTTTTAATGATTTTTTTCACTACTTCTACTAATTCTTCATAAGATCCAAAATCTCCAGATTCTAATAAATGACTATATAAATCAAGAGGTTGAATTTCTACATAATCATAGAAGTTAATAATATTCGCTAACTCTTCTTCACTTTTACTTCTTGCTTCAATAAATACTTCTGATTCATAACAGCCACTACCAATTAATAACCCCTCGCGATGTTTTTCTATTTCACTACGCAAAATTCTAGGTGTTTTATATAAATAAGTTGTATTGGCTAAAGATACTATTTTAAATAGATTTTTTAAACCTTTTTTATTGATACAAAGTAAGTTAACATGAAAGGCACGACCATATTTATGAATTTCATCTTTTGAAACTAATTTATCTAAATCTGTCATAATTTCAAAATTCATACCAGATAGTTTATTTAACATTTTCGCAAATACTAAGGCTGTTCCTTCAGCATCATAGTCAGCTCTATGGTGAGCCTCTTCATCAAATGGAACATTATATCGTTTTACTAATGCCGATAAACTATGGCGGGCATAAGTATTATCCATTGTACGAGATAATTCTAAAGTATCAATAACTGGATTTAGAAATTCTCCTAAGTTATATTTTTTATAAGCCATTTCGATAAATGAGGTATCGAATTTAGCATTATGAGCAACCATTGGAAGATCACCAATCCAATTTTTGAAGTCCTTAACGGCTGTTTCTTCATTTGGTTTTCCTACTAACATTTCATTGGTAATATTTGTGACATTTGTAATACGTTCACTAATTTCTTTTCCAGGATCAACTAATTGATCATATCGATCAATTATCATGCCTTCTTGGATTTTAACTGCACCAATTTCAATAATAGAGTCTTCTCCACCGGCATTAAATCCTGTTGTTTCTAAATCAAATACAACATAAGTACTTTTTAATAAATCAGCATCTGTTGGTCTCAATACGATTTTAACAGTATCATCAATTAATGTTAATTCTGTTCCATAGATTGCTTTAAAATGATCTTTTTCTTCTTTTCCTTTATTTGTATTTCTGACTAAGTTAAATACATGAGGATAAGCCTGACAACCATTATGATCGGTAATTGCAATTGCTTTATGTCCCCATTTCATAGCTTGTTTTACAAGGGTCTCTTCGTTTACAACTCCATCCATTTGACTCATCATTGTATGGGCATGTAATTCAACTCTTTTAATAGGAGCATCATCAATAATTTCTTCTACTTCTTTTTTTAAAATATTAATGTCTAATACACTTAAGGAAATATCGGGATTATATTGGTCTACATCTTTTACTTTGGCTCTTATTTTATACCAATTTTTTTCATCTATTTTAGGAACTTCTTCTTCCCCGCCCATAAATAAAGTAGCATAGATACTATCCGTAAAATCAGTTAATTTTAAATTTAATATTTTAAACTGTCTACCATCCTTGGTTTTAATTTCTCTAAGTTCTGCTCCAAATACATAAGCTTCTACAGTAACAGTTTTATTTACTTCTACAATAGTATCCATTCTAATAATAGAATCTGTAATTAGTCTACCGTATAAAACATCAGGGTGATCTTCTTTTATTTTTGGTTTTCTCTCATAATTTTTAAATTTTGGTTTAGTAACTTCCTGTTTTGGCTCTTCTTTTACTTCTTTGATTTCTGGCTTTACAATTTCATGTTTTAAAGTTAGTTTTATCTCTACAATATACCCTACTTTACGAAATTCTGTTTCAAGTGTTTTAATTTCTTCTTCGGTTGGTTTCAATGTTTCATACTCAATTATAACTTCTGAACCTTTATATAAAATATCATCATTATCTTTTAAAGAATCAATAGGAATATGTTCTACAAAGTAATCAAAATAGCGATAAAATTCTTTATGACTCGTTTGTTTACAAGTAATACAAAGATTCACATGAGGAACTGTATGAAAGTAATTTTTTAAACAATTTTTTAAATCTTGATAAATACTTAATGGTAAGTTATTTTCAAGGTCAATTACAACATTACAAGTATCTTTTGTATTATTCAAGATTAGGCCACTTAATGTACCATTTTTTAAATATTCTTTTTGATCAAATTTAGATTTTTCTAATAATATTCTTAATTTATCTTGCATAATACCACCTACTTCATTGTACCAAAAAAAAAGGCTTTTTCAAACCTTATTGTCGTAATTTGACGATATTATAAATGTTTTATTTTCTTGCTTTTAGCAACTACTTTATAAACTGTTAAGTTATCTTCATATTCTTTTGTACTTTTTTCTTCTAATATTAATTCATCTTTAAAAATAACAACTTCTTTTTGACTGAAATCATCTTTTGTATTTTTTAATGAATTATCTTTTGAATCTAATAAAATACGATAAGGAATCACTAGCACTTTTGAGCCAGCTTCTAAATCAATTGGATACAATTGATTGTTACATATACTTGCTTCAAACTATCAATAATAGATTGAATAGTATCAAATTTTAAAGAATTCATAATACTTAATTTCATAAAAAAGTTATTCGGTTTTTCTAATATTTTTTTGTACTTTAAATATATTTCAAGAAACTGCTGTGGATTGTTAAGATTATGATAAATGGCATCCGCATCTAAATCTAAAAAATTAGGAACTGCTGTTATCTCATTAATCAAAAAAGATAACCTTGATTTATAAATTAAACAAGCTCGTTTTTCTTCTTCTGTTAATAATTCATATTGTTCTACTAACTCATTATATTCTTCCATTTTGTTCACCTATAATAAAAACAAATCGATCACTACCAGTTAAGTCTTTTTCAATTGTCACTTCACAATGTCCCAAATATTGATAAGCCATTTCTTTGATTGCTTCTCCTTGTGTTTCTCCCATTTCAAAAGCAATTAAATATTGATTTTTTAAATAATTCTTTACATTCTTTAAAATTTCTTCATAAAAGTATAAACCATTATTTTTAGCGTACAAAGCTTGATGAGGCTCATTGTTTTTTACAATTTCCATAATTTCTTCTGATTCTGCAATATAAGGAGGATTGGATATGATAACATCATATTTTTTATGAAGTGGTTCTAACATATCTCCTAAATAAAATTGAATATCTACTTGATTTTTAGAGGCATTTTTTTTAGCAACATCTAAAGCACCCTCTGATATATCAACTGCATCAACATTTGCATCAATCATTTTTTTTAAAGTAATCGCAATACAACCACTACCTGTTCCTAAATCAACAACATCTATTTTTTTAGAAAACTTTTTTTGAATGATAGCAATTGCTCTTTCTACTAATTCTTCTGTTTCAAATCTAGGAATTAAAACATTTTTATTAACAACAAATGGAAAGCCATAAAAATCAACATTTCCAACAATATATTGAACAGGTTCTCCATTTTCAAGTCGTAATAAAGCTTCTTTGATATCACCCGAATAATATTTTTTTAAATAATCTAATGGTTCCATATTTTTTCCTTTACATGATGTTCTGGTTCTTCTTCATAAATATCATTTTGTATATGATTTTGTAATTCTTTTAACTCTTGCAATAGTTTCTTATCCTGAATAATGAAAGATAATTTTGTGATCATAATACTAAGTACACAAGCTAAACTAACATCTTTTAAAGATGTATTTGGAATTTGATCAATAAGAATTAAACTAGCAATTATTTTTAATAAAAATATGCTTTGACTAGTTCTTGATACTTTATTTTCTTTTGTTTTTATCACTTGTTCTAATTGGTGTAAATATTCTTCTTTCAAAACAGCTTATTCCCCACGAAGTTTTCTAGCTTGATCTTCTGTAATCAAAGCCTCGATTACTTTTTCTAAATCTCCTTGCATAACTCTATCCAAAGTATTGATAGTAAATCCAATTCGATGATCCGTTACCCTATTTTGAGGATAATTATAAGTTCTTATCTTTTCACTTCGGTCTCCAGTACCAATTTT
The DNA here is from genome assembly GCA_900546745.1 of uncultured Mycoplasmatota bacterium. Classification (GTDB taxonomy): domain Bacteria; phylum Bacillota_I; class Bacilli_A; order RF39; family UBA660; genus CAJOJO01. The sequence goes on along the minus strand of URDT01000032.1, from coordinate 7,069 downwards.
ACTTCTTCTTTCAGCGCCTTCTTTTTCTTCTTTCTCACGAAGTTTTAAATCATAAAGACGTGTTTTTAATATTTTAATGGCTTTTTCTTTATTTTTAATTTGACTTCTTTCTGTTTGAGAATAAACTACAATTCCTGTTGGAATATGCGTTAATCGAACAGCTGAATCGGTTGTATTAACACCTTGTCCTCCACAACCTGAGGCTCTAGTAATATCAATTCTTACCTCATTCATATCTAATTCATAATCAAATTCTTCTGCTTCTGGCATAACAAGAACAGTGGCTGTTGATGTATGGACTCTTCCTTGTGTTTCTGTTGCTGGAACTCTTTGAACACGGTGTGCTCCACTTTCATATTTCAATTTAGAATAAACACTGTCTCCTTTAATTGTAAAACTAATTAAAGAGTATCCTCCTGCTTCTGATGGATATTCTTCATTAATTTCTACAGTCCATCCTTGTTTTTCAGCATAATGTTTATACATATCAAATAAGTCACCAGCAAAGATATTTCCTTCATCTCCACCTGCTGCTCCTCTAATTTCCACAATAACATTTTTACCATCATTAGGATCTTTAGGAAGTAAAATAATTTCTAAATCTTTATTTAACTGATCTAATTGTTCTTGTGCTGTTTTCAAATCTTCTTGAGCCATTTCACCTAGTTCTGGATCTTTTAACAATTCTTTGGAATCTTCAATTGTTTGAGTGTAAGCTTTATATTTTTGAAAAGCTTCATAAGCATCTCTTAAACTAGCTTGTTCTTTTGTTAATTCTAAAGTTTTTTTCACATTAGAAATAACTTCTGGATTCATTAATTCTTGTGTCAATTCATTATATCGATTTTCTATTGCTTGCAATCTATCTAACATAAAATCCCTCTTTCTTAAGAATTATACTATAAATTACTACTTTTTAGCAAGAAAAAGAACGATTCGTTCTTTATTAAATGCTTAAATAAATATTTGCTAAAAAAATAACACCAATTCCACTTGTAATAATGCCTAATAATAATGGATGAATATATCCATATTCTCTTTTTAATTTTTTTATTTTTTGTTGTTTTTTTAATGTATCTTGAGAAATAAATGTTTCCACCATATTTACAATAACATGATTCATTTTTTCTAATTCTGGAGGAGTAGTAATTAGCTTCAATAAATATTCACGAACGTTTTGATTATCCGAAATGAAATTATTATATGCCTGCAATAAACCACCAATAGATGCATTATCAAGAAAACCTTCGCGATATTTTTTATTAGCATATTCTAAAAATAATTCTGATATTTGTGTCCATTTTTTTAAATATGAATTTTCATCTAATATTTTATTATTTTGTTGCGTTATATAATTTTTTAAATCACTTGGTTTCTTTTCTCCTATAATAATTTTTTTAAATTCTTCGTTCATAGTATCACCTATTTCATTATAACACTTTTTTCTACATAATTAAACTATCTATAACTGTTATTTTATAATAAAAAATGGAATATCTTAATTCCACTTTTTATTTGTGAAAAAGTTTTTTCTTCACCTTTTCTTGTTTTGGTTCTTCATGTACTGGACATGTAATTGGCCATGAAATAGTTTCTTTTTTTACTTCATATTTGAATCTTTCTAATTCTTTTTTTTGCTTTTCTAAATCTTTTTCCATGCTCCACCTCTTAAGGATTTAATCGATTTGGTCCTCTAAATATAAACATAGATTCTTTTAAAGAAGGAAGACCTAAAAGCAACATCGTAAGTCTATCTACTCCTAATCCAAATCCTCCATGTGGAGGGCATCCATATTTAAAGAATTCCAAATAGAATTCAACATCTTTTGTTAATCCTTTTTCTTCTGCTTGTGCTTTTAAAATATCATAACGATGTTCTCTTTGTGCTCCTGTTGTAATTTCAACACCACGCCAGATTAAATCATATCCTTGAGGAATTCCATCTTTTCTCATATGATAGAAAGCTCTTTTTTCACTTGGATAATCTGTTACAAAAATAAATTCTGAATGATATTCTTCCATTGCATATTGGTACGCTAATTTCTCAGCCTCCGTTGTTAAATCTACTTTTGCAGCATCATCTACTTTATAACCATATCTTGTTTCTAATGCTTGATATAAATCAGCTAATTTTACTCTAGGAAATTTATTTTCAGGAACAATCACTTCTTTTCCATAAGTTTCTAAAATATAATCTCCATATTTTTCTTTGATATCTTTTAACATTTTTGTTAATAAAGCTTCTTCTAAATCCATAACATCTTCATAAGAATTGATATAGCTAAACTCTAAATCAAAGCCTGTAAATTCTGTTGTATGACGACTAGTATTTGAATTTTCTGCTCGAAATACAGGACCTACTTCAAAAATTCTTTCAAATCCACTAGCCATTGCCATTTGTTTGTAAAATTGTGGAGATTGCGCTAAATAAGCTTTACGATCAAAATATTTTACTTCAAATACTTCACTTCCAGATTCACTAGCAGCAGCAATTAATTTAGGAGTATGAATTTCCATAAAGTCGTTCTGATACAAATACTCTCTCATTGATTTTACCATTTCACTTTGGATTGCGAATATTTTAGCATTATATTCATTTCTTAAATCTAAGAAACGATAGTCTAGTCTTGTATCAATTTCTTGAGCATCTTTTTCTTTAATATTAACAGGTAGTTCTGGACTAGATATAGAAGTCACTTCAATATGAGATGGAATAATTTCCATTCCATTTAATTTTACTTTAGGGCTTTCTAATAATTTTCCTTTAATTTTTACAGTACTTTCTAAAGTTAAATGATTAATCGTTTCTACTAGTTCTTGATTTTCTGAAGGTTCTTTTTCAATTGTGATTTGAACTTTTCCTGTTTTATCACGTAGAATAACAAATTGAACCCATTGTAAATTACGAATGTTGTCAATAAATCCTTCTACTTCTACTTCTTCATTAAAATGTTTATTCAATTCTTTAATTTTCATGATGACACTCCTCACATTCACATTCTTCACTTAGTTTTTCATCTAAAAAATCAACAATATCTTCTAATTTTACTTTATATTCTTCTTTAGTATGATTATTTTTAATTGTTAAAATGTTGGTATTTACTTCTTCTTCTCCTATAATAATGACCATACTAGCATTCATCCTATCTGCTTGTTTAAAATTATTTTGAATTTTACGATTTTGATAATCCATATCAACAACAAATCCATTTAATCTTAAATCGTTTGCTAAAGCGAGTCCATATTCATATCCTTTTTCCATTGGAATAATATAAGCATCAATTGTCTCTTTTTCTACTAAATTGATATGTTCATAATCTAAAGCAGTTAATAAGCGTTCTATTCCAATAGCAAACCCAACACCTGGTGTAGAAGGACCGCCAACAGCTTCTACAAGACCATTATATCTTCCTCCACCACATAATACATTTTGTGAACCAAAACCTTCTACATTCGCTTCTACTTCAAATACTGTATGTGTATAGTAATCTAATCCTCTTACTAAATTAGGATCTTCTTCATATTCAATCTGTAATGCTTTTAGATATGCTTTTACATCTTCAAAATGTTTTTTACTTTCTTCATTTAAGTAATCTACTATTTTAGGAGCATTTTTCATAATATCTAAATGAGCATCTACCTTACAATCTAAAATACGAAGGGGATTTTTTTCATATCTAGCTTTACAGTCTTCGCATAACTCATTTAAATGAGGTTTAAAATAATTTAATAAAGCTTCACGATAAGCAATTCTAGATTCTTGATCACCTAATGTATTAACATGAACTTTGATTCCTTTTAATCCAAGTAATTTAAAGAAGTTTACAGGAATACTAATAATTTCTGCATCCATCATAGGAGAACTACTACCAAATGACTCTACTCCAAATTGATAAAACTCACGAAATCTACCAGATTGTGGTCTTTCATAACGATACATTGGCCCATAATACCATAATTTACGAGGAGTAATTGCTTCTCCATACATTTTGTTTTCAATATAACTTCTAACAACACCAGCAGTTCCTTCTGGACGAAGTGTCATATTACGATCACCACGATCTTTAAAATCATAAGTTTCTTTTGATACAATATCGGTTGTTTCTCCTACCCCTCTATGAAATAATTCACTTGCTTCAAAATGAGGAGTTCTAATATATTCATAATGATATTTTTCCATTAAAGCATTCATTATTTTTTCTAGTTCTTGGAATTTTCTTCCCTCTATTCCATACACATCATAAGTTCCCTTTGGTTTTTGGATCATAATTCATCCTCCTTTACTTTATTCATTATAAACGATTTTTTTCACTTTGTCATTATGGTTTTAGTGTCTTTACTTTTTCCTTTTGGAAAAACTCTAAATAAGTAGAATCACATTCAATAGAATTCATATCATATAATTGTTGATATTCTACTTGATTTCTTTTTAAAATAGTATCCATTCTAACGCATTCATTATCTGTTGTTAATAACAATACTTGTTCTGGATGATATAAGCTTTCTTTACTTAAATATACAGCTTTATATCTCTCAGGGAATCGACAAATTTCAGTATAAGCATCATTTGTACAACGATCTAAAATATGACTTAATCCTCTAGCACCTTCTTTTAATTCAATAGCCTTTTCAATATAAGCACTTAAAAAATCATTATCCCAAACTAATGCAATTTCTTTTTGATGAAATACTTCTTCTCTATTTTGTAAAAAGGAAGTTTTTTTATTTTGCTCTAAAGTAAGTAGTGTTTCACTAGTATGTCTAGGATATAAACAAACACAGCCACATCTACCAACAAATTGAGAACTCAATCCATATTCTACTAAATCTTCAGGATTTACTTCTAAATATTTTTCAAATTGGTCTTGTTTACTTTTGGATTGATAACCAATTGTTTTTTCTGAAAAATCAAAATATTCTTGAAAAGCTCCTCCTGCGAATATAACTAGTTTAGAAGTATCAAATAAAATAGTTTGATGATCAATCGCTACTTGATAAGTAGTTCCATCCATCATCTTCAACAAGGCATCAATAACACCACTACCATTGACATCTGGTGTAGAGCTTTCATGAGATTTTCTTTTATCAATTTCATCTAAAAAAACAATACCTCTTTCAGCAAGTAAAACATCTTCTTTTGTAATTCGATTAGAATATTCTGGATGGATATTTTTATGAATTTCATGAGCTTTTCTTAAAAGATCTCCTAAAATATTTCCTTCTATAGTACCACCTGTATAACCTGCTGATGTTAATTGATTAGTATCTGTTATTGTAATTGGACGATTTGGCATTGCTCTTCTAAGAGACGTAAATGTTTGTGTTTTTCCTGTACCTGTTGGTCCGGCGATAATTCCACACGTTTTTTTATCTCTATTGGTATTATGATCAACACGATCAATCATGCTTAAAATAGAGCCAATTTGTTTTCCTCTTCCAATTACATGGGAAACTAAATATTGATAGCATTCATTATAATTAAAACTAATTTGTTGCTCAATTGTATTTTCTATTTTTGAGCTTGTTTCTACTTTTTCTATTTGTTCTATTGCTTCTAACATTATGTAAAACTTTTTAGAACATAAAATTCGATTTACTTGACCTACTAAATTAGTCATATCTTGATACATATTTTTATAATTATAGGCAATATCTTCTAATGTTTTATTATAATGTAAAATAGATTGAACTTTTTGAATCATCATATCAATTGTTCGAGCACATAATCCATATTCTTGATCTGCTAATCCATAAGAATCTAATTCACTTAGTAATCTTTCAAAAGTATCAGAAATCATATTCAAATAATAATGAGCATCTTCAACAGAGTTAGAAGTAATAATTTGGTTATTTGCATATCTACAAAATTCTTCAAAAGTTATAGTAGTACTTTCGTCAGCTTCTTTAATTGTTTCTGCTGGATTAGAATCCAATTGGAAAAGATCAGTTAAATAGCTTTTTAAATGATCTAAATTATTTTCTAAAATTAATTGTAAAATATCTTCATCATTAACAATAACAATTTTTTCTTCTCCCTGTGGGTAAGCATCTTTATTAATCATTTTTGAAGTCAGTATTTTTCTAACCTCTTCTAAATCTTCCATTTCTAAAAGTTGCTTAATATCTTCATCGTTAAAAACCGTAAAATCAAAGTTTTCTACTTTCAATCGACTCTTCAAATTTAAATAATTAGGATCATTTAATTTTCTTTGATTTAAAATTTCACTTGTTTGATCAATCATTTTTTCTGTTGCTTTTAAATCTAATCTTAAAATTTCTATTTTACCATTATGTAAAATACCGAAGAAATTTTTTTCATTAACAGAATCGAGTAAAACTTTTTTTGCTTTTTCTATATTATCAGCATTTGGAAACATTTCTTTGATTGTTTCTAAATCAATAACACTTCCAATATAAAAATCTGTTTCTGATGAAGCATCTCCCATAAAAGGTCTTTCTACATTTGTTTCATCTAAGAAGGTATCATTTTGTTGGTCTGTAATTCCTTCTACAGCAAAGCAAGGTTTAAAGTAGTATATTCCTTTTTGACTATCACAAATTTCTTTTTTAAATAAAATAGCAATTTCAATATTTTTCATATTATACCCCCCTAGTTTTTACATAAATTTTATCTTGATTTAATGACTCTTTTAATAAATGTTTTTGATGATCTTTATCAATTAAATAACAATTTAAGCAATCTGTAACACTTTCTTTTGTCATTAAAATACCTGAATAATTCTGAGGATTTTGTAATGCTTCCCAACGAACTTCTTGAATAGATTCTTCAACACATTTTTTTAAAGATCTAGCTCCTGTTTTTAAATTTAAGGCATAACAAGCAATTTCATCCAAATAATCTTCTGTCCACGTTAATTGAATTTTTAATTTCTCTAATTTTTCTTTTTCAGCAAGTAGTGGACTTTCGCTAGAATCTGTCAATATTGTCTTTAAGCTTTCTTTCGTATGACCTGTTAGTTGAACAATATTAGAAAAACGGCCGATTAATTCTATTGGCATATTACCATATTTTACTAAGTCGTCTATTTCTATTTTTGGATAAACAATA
>URDT01000031.1 GCA_900546745.1 uncultured Mycoplasmatota bacterium | reverse complement strand
AGGAAAAATTGGCCCACAAGGAATTCCAGGACCAAAGGGAGAAAAAGGAGACATGGGTCCACAAGGAATTCCAGGACCAACAGGGCCAAAAGGAGAGCAAGGAATTCCAGGACCAACTGGACCAGAAGGTGGATCCAGTCCTACTTCACATCCATCTGTATTATTCACCAGTTATGTAGAAGCAAACTATTCTAGAACTATTCCAATTCAAGAATCCAAAATTATTCCAGCAGATAGTAGTACTTTTTATATTCCTAATAACACAGATATTTCAATATTAGAAGATGGAACATATGAAATTACTTTATGTGGAATTATTTCAGGAGTATCTACAACCAATGGAGCAATTTTTCTTTTAAATGATGAAAATAATACTGTAATACATGATTTATCGTTTAGTTTGCCTGCGGGTAATACTTATATTGCGAACTTTTCAGAAACTACAGTAGTTGATTTAAAAAAATTTACTACACTTTCTATAAGATGTGGAATCACTGGAACTCCCGATACTGCTAATATAAGGTTCACTTGTATTAATTTAATGATTAAAAAATTTAACATATAAAAATCTACACGTTATTCGTGTAGATTCTTTATTTATTTTTTTCTTGATTTCTTTTATCTTGAATCATATTCATTTCTTTTTCTGTAATTAATGTAACATGATTTTCCTTTGCCCAGGTTACACATCCTTTTAAAACAGTATTTAAAAATACTCTAGGGACTTTTACTAATTTCATACATGCTTCATCTGTAAATTTTATTTCTGGATCAATTCTAGAAGCAGCATATTTAGCAGTATCTAAACTAATGCCTTTACTAGAAGGAATTGGTTCTTTTTTTGGTTTCTTAAATGTAGTATACCAAAAGTTTTTATTATCACGATAACCATAATCCACAGGAACATTTGGAAAAGACGATGCTGTTACACCATTTAAAATGGCATCATAATATTTTGGTTTCATTAAAATATGATCTATTTTTAAAATAAAATGTGCACCAAATTGACTCGTAATTCCATTAAATTGATGATATGGTGGTAAATATTCATCTTGAACTTTATCATTTTCTGCCCCATCTAATTCTCTTACCCATGTACACTCAAAAACTTGAAAAGCTTCTTTGATTATTTTAGGATATTGTTCAGAATGTTCTTTACAGCTTTTTCCATCTACTAAATGAAAAATAGTTTTTTTCATTTTTTCTTCGGTTGTTTCTCCTGGATATCCTAAACGAACAGCTTCTTTAAAATATTTTTTATTATCCGGAATAAAATTAATCGTACATTTTCCAGTTCTTAATATATTTTTTGCTGTATTAGAACTATTTCTACAACATAATACCATTGCATAGTAATCTTTTCCAGCAATATAATAAGGAAAACATAAGGAATAGGATCCTAAATTTGTTTCTCCATTTTCACTTAATGTACCGATTTCTGTAGTTGGCATAGGAAAAAAACTGGAAGTTTGATAAAAGTTATCCACAATTCTTAAATCTCTAAATCCACTATATTCTTCTATTTCTTTCATTCATACACTCTCCTATTATCATTCTATCATAAAAATAATAAAATTACATTTTTTTAGTTTCACAATCTTTTAAGAAGATTCCAAATAGTAATGGCATTGCAAAAATATTAGGTAAAGCATATCTGAAATATGTATTTGCTGGAGATGCAATACAAACTAACAATAAGACAAAGGATGGTAATAAAACAACAAGACTTTTATATTTCTTTTGATAAATCAAATAACAAGCCATAAACAGTAATATCCAACTATTAAATCCAATATTTACAAGAAAACCAATTACAGGAATATAAGGAAATATGGTAGCAATAATCGTTAAAAAATTTCTTTCTGAACTAAGAGAATTATAGTGATAATCAAAACCTATTTTTACAATTCTAGTATCATATTTATGATAAAAATACCAATTTGTTTTAAATGGATAAAAATAACCATACGTATTATGAACAGTGGCTTCTATGTAAGTAATAGGATGTTTGAATAATTCCTTTTTCCACACCTTAAAATATTCTTTTAAATCTTCCGATTTGTAATAACGGTTAAATTTATTTTTGACAGGATCGGCTAATTCTGGATTATATCGAGTGGCTAGCGTATCGTATTCTAATATTTGATCAATTATTTTTTTATCTTTTCCACTCACTTCAGAATCATATTCATTAACATACCTAGCCGTTTGCTGAAATGGGATGGATAATACTTCACGGATACTAGAAGGCGTAATTTTAAAATATGGAAGTATCACTTTATTATAAGTTACATTAAAAGTTAACATTAACAAAAATATCATTAAAATTTGTTTTTTATTTTTATAAAAAAGTAAGAATGGAAATGATAACAAAATAACATGAAAACCATTATTTCTAAATAATATAATCAAAATCATTAATAATAATTCTTTTAACATGTCTTTGAATGTAATTTCTTTTTTATTCATAAATTGATAAATAGAAATGATATATAAAATAATCAAACTTCCAAAGATTACATCTTTTACTGCACTCATACTATAAAATGGAAATACTGGTGTTAAAGCATAAATAATTAAACATAACAATAAATATTTTTTTGGAATTTTAATATTTTTTAAAAAGACAATTGTATAAGATAAGGTACTTGATAATATAAGTATTTGAATAATACTATACAAAAATAAGCCTATATTGACACTACCTAATAAAGTACCTATTTTTACCATACTTCCAAGTAAAAGTGTATGAATAACTGGATGATGGTTTGTAATAATAACAGAAGGATCTAACAAAATAGAATATGTAGAATATTTATTATCTATATGAAAAAATTGCATAATTTGGTAGCTTGGATCTGGAGATAGAATGGCTGGATAAAAAGAAATAATATAAGGCAACCAACAAATTAAAATAATAATGAAGCAAAATAAAAATGGATATTCATTAAATATTTTAATAATTTTATTGAATTCTTGACTTTCTTTCCATTTGATATTATCTAACTTTTTAAATAAAAATGATATTACTTTATAAAATATAAAAATTAATATTAAAAAAGTAACAGTATGAATTATTAAATGGTTTGTAATGAATTCAAAACTACCTTTCTTCTTAAAACTATTCCCTACTATTAAAAAAATAGATAATAATGTACTAAGTAACATAACAATAACATTTTTTCTCTTTTTCATAAAAAGCTCCTTACTAATACTATTATACTATATTTTAATTAATTAAAAAACTAACTAGAAACAGTTAGTCATTTATCACAAAAATTTATTTCCAAATTCTATCTCCATTAAATTGTAATTTTTTTTCTAAAATTAATGTTTTTGCTTTTTTATCTTCTTCTGGAGGAATTTCATATAGATCTGCATATCTTTTTTTGAAGTTGGCCATTTGTTGGTCATCATAAGGTTCAAAATATAAAAAATCTACAATATTTTTGGAGGTAACGAATTTTCTTGGTAATCGGTATTCAATTCTATAGTCATCATAATTACCAACTCCCACATATTGATTTAAAACATCCTCTTCTATGTCACATATCATAATATAATTTTTTTTACATGAATTATTACAAAATTCTAATGTTGCTTTTAAATATTTAGCAAAAAATATATATTGTTTTAAAAAGCAATCATCTGATATATATTGTTTAAATTTTTCTATTGGAGCACCCCGTAATTCTTCTGGGACATAGTCAAATGTATTCTTTCTATGAGCATATGCTTCCTTATAAGGTATCCTATCATAAATAATAGAAATATCATCTTTCAATTTTTTTACCTGCTCTATAGTTAGTCCACCATTAAATACAATCATCTAGATTTTCCCCCTTTAAAATACAGATTATTCGTTTTTACTTTTTTCAATGATTATAAATATCAAATTTAAATTCTCTTTATCTATTATAATTTTTTAAATAATTGTTTTATTAAATATTTTCGTTTGTTGGAAGTTTGAGCTTGATTCTGTTTTGAACAACTTAAATTTTCAATTTCTGGAGCAATTACAATATTACATCCATTTATTGCAGAAAAATCACTTATTTTTTTATATTCTTCAATTTGCTTCAATCTTTCTTCGTGAGCTTTTTTTAGCCATTCTTTTAATTCTATAACTTCTGATTCTGTCATTTGCATTTCAGGTAATATTTTCCCATATTTGTCTACAGAATTTTTATGTTCTATATAGTATTCATATAATCTTAATTTCAACCACTTTTCATAATGTTCTTGGCTAGGTTGTGGTAATGTTTGATTTGTATTAAATTTTGAAACTGAATACAAATTATAGAAAGCAATTCTCATGAGATTCTCTCTCCATTTATCTGCATTTTTCTCAATACCTTCTTCTATGGCATCTATACTCATTCCAATAGCTAGTAAGGTATCTACTATACCTTTTCTGAAAGCATAATCACATTTGGTTCCAAACAAATATAAATTTCCACCCAATTCTTCATCAATTATCCAATTTTCTCCACCATTACGCATCCAATCTATTTGCCAACTAACTATTTTTTGCTCGTATTCATGTCTCAATTTATTAAATTTTTCAGATGTAACTATATAATTTAAAATGGTATCTTTTTCTAAAAAATCTATATTATACTGTTTTAATATCAAATCAGCTAACCAATTATCATCTCTTATATGGCAAGGAAAGTTTCTTTTTTCTACTAATTTTGATTGATAAAAACAATTATTACACCAGCGACCATCTTTTGGAAAAAAGTCTTCTAATTTTTTATCTAAAAATAATTCTTTTTCACAATTATAACTATTATTTCGTTTATCTTTGACATTTTTTTCTTTTAACTTTTCCATTAATTACACCCCATTAATAAATTATCATTATTATATCATAATTTTACTAATTTCTTATAAAAAAACTAACTATCTCTAGTTAGTAATATATTATCTAAACTCAGGGTGCTCCTGAGTATCAATCTATCTGGTGGAGCTGAGGAGGAACTAATCACATACAATTTATATTTACCCTTATATTACAATAAATATTGAATTTTTCCTTATAAATCAACACATTTTGTCAACCTTTTGCCATTGATTTGGTATATAAAAGACATCAAAAACATCACAATATTTGACAAAAACAAGACCAAAAACAAGACCAAAATTAAATAAATTTTACAATTAAATACAATATAGTTATAATTACAAATTCTACGATTAATTTTTTTCTTTTCATTCTTAAATCCCCCTTGTGAGGACATATACTAACACTGACTATTGTAGATATTTGTCGAAAAAAATAACTTAATAAGTTTTTGTATCAAAAAAAGACCTAGTCAATATGACTAGATTTTATCGTATTAATCTTTAATTTCATAGCAAGGGCTTGTCCAAACCCAATTAGTTCTGTTTCCTATTTGTAATTTACAAGCCCAATCTGTTGTCTTTGTTAATTCTTGGACAGTATATTCTCCTTTTAATTTAACCTTACATCCAACTGAACAAATTTGTTGTGCTACATTACCTTCAACTACTTCGAAATTTGTAGGATCAAACCAATGATAACTTGCAGAGGCTGGTCCAGTTAATTCTTTAATAGCAATTAAATTGTTTTTTTCATCTACTTGTGTAACAGTTAATATTTTATCAATTTTAACAACAGAACCAACCCTTAAAATTTGATCACATTCTGTTGTATTTGTTTGTTTAGGATCACTAACTATTACATCCGTATTAGGCCTTAATGTAACAAAATCCCAACTAAATATATCTCCATATCCTGCACATCCATTGTCATGTCTTAAATTATTTTGATCATATAATTTACCATCTACATATATAGCAATGTGTCCTTTACCTTGTGCTTCTTTTGGAAACACTATAATATCACCCGTTTTTTGGTCTGATACAGTATGTCCAAGTCCCTCATTAACATAAGACTTAATCCAATCAACAGCATGTCCTCTAGGCTTAGCTGGTTGATTCAAACATTGACTTGCATATTGCTGAATTAAACTAACACATTCTCCTTTCAAATCATTCTTACTTTTCCACGGTACATCAATTTTTTTTCCTTTTGTTTCTTCGATAAATTGATACAAAGATTTTTTCATACTATTCACTCTCCTTATTATCACTTTTCTTTGTAAAAAAATATGTTATTACTGCTCCATAGCTTGAACTAAATATCATTAAAGTTTCTTTATTTACTTCGTATGGTAAAAATAACAATATTACCATTGCAATTGTCATTAATACTGTCACAAAGCTTTTTACATCATTCCATGCTTTTTTCATCAAATTTTACCTTCTTTCAATAATTTTTCCCAATGCTCATGTACATAACTATTGCCACCTAATTTGACATATCTATCATATAGTTCATGAGCATTTAATTTTTGTATTTGTGATTTAGGAACATTATTTTCTACATCATTTATAAAATTCACTAAATCTATTTTTACACTAGATAATTCAAAAGATTCTATTCGCTTATTTGTTGGTTCTACAAGCCACTTTTTTACAGCAACTAATATAACACTACATGAAGTTATTAAAGTTGCTAATTGTGGTATTAAATTAATAAATTGTTCCATCTCATACATCCTCCGAATCTTTAAATTCATCTAATGTTTTTAAATAGTCGTATGCTTTATAAGTATTTAAATTACTATTGTACTTTAGATTTACAAATTTTGTATTAGTATAAGTTTCGAATTCATTATCTAAAATTTTTCTTTCTTCCTCGGTTATTTCATTTTCTGTATTAATATCGCAGTCTTGATTTTTTTCTTTTACTCTTTCATAATTCAATTCATCATTTCTTGCCTTTTGATTAATATATGAAATAATTTCTATAACCGATTCTTTATTTGTTTTATTTGTTATACTAGCAATTCGATGATAACTAAGTACAATACCATTTTTTTGAATAATTTCTTTTTTTAAAGCCATAATTGTACTTCCTTTCCTATTTCGTTCTTTTCCATATATATACTGCCAGATATGGTGGCATAATAGACTGAGAATTGTTTAAAGAATAACCTGTATTTCCGTGATTGTGAGATAGACCTCCACCTAAAACAGAAGATTTATAATTGGTTCTATTAATTGACAATCCCCAAGTATTTTCTGTTGTACCAATATAACTTACTCCTTCAAATTTAGGCAATTCATTCAACGTCAATGTGTGATTTCCAGTAGTATGTACGTGCGATAAGTTAATCGTACTTGCTCCACCAGTTTTTCCGTTTGAATATGTATCACCACAACCAAGTAAAAATCTATCCTTCACTTGTTCCCAAGTGCCACCAAAGATAGTCGATGGATTTATTGAATTTACTGACAAGTAAATACTTCCGACCGGATATATAATGTCTGATAATTTTTTTTTATTATGAACAATACTTTTAGAATCCCAATAAATATTGTTTTTTAATTTAATACTTTTACTCATTTTGCCATCTCCTTGTTTTTTTACCAATTATCAACAATTTCATAAAGAGGTATTCCCACCCCATCAATTGTCAGAATGTAATCACTATTTGGCATACAATTAATTCCATAATGATAATTGCCATCACTATCTTTAAATCTTGATAAGCCAACTTGCCCATCTGAAACAAAAGTGGAACCAATTAGTGTATAAACATAATATTGGTCATAACCATCTCTAATTAATAATTGAATATCAAATTCTGTTCCAGTAGGAAAGCCACCACTCGAACCATTAGAGTGAATTTGCAAATTATCAGAATAATCTAAAGAATAATTTTTAGTTTGCCCTGATTCATATATTTTTGCCTTTGATAAAAATGAACTAGTTATATCGTAAACATCACTATAAGTTCCTGAACTTGATTTAACTTTATATCCTATAAAAGTTATAGAATTATTTCTTGAAGAATTATCCCATTTTCCATTCCATATCGACACTTTTAAAATTAAATGTGTTTCTTCATTCACACCATCTGATCGTTGAGTAGAAATTCCTTCTATAATTGGCTTAGAATAAATAATATTATTTATATTTTTTGTAATTGTAGTAGACAATCCACGACTGTCAACAGCAGTGACTTTAACTATGTTTCCAGATCCAGTTACGGAACCATTTACATCATTTGTTGATGAATAAGACAAATCCAAACTCGAATTTCCCCAAGAAATAATATACTTACTAATAAAAGCACTATTTTTTGCAATCGCTTTATTAGAAGTTGAAATCATTATCTTACATGTTGAATAATTATCAACTAATAGCTGGTTGTTATCTGTCATTCCAACTGTATTAGAATTTATATCTTCATAAGTGAAATTACTAAATGTTGGTTTACAATTAGTTTCATTTATCGAATATGTATATTGACTTGTTGTTTTCGCAGAAGTTGAATAGATAGCTGAATATACACATTTAGCATTTTTTGAACTTGGTATGCTGGCATATAATGTGTTAGCTGTTGGTGTAAATGTAATGCTCGTTCCATTTGTAGTTCCAGAATATAATTGGGTTCCACTTGCAGAATCCTTATTCATTTTTACCGTTACAGTTCTCGAAAGTGGATTATACAAAGTTAATTTTTGACTATTTCCTATTGTTAAATTGCTAGTATTTACTGCTGTAATGTGTGGATAATCATAAGTGGTCTGCTGTACTATACTACTATCTGTTGTTAATTGACTATCTTCTCTTCTTACCCTTAATTTGAAATTATAAGTGGTATTAGCATTTAATCCCGTGATTATATTATTAACTGGTAAATCATACCATGTTGAACCAGCATCTGTTGAATACCAAGCATAATTAAGTGTTGCATCTGCACTATAATTATATTTTACAGACGTTTCGCTTAGCTTAGATACACTAAAACTCGTTATATTAGCATATCTTGGAATTTGTGGTACTGATATACTTATTTGATTTAAAGTTTGTGGGTTTCCATAAGGACCATCAACATTGGTTAATCCTATTGCACTACTTAAGCTACCATCAGTAGCATGAGTCACTTCAACACTATGTTCAAATAAAGTAGGTTCTGTTCCTCCGCGAACTGTTGTTTTAGTGCTATAACTATTACCCATTAATCCAGTCAAAGTACCAACAAATGTACCATAAACAGAATAAGCACTACTGCTTTGACTACAAGATTCAGTAACTTTTATATGAATAGTGGATTTATTATTTGATTGTTGCGAACTTGTCCTACTATATTTAGCATATAGATTGGTATAGTATGTTGCACCGTTGATACTGAATTGTGCAATACTACCAATTTTTTGATAGTCAGTTGTTAACATTGCCATCTAATCACCCCTTTATGTACTCAACATATACCTCGTGACCATTTGAATTAATGACATCATGTACTAAATTTTTCTGTATATGTTTTCCTGTTTGTTCAATGTCAATGGTTAATAAACCATTTTGAATAAATTGTGTAATAATGTTCCCAACAGATGTACCAACTAATGATCTAATTTGTAATCCTTCTGTAGTCATCATAGTTACATAATTTCCTTCGATAGCATAAACACTTATTCCTAACTGTGATAATTTGACAATTGTTCCATTGACTTCGCCACTAGCAAGCGACCATTCAGTTTTGTCACCATTATTTAAAATCAAATCACTTATGTAAAATTTTCCACCGTATTGCGATTCCGACTTAATTTCTAAATATAAATTTGAAGAATCAGCATAAAATTGATTAAGTTGTTCATCATATATTTCTGTCCAATAAGATATTTGATCTGTAAATGTTTTTATATATAGAGGTTGTTCTTTATTTAATCCCCATAAGGTTATAGTTGTTGTTGTATCGCTATCTTGTTTTATTTTAAATGACAAAGTTTTTATCTCGTTAAGTGTTAAATTAACTATATTTTCATTGGAAGTTGTTAAAGTGCCATTTGAAACAGTAATCTTTGATATAGAAGTTGTAACACCTATCAATTCCCTATCTTCGCCATATTCGAAAGTTCCTTCTTCGCTTTCTATCCAATTTTCATTTTTAAATAAACCAACGCTATTTTTAATTAAATTATTACCACCAGTTATTTGAAATAGATTTTGAATATTATTAATATTTGTAATCGTTTGAGTAATTTTATTTGTATTATCTTTTGTTTCTTCAACTAATGATGTGATAGTCTTTTTTTGTTTATTAACTTCAACTTGAGTATTTGCTAAAGCTTGCCCTAAAGAAATATCTTGTTTTGTTTTAATCTCTTGTTCTGTTAAAGCAGGACTTTCAATAATACTTGTAAAAGATCCATCATAAGTAAAATTATGTTTTAACACATAAGTATCAAAGTATTTTGTGTCATTTATATAAATTCTGATTCTATCCCCAAGTTTTAAAAAAGGTTTTCCGTAATATGTAGTTAATTTACAATCAACATATTTCATACCTTTAATGCGATTCCATATTCCATTAATTGCTCGCTGTCTTAATTCAGTGTCATATAAAATATAATCTTCACTGATAGTTACGGAATATTCTCCATTTAATTCAATACTTTCAGTATCTTTAATAGTCACATTTTCATCATCTATTTGACTATTTTTTATAATTAGACAGTTTATTGGTCCACATACAATCTGTCCACCTTCAACACTGATATAATCATTTTTATAGAAAATATAATCAGGTTCTTCATTTTGACTTATCCAGCATAAATCAATTTCATTTGTATCGTTATCTATATCAATAAATGAGCAAGATATTTTGGCAATTGTTTGTAATACTGTTCTATTTGTTTCTCCATTTGTAAATGGATTATCTGAAATAGGAATTGTACTATTGATAAATTCTAACGATTTTGGTGTTAATACCAAATTAGTACACACATCTGCATACAAATCCTTTAATGTTATATTTTCTTTAGAATAATCAATATTACATACATATTTACTATCCAAGTTAGTGTAAAGGCTGTCATACGCTGTTATTTGACTATATTGTGCCGTTATTTCGTTGTTTGGACGTTCAACAGTATATTTACCCATATTTATATATTCGTTGTTTAAATCAGCATATTTAACGCCAATTTGGGCTTGTATAGATTTATCTACTAAATTATTTTGATCTGCTATAAAACTTGCCTTCAAACATTTGGCATATACAGAACCAATAATATTGCCATCTACATAACAACCACTATCTATTTCAAAACTTTGTAAATTATTTGATTGTGATATTGGTGTATCTATACCGTCTACTACTATTTGACCTAAACGATTGGCATTTGCTCTATTTTTGCATTCATTTATAAAATTTGTACTTGCCATAGTTCACCTACAACTCAATCACTGCTTGTGAGGCAGGATTATATAATTCTACAATTCCATCTGGTGTTATATACGGAAGCATGGATTGTGCAGTTCTATCTCCACGATAACAAGTTATATTTTGCCATTGTTTAGTAAATGGGTTTAGGAAATCTACACTTATTGGAGCAGGTCTTTTAATTATTTCTGCGTAAAAATCTACAACTTCATCATCTGTAAGTGGTCTCGAAACTAAATCTATTCTCCATTTAGTATTTATTACATTAAGTACCATAGTACCATCTGCATTAGTAACATCACGACCGCTATTTTTTGATACATCATACCAAGATATTTTTGTTTGGTTTGATAAATATTTAGAAATATCTACACCATTTAATTTGACTTTGGATGCTACTAATACCGGACCTGCTAGTACATATTTATAGCCGTTTGCTGTAAACTCTTTTATCATAGTTTCACCATCTTTCAATTTTCCCTTTGAAAGAAAGCACTACACATGTTATACTTTATATAGGAGGATCTTATGAAAAAAATATTATTTATTGTTGTATGTTGTTTGATGTTATGTGGGTGTGAAAATTCAAAAAAAGAAAAAATGATATATTGTATAAGCGAATCAAGTAATAAAGAACTAAACATTCAATACAGCAAAGAAGAGTATTTTATGTACTTCGATGATGACGATTTGACTTCTAAAATATGTAATCAAAAAACTACTGTATACCAAACTATAGAAGATGCAACTAAACAATATGAATTAGAAAAAATATTAAATGACAATCATATAGAATTAAAAGATAATTCTATAATTGTTGATTACAATTGTAATGAAAATCCTATTGAAAAACAAAACATAAATAAAACTAAAAATGAATATGAAAAATTGGATTTTAAATGTCAAATATTATACTCGAATGAGTAGTTTTTTTATATTTTGATTGGGCAAACACCAGTTTGATTGTATTGCTGATTTATTCCATTTATTGCAGTTTCTACAATTACACTTTTATCAGCATGAACATTTATTTCTGCCACACCACCACCATTAAAATGACTCATAGCGCTGTATACAGCATTAAATATTGAACTTGCTATTTGTGATTGATTTAGTACTTCTGTCTTGCCATTAATATGACCAACAATTTCTGCTCCAGCTTCTCCAGCAACAAACATTGTTCCATGTGATGGTGAACCACCATTTGCATATTGTTGAATATTCTTCCATGATCCACTGGAATACACTCCACCATTTGCTCTAGATCCACCTCCAACGATCCCGAATCCTGCTAAACCAAAAGCTGAATTTATCGTATTTGTTAATTTGTTCTTTAGTTTCGTAGTATTTGCATCTATATCAAGTGTGATTTGTTTACCTGTCGTCCTATTAATTGTATCTTGTAATTCTCTTATTTTTGATTCACTGTTTTTTGCAGAATTGCCGGCACTTGTTAAATTTCCTGCCAAACCTCCAATAGCGGAGCCAGTTATACTGTTTGTTAAATTATCTATTCCATTTTTTGTTGTTTGAATACTATCTTTTAAATTGTAAAATTTCTGAGTACCATCTTGCAATGTAGGATTAAGATTACTCATTTTTCCGTTTGTACCATTAACAGCGTCGGCAAATTTGACAAACATATCTTTTGTTATGTATCCTTTTTGATATAATTGTTGCATAGCATTTAATGTATTATAATTTATATTATTATAATCCTCTTGCTGTTCTTTTGTGGCAGAAATTGATTGAGATAATTGTTTGTTTCTTTCGATATTATTTAATAAATAATTGCTTAATCTATTAAACGATTCGGAGGATGTATCCCCATTTTTTGCCAATTCAACTAGTTTTCTAATAGCTTCTGCTGAATTATTGGACATATCGCTTAAATTATTACTTGTTGCTTGTATGCTTTCATTTATTGCGTCTGCTCCTTCACAAATTAAAGATATTGTCCATGTCGTTGCAACTAACAAAAGAATTCCATAAATACCAAGTAGCCCAGAAGCTCCAGCACCAAAAGCACCTTTTGTACCGATAATAGTTGATGTTGTTCCATTTAATATTCCTAGACTTTTTGATAGTGAATTTATTCCAGTAATTATTCCAAAGCCTTTTATAATTCCGAGAGCAACTTTTATTCCTATAACAGTTTCTAATGTTTTTGCCATTAACCATTGAATGGATTCATGTTCTGATATAAATTTTACGGCGTTTTTAATGCTATCAAAAACAAAAACTATTGCATTTCCAAAAATTCCATTATCAAAATCATTTTTAATGACATTAAATACTCCAGAAATAGCTTTCTTCCCATATTTGACTATATCTTTTAATGATTTTATCACTTTGTATAAAGTACTATCTGTATTATCCAAAGTAAAGTATATTTCCCCAGTTTCTGAATTTGTATGTTTAGTAAAACCTAAGATTTCCATCCATTTATCTCTAATTTCTGTGGCTTTCATTTTTACTTTTTCCATACCATTGTCATATCCTTGTATAGCATCTAACAATCGTTGGTCTATCCCACCTGATGTTCCACTTGAATTACTACCGCTATCTTTATTTTCATTAATATTATGGATTTCATCAAAGCCTAAAGTTTGTCTTTTCAATTCTTTCACTGCACTACTTGCATCATCTGCACTATCTGCAATTCCATCATAAATACCCTCTTGGCTTGCTATACCGGAATTGTAATCTTTTAATTCGATACCAAACATATCTGCAATTGCTTTTGAGATTTCTTTAATTACCATTAGTATTGCATTTGCAT
>URDT01000030.1 GCA_900546745.1 uncultured Mycoplasmatota bacterium | reverse complement strand
ATTCACCTTCTTATAAAAAAGTTTCTTTAAATAGTTCTTACCCAATTTTTCTTATAATTTTTGTTAATTTTTTATTAAAAATTGTAAAAAGAAATTTAATTAAAAGTCTTATAAAATAAGGGTTTTAAAGAGAGTTTATATAAGTCGTTCTTTACCAGTTGATATTAGTTTTATTTTCGTTCATATTATTTGCCTTCTTTACTATATATTTTCTATAATTAAGTCTTCCAAATCGGTATTAACTTCTGTAGTTATTTCATTTTTATAATTTCACTTTTTTCTATAAAATGTGATTTAAAATTATTTCTCTCGTCAATCAATCCAAAGTTGAATTATATTTTTTAATTTTATTTTTTTGATATAAATACTCTTCAATATGTATTTGATGTCCATAATCATTTATATCATCAATTTGCTGTAATTCTCTAAACATTCTCATAAAAATAATATTAAATGGAGCATATCTACTTCCTGAATTACGAAATCTGATTCCCATCATTCCTAAAATGTTAGATTCTCTTTCATATCCTTCGATATATGGTTGTGATTTAAATTCAATCAAGAATTTATCATCAAACTTTTTTATAGAAACAATGTTAGCTACTTCAAAACCGGTTTCATCTGATACCCAAGTGACAGTTTCGGTTTCATCGTTATATAAATCATTATAATGCGACATGTTATACTTTTTATAATTTTTTTCTTCTTCCATTTTTATATGGGATGGAGTTTCTACTTCTTTTTCAAAAATATTAATATTCTTTATATCATACAATAATTTTTCAAATATTGAATATATTTGATAATTTTCTTTAGTAATTTCAAAGTAATCATAGGAATACTCTTTATCTTCATTACAATTATTATTTCTAATAATCCAATGTAAATCACCAGTACCAGCAAATATTATTGATAAAGCTCTGTTTTTATCTATTAAATGAATATTACCATCATTTAATACTACCTTCATAAAATCTCCTCCTTTATTACATCAAATATAAAATGTATCACACCTAAATTATAGTTTTTGATTTATAATATTAATTTATATATACAATATCCACTTATATTGTTTCTAAATATTCCAAAGCCTCTTTATATTTTTTTCTTCTTTCAATATCTTTCTTTGTTACCATATCTAATCTTGTTTCATCAGAATTATGTTTAATATCTGCTATTTTAATTTTTCTAGCAATTTCATTATTTTTAATTTTTTTAATATAGTCCATATACTCTATTTTTTTATCATGAGTAAGTAATTTTAACAATTCAATAACTTCATCAGAAAAGTCTTTTTTTAAATCATCAAACGTAACTTTTGTATCTTCTACAACATCATGTAATAAGGCTACAATACATTCTAATTCTGTATCCATTTGTTCTGCGACATGAATAGGATGATAAATATAAGGAACAGAAGACTTATCCAATTGATCTTTATGAGCATCATAGGCAATTCGCATTGCTTTTCTCGTTAATTTTGTATTAATCATTTTATTCCCCTCTTACATTACCCATTATAACATAGAAAAAAAGTAGAGCCTACTCTACTTTCATAACTTTTTGGAATTATTTCAAATCATCTTTAAATTTCTCATAAAAGTCTTCTAGTGACATTTGTTTATCTTTTATTGTTCCATCTGAATTAATATAAATTAAACGATTACATACTGTTTCAATGATTTCTTGATCAAATGTAGAAATTACTAAACAACTCTTATAATTTGTCAAAGCTGTATTTAAAGATGTAATAGATTCAATATCTAAATGATTAGTCGGTTCATCTAAAAGTAAGACATTTCCTTTTTCTAACATCATTTTAGAAAACATTACTCTAACTTTTTCACCACCAGATAGAACATTTACCTTCTTCAATGCTTCTTCTTTAGAAAAAAGCATTCTTCCTAAAAAACCTCTGACAAAACTTTCTTCTTTGTTTTCAGAATAACTTTTTAACCACTCTGTTAAATCTAAATCATTTTTAAAGTATTCATCATGATTTTTAGCAAAATAAGAAATCTTTACATTACTTCCATATTGAATAGTTCCAGAATCTGGTTGTAACTCACCAGCCATAATCCTAAGTAAAGCTGTTTTGGCAAGCTCGTTCTCACCTAATAGAGCAATCTTATCATCTGGACGAATTGTTATATTAACATTTTTTAATAAATCTTTATAACAAATTTTTTCTAATTTTAAGGCTTCCTTACTAATTGCTTTTTCTACTTCAAATTGGATAAAAGGATATTTACGACTAGATGGTTTTATTTCATCTAAGACTATTTTTTCTAATGATTTCTTTCTAGATGTTGCTTGTTTTGACTTGGAAGCATTCGCACTAAATCTTCGAATAAAATCTTCCAATTCTTTTATTTTTTCTTCTTTTCTTTTATTAGATTCTGTCATCTGTTTTTTAATCAATTCACTTGATTTTACCCAAAAATCATAATTGCCAGCAAACATAGTAATCTTTTCATAATCAATATCAACCATATGTGTACATACTTGGTTTAGAAAATGACGATCATGAGAAACGACCAAAATGGTATTTTTAAATTCTATTAAAAATTCCTCTAACCAATGAATACTAGCTGTATCTAAACCATTCGTAGGTTCATCTAATATTAAAATATCGGGATTTCCAAATAAGGCACGAGCTAATAATATTTTTACTTTTTCTTTGTCTTTTAAATCTTTCATTAATAAGTTGTGATATGTATTATCAAGTCCTAATCCAGATAACAATATAGCAGCATCGCTTTCTGCTTGCCATCCATTTTTTTCTTCAAATAAAGCTTCTAATTCACCAGCACGAATTCCATCTTCTATGGAAAAATCTGGCTTTGAATAAATTGCCTCTTTTTCTTTCATAATTTGATATAGTGTTTGGTCTCCTTGCAAAACAGTTTCCATGACACTAAATTCATCAAAAGCATTATGATTTTGACATAAAACAGAAATTCTCTCGCCTTTTCCAATTACTACTTCTCCTTTTGTAGAATCTATTTCACCACTTAAAATTTTTAAAAAGGTGGATTTTCCTGCTCCGTTAGCGCCTATAATTCCGTAGCAATTATTACCATTAAACTCTAAATTAACATCCTTAAATAAAACTCTTGTGCCATATCTTAATTCTATATTTACGGCTTTTAACATAATATCACCTCAACTTCATTATTGTAACATATTCTTTCAAAAGAAAAAAGAAATTATTTTTTCTGTAATTTCTTTAATTTATCTTTTTGCTTTTCTAGTTTTTCTTTTGATTTATTAATTCTTTCTTTTTGTTTTTTTATTTGTTTATCTAATTTTTTATCATATTTTTTTATTACAACTTTAAAGTCTGGGAAAGAATTAACTAAACGTTTATCTAAAATGGAATTTTCTTTTAACATTTGTCTTACCATTTTAGTAACTTCTTCAGTGCTATCTTTTCTAATATTTTTAGAAGCTTTTCTAAAATGACTAATAATATTATATGAAATGATAATATCTGTTACAAAAATAATTATCATAATCACTAATAAAATATTTAAAATTACTTCTGGAATGGAATTCATTATATTTGTGATAATAGGATTGGAAACCTTAATAATAACAGAACCACCAATTCCAAATAAAATAGCTGTTTCTAAGCAAACACGGCCATCTAAATTAAATTTTTTACTGGTGTAATCCCACCATCTAGTTTTAAACAATTTTTCCATCAAATAACTAGTAATATATTCTAGTATTGTACAAATTGCTAAAGCTTTCAAAAAGACAGATATTAAATCATTACTACTAGGAATTAACAAAGTCATTAATACAGCTCCACATCCATATATAGGACAGTATGGGCCAATTAAAAAGCCACGATTGACAATTTTGCCATACCAGCCATAACAATTAATTACTTCTAGGATCCATCCAATTACAGAATAAACAAAGAAGAATAACAGCATATCTTTTAAGTCCATATCATTACTCCTTATCTAAAAACAATTTATTTATATTTTTACATGGTACCATAATTTTTACATTTCTTATTAATTGAATATCAAAATTCTTATTTTTATCTTGAAATTCTTCTCCATCAATACTGAATCCTTTATCAATTTCTTTTTCAAAGGAAATTTTTAAATGATTTGTCCTATAAAATTCAAATCCTGGTATATCAGAAATATCTTTTTTTGCTAAATGAATAAGACTTTTAGCTACTTGATGATACTCTTTCATACTACAAAATAGAACTTCAAATTGATCATCATCTAATTTAATATCATGATAAAAGTTATTAATTCCCGCTATTCTATTGGCATTTGATATTAATATAAACGAATATTTTCCTTCTTGTACTTTACCATTAATTTCATATTTTAAAGAATATAAATTAGTCTTTCCTTTTAATTCTTTTAAACCACCAAGTAAATAAGCAAAATACCCAAATCTTTTTTTTAACCATCTAGGTGTTTCATAAGAAACATTAGTAAATTTACCAAAAGCAGCAACATAAGTAAATGGCTGATTATTAATAGTACAAACATCTATATTTTTGACTTTTCCTTTTAATAATTTTTTTATATTATTCACCAAATTATTTCCATATCCATACATAGCTCCAATATCATTAGCGGTGCCTGTTGGAATATGAGACAATAATAAAGGTTGATTTCTATTAAAATTACCAGTCATAATTTCATTAAATGTCCCATCTCCACCAACAGAAACGACTAAATCAACAAAAGATAATTGTTCAACAATTTCTTTGGCATGACCTTTATGACATGTAAAAAATATTCTCACTTCATAGTTATTTTTTAGAAATATTTTTTTTATGGAAACAAGATCAATTCTCTTTTTTCTACGACCACTATGAGGGTTAATAATTACAACTGCTTGTTTCATTACTCACCTTCTTTACTCAAGTACTTGAAAATACTCTCCAGAATCTAAATATAAAATGCCTTTTTGATTTTCAAAATTTTTCAATATATCTACATAATTATTAATTTTTTTAAAGCTTGTTAAGGTTAAATAAACATAATTACCATCATTCATTGTAAATAAAAATCTTTCTTCATCTACACTATTAGGATCATATTTAATTTCTGAAACTCGATTGATAATAGTTCGATCAATTAATTGCATTTTGGATATAAATTCATCGTATAGTGTATCTGTAATATAGTTTACTAAGTAAGGTCCATCTGAAATTTCTTTACTTTGACTTCCATCTTTTAAAACGGAAACGTTTTTTGTACTATCATAGAAAAGAACATAGTTTTCTTCGATTTCAATATGAATTTCTTTTAATTTTTTCTTTTTTATTGTAGCATGTTTAATGTAAATATTTTTTTCTATTTTTTTTTCTATCTCTCTTGATGTCATACTAAATATAGAAGGATAATTTTGAAGCCCTGCTAAATCAATAATTTCTTGATCACTTAAAATGGTATTATGATAAATATAGATATTACGAATTGGAAAACGGATAAAGGAAATAATCATATATAGAAAAAATCCTAAAATTAATAACGCTAAAAAGATTCTTCCATAATGAATTTTTAATTTTTTCTTTTTCCGTTTTTTCATAATAATCACTCTACTTTACTATTTCTTGTTCTAATACGAGTTCAATTCCGTATTTTTTTTCTACTTTATCTTTGATTTCATCAATTAAAGAGATGATATCCTTTCCAGTAGCATGTCCTTTATTGATAATAAAATTTGCATGTTTTAAACTAACACAAGCATCCCCTATTTGATGTCCTTTATAGCCAATATCTTCAATTAGTTTTCCTGCAAATAAATTTGTTGGGTTTCTAAATACACTACCTGCGCTTGGATATTCTAAAGGTTGGGATTCTAATCTTCTTTTTTTTCTATCGGATATAATATCCATTATTTCATTTTTATTGCCTTTTTTTAATTCAATCACAGCTTTTAATACAATATAACCAGAATTTTTTTTCAAATAAGATGTTCTATAATGAAATTCCATTTCTGAATTAGAAAGTTCTTTGATTTTTAAATCAGGAGTAATTACTGTAACCTGTTTTACAATATATCCCATATCACTTTTATAAGCTCCAGCATTATTTATAATGGCTCCTCCTACTGTTCCAGGAATTCCTGTAGCAAATTCCATACCAGTAAGTCCCAATTTAGAAACTTTTAACGCCAATTTCATAAGAGAACAACCAGCTTCAACAGTTATTTTTGTATTCTCTATCTGAAAGGAATCAAGGTTATTTAATTTAATTAATATTCCATCGTAATAACCATTAAATATTAAGTTAGATCCTCCACCAATTATTTTATAGCGATATTTTTTCTGGGAGATCCATTGTAATAATTTTATTAATTTTTCTAAATTATCAGGAATCACAAGTACTTTAGCTTGTTCTTCTAAATGGTAAGAAGTATATTTTTTTAAGTCTACTTCTTTTAGTATTTTTCCAACTTTTAATTTTTCTAATTCTTCTATCATAATTCACACTTTTCCTTTATGGATTCATATATTTTAGTAGCACTATCTTTTACCTGTAATTCTTTTAATTGTTCTTTCATATTTTTCACTTTAGTAGGATCCTCTAAAATTTGATCCATCATCGTCACTAAAGTTTCACTCTTTAAGTTTTTCTCTTCTAACATTAGTGCGGCATCTTTATTGGTTAAATCCAAAGCATTCATATATTGATGATTATTTGGTACGTAAGGACTTGGAATTAAAATAGATGGAATTTGTAAGGCGATAATTTCACTTAAAGTTGATGCTCCAGCACGAGATACAATTAAATCTGTCACTTTCATTACTCTAGTCATTTCTTCTACGTAAGGTACTACTTTTACATTGCTAGGATATAATTTTTTAGACATTTCTTCGTAGGAATCTTTTCCTGTTACAAAAAGAATTTCATAGTTCTTTTTTTCTAATAAATTCATAGTTTTATATAAAATATCATTTACTTTAGAAGAGCCTAAAGAACCCATTACAAACAAAACTAATTTTTTATTAGGATTTAATTTTAATTCACGTTTATCAATTGCTTTACATTCTAGTGCTTTTTCACTACAAGGATTTCCTGTATAAATTGTTTTATAATCCGGAAAATATTTACCACTAGATTTAAAAGAAATAAAGATATTATCTACAAATCTACTTAAATAAAGATTTGCTTTTCCTGGAATACTATTTTGTTCATGAATAAATGTTTTAATTCCCAACTTATGAGCTGATGAAATAACTGGACCTGTTACATATCCTCCAACTCCAATAACGGCATCTGGTTTAAATTCTTTTAATAATTTTTTGCATTTCTTTTTTGCCTCTATAAAACATTTTAATGTTTTGACATTTTTTAAAATATTTTTTCGATTAATACCATATATTTCAATTGTTTCGAATGGGATTCCATATTTTGGAATAATATCTTTTTCCATACGATTATGAGTTCCAATATACAAAAATTCACTATTTGGTTCATATTCTTTTATTTTTTGGATAATTGCTAAAGCAGGATATATATGTCCTCCTGTTCCTCCAGCACTCACAACGATTCTCATAAGACTCCTCCTATCATTATCATTATATCATAATTATATGATAAGATATTCAATATTATATAAAATTTTTGATATCAACTAAATAGAAATCACCATATTTTTTAAATTTTTCGTATTCTTTTTGATTTTTAATATTCCAAATTAGAATCTTTTTTTTAGATCGTAATTTTTGGATTTTGTTATTTATAATTCCTAATGTGGAACAATTAATAAAGTCAAATTTACGATACAATAAAAAACGATAAGTAAATAAAATTAATCCTACTTGATAAGATGGTCTTTTCTTTTTTATATAATGGAGAGATTTTGCTTTAAATGATTGAATATAAAAATTAGAATAATTATCTAATAATGGAAACAAAGCTTTTTCTAAAGGCCCTATTTTATTATTTTTTAATTCTATGATTATACTAATTTTTGAATTTACAAGATTTAACACTTCCTTTAGCGTTGGAATAGTAGCCTTGCTATTCTTTAAATATAGTTTTTGAATTTCTTCTAAGGTCATGTTTTCAATCCATTCTTCTTTTCCTGTCATTCTTTTTAAGTAGAAATCATGAAAAACAACAATTTGATGATCTTTTGTCAAATGAACGTCTAATTCAATAGGTATTTTAAGGTCTATACATTTTTTAAAAGATTCCAAGCTATTTTCAGGAATAATAGCATTATAATATCCCCGATGGGCAATTAATTTATTTTCTAAATTCATATTCTCACCTAATAAATCCTATTAGATAATTTATTTTTTATATACTTTTTGCTATAATAAATTAAGGTGATACACATGAATAAGAATATCGATATTGTTGATATCTTTGATGAAGAAATGAATAAAAAAGATAAAAAGTTAGAAAGAAAAGTAGAAAAAGCTCGTTTGAAAGAGCAAAAAAAAGAAGAAAAAAGAAAGAAAAAATTGGAAAAAGAAGAAGATAGTGAGTTTCAAAAATATTTAGAAAAAGTAAAAGAAGAAAAAAATACATTAGTAGTTTCTTCCAATCAAGTCTCAGAAATTCCTGATGTACCAGTTCCAGTAAAACCTAAAAAAGAGATAGATGATTTTACTAAAAGAATTCCTATTATTCCAACTGAAAATGTCATCTCTTTAGAACATCATCCTATTTTAAATTTTTTTATTTCAGTATTCAGTTTAATTTTAATTGTCATTAGTATAGATTATTTTCTTTACAATACTTATACTAATTATGTAGATCTTAAAACAATGATTACTAGTATTATTCTAGTTCTTACTGTTATTACTTATTTACTTTCTATTATCATAAAAAAGGAATCTATCAAAAAGTTTTTTCAAATCTTATCTTTAATTTTATTTACTTGTTATATGGGATATTATTTATTTATAATCTAAAAAAGAAGCTTTTTATCGCTTCTTTTTAATTTTACTCTTGTCTAATTGATTAAAAATCTTTTGATCTAACTCTTTTAATGTAATTAATAGATCTTTTTGAATTGTCTCACAACTATTTCCAGTCAATTGTGAAATTTGTTCAATTGTATAATCTTCTAAATAAAGAATGTACTCTTGCTCTATTCTAAGGATATCTTCAATCTTAATTTTATTATTTTGTATAGATTTTTCTTCCATATATTCCACCTTATATTTTAACCGATTTATTCAATTTTAAATATCTCAAAATAGTAAAAATAGAATTTTTTGTTAACTGAGCAATTTCTTTGATATTATATCCAGATTGATATAGATTTTGAATCACTTTTCTATTATTTTCTTTCCTTAATTTCATAATAATCCCCCTTAATGAGGTCTTATTATAATACTATTTTTTATTTTGTCAAATTGTTTTATGCATATTGGATTTATTACTTTGATACAATTGATAAAGTTCTTTTTGTAAATCATCATCATCAATTCTATTTAATATTTCATAAATTGTAGAAGTTGGTATGCAAAATAATTTTGAAGCTTCTTCTAAAGTTAAAGAATTAGATATCATTGTTTCAGCAATTTCTAGGGCTTCAAATTCACTATGTTTAGATTCTCTTTTACCATTTTTTCCACCAACACTATTGGAAATTTGAGTTCTATTTTCTTTACTTAAAATATATTTTTGATATAAATCACTATTTTCTTGTTTGATAGTAGCTATATATTTCTTTATAGTAGACACTGATACACCAAATTTTAAAGAAGCATATTCTATAGTAGTTTTAAAATCAATTATATAATTGATTATTTCTTGTAAAGAAATATCAACTTTTTCAAAATGTGTTGCACTTTCATTGTTTTTCTTTATTAATTTTACTTGTTCTTGCAATTGTTTAATTTCAGGATTATTAGATTCTTGTACATACTGGCTGGTCTAAATACTTTCCGCAATATGCTTGAGCTGTTCTTCTAGAAATGTTAAATTCCTTACAGATTTCTTCTATTGTTGCGTGATTTGCAATTAAATATTTATTAATTTCTAATACTTTCTTATAATCAATCATTATTATCCTCCATTGATAAAACCGATAAGAATGCCTCTTGAGGAATTTCTACACTTCCTACCATTTTCATTCTTTTTTTACCTTCTTTTTGTTTTTCTAGTAATTTTCTTTTACGAGTAACATCTCCGCCATAACATTTTGCTAAAACGTTTTTTCTAACTGCTTTTATGGTTTCTCTGGCAATTACTTTAGCTCCAATTGCTGCTTGAATAGGAACTTCAAATTGTTGACGAGGAATCAATTTTTTTAGATTATCAACAATTGCTTTTCCTCTTTTATAAGCAAAATCTTTATGAACTATTACACTTAAAGCATCTACGACTTCTCCATTTAATAAAATATCCATTTTTACTAAGTCGCTACTTTTATATCCTATCATTTCATAATCAAAGGAGGCATAACCTTTTGTATAAGATTTTAATTTGTCAAAAAAGTCGTATACAATTTCTGATAAAGGAATTTCATAATGAATATTAACTCTAGATTTATCTAAATATTCCATACTAACATAAGTCCCTCTTTTATCTTGACATAGTTCCATAATTGGGCCTATATACTCACTTGGAACAAAAATATTTGTTAAAATATAAGGCTCTTTAATATCAGCAATTTTTACTTTATCAGGCATTTTTACAGGACTATCAATCAATATATTGGTATGATCTGTTAATTCTACATCATAAATAACGGAAGGAGAAGTTGCAATTAATTCTATATTAAATTCTCTTTCAATTCTCTCTTCGATAATTTCCATATGTAAAAGTCCTAAGAAACCACATCGAAATCCAAAACCTAATGCTTTAGAGGTTTCTGGAATAAATTCTAGGGAAGCATCATTTAATTTTAATTTTTCTAATGCTTCTCTTAAATCAGGAAACTTAGAAGATTCAATTGGATAAATACCACAGAATACCATAGGTTTCATTGGCTTATACCCTGGTAATGATTCACTATCTTGATCATTTAAAACAATGGTATCTCCAACTTTTACATCTTCTAAACTTTTAATACTAGCACATAAATATCCTACTTCACCTGTTTTTAATTCTTTTGTTTGTTGAATCTTTGGAGTATGAGTACCTAGTTCTGTTACTTCGTAAGCAGCTCCTGTAGCCTTCATTTTAATTTTATCGCCAATTTTAACACTTCCATTTACTACTCTAATAAAAGTAACTATTCCAAGATATTTATCAAAATAGCTATCAAAAATTAAAGCTTGTAATGGCTTTTTAGAATCTCCACTTGGACAAGGAACTTTTTCAATAATCGTTTCTACTAATTCTTTGATTCCAATTCCATTTTTCGCACTAGTACAAATAATCTCTTCTTCTTTAAATCCCAAATTATCTATTAATTCTTGTTTTACTTTAGGAATATCTGCATTCGGTAAGTCAATTTTATTAATTACAGGAATAATCGTTAAATCATTTTCCAAAGCTAAATAAAGATTTGCTAAAGTTTGAGCTTCAATCCCCTGAGCAGCATCTACTACTAAGATAGCTCCTTCACAAGCAGCTAGTGATCTCGATACTTCATAGGAAAAATCGACATGACCTGGTGTATCGATTAAATTTAAATCATATTCTTCTCCTTGATATTGATAAGTTAAATGAACAGCATTTAATTTTATTGTGATTCCTCTTTCTCTTTCAATATCCATATTATCTAATAATTGATTTTGTTTTTCTCTTTCTGTAATGGCATGAGTAATTTCCAAAATTCGATCAGCCAAAGTACTTTTTCCATGATCGATATGTGCGATAATGGAAAAATTTCTAATATTTGCTTGTTTCATAAGCATCACCTATCTCATTATAACAAAAATAAAAAGAAATAGAAAGATTTTATATCTCCTATTTCAGCTCTATTTTTTATATTCATTTTTTATTTAAAACTTATTTTCTTTTTTGGAGAGTCTTTATTTTTCCCATTAAATCATCTATTTCTCCCAATTCTATTTTTTTCATGTTTTCGAATTCTGCTTTGTTTTCTATATACCAATTATATAGAATATCTCGGAAATTGTTTAATTGAAACAATTGAATAAAATCATCTCTACTTTGAATTGGTGTTTTTTCAATTATATCTTGTCCTATTCTTTCTATAATTAAGCCATGAAATTCTATATTAAAGTCACAAGCAGCTGCCATAATACCTTTTTGAACGGTTTGTTTTAGTTCTGATTCTAACCAATATGAAAATGATACATTTGGATACATTTTTTCTATTTCTAAACATGGCAAATAAGTTAATAACATATCTCTAGTATCACGCCAAATATCAACATTAACATAGTCAAATGAATTCAAATCAGTATGGTTCATATATTCTAAAGCATCTGATTCAACTACTTGAATTTTATCTTTTTGCTCAAATTGACATAAAATATTTTCTTTGAATAATTTAATCACGTCTGGATTGTTATCTACCACTACTATTTTTTTTACATCTTCTTTTAAAGATAACATATAGGAAGCGTATCCTAAGCCACAACCTAATAATAAGACATTTCCATTTGCTGTTTTGATAAAATCAGCAAAGCTATTAATTTCAAATGGTTCAACAGTCATCCAACAAACCATATTATCCGCTTCTACAATTCCTGGCAAGTGTAAAGGTCTATCACAGATATAATAGCTATTAATTTGTTCAAATGTCTGAATATCTCTTACTTTTTCATTATAAGCAGCTACTATATTATCTGGTAAAAATCGCTTTCTAGATAGACATATATTATTTTCTTGAATATTCGGAATTTTAATATTATGAAGATAAGGGTTACTCATTATATCATCTTTGTTTACATAAGTTAATTTATCATCAAAATAAGTCTCATTTTTTATCTTTCTACTAAATTGTCTTAATTTCTCGCTTGTTATCATACCAGCTTCTACTTTTGCATTAAAGACATCACAAGTTTCGTATTCTTTTTCCAATATTTCTTTCAAATAAATTTTAAAATCATTCATTTTTCTTGAATTTCTTATCATAGAATTTCTCCTTTGCAATAAATATGAAAGGTATTATATCGCATTAGATAAAAAAATACAACTTAATTCATTTTTTTCCTTGAAACATTTGGCCTAAGAAATTAAATGTTGACGCTAATCCATTAGAGATTATATTCTCTATTTGTTCTGACAAGTGATTTCCCACATTAGATAAATTATTTTGATAATTAATCTCTTTTTCATCTAAATAATCTTTTATATTGATATCTTTTCCGCTAGCTACATCATTTTCAAATTGTTCAATTTTTTCTTCGGTTAGAGTCACTTTTTTATGTTGTTCAAATTCATAATAACCAGTTGCCTCTGATATATATAAGGCTGAAAAACCAATCAATAATGCAAGAAAAATCCTAGTCATCACTTTATTAAATATTTTTTGCTTTTTTTTATCATCCATTGTGTTCCTCCAAATAAGTTTGAATGGTTTCTTTTAAGGCAACCATTGTGTTCATTACCTCATCGATGGTATTTTCATTTCCACCACATTCTATCAATACTATTTTATTATTTATATCTTGATTATAGACACCATTTACACCTGCACCTCCTTTGGTAATAATTCCTCTAGAAAGATTTGGATATTTTTCTTGAATAATATTATTTAAGGTGGTAGCTAAAGAAAGGTTTTCTTCATATTTATCATAATCTGTTCCAATTACAAATAATATTTTAGCGTAATTTTTATCTCCAATTGTGATTGTAGATTTATCTTTTGGAATAGAATCTCTATGAAGATCTATAATCAGTTTTAGATTAGGATTTTGTTTTATTGCTTCTTCTAAATAATATCGACTTGCTTTATAACTACTAGCATAATTCCAACCATTTAAAGATAAAAAATCATTGATATTACCAGTTTCTACGATTGTTGGAATAGAAGCCTTATTTAATAAACCTTTTAATAAGTAAGCTGCCATTTGAACATTAGGAGTGATGTTATATTCAGCATAGTTTTCTAAGTTATAGCTTTCTAATTGATGGGTATTATAAATATAAACAACTGGATCACTGACAGATATTGAATCTGGATCACTAATATAATCTGTTAAATGTTCATCTTTTTCTTCATCGGCATCATTTGACTCTTCTTTGGATTTATATTGAAAAACAGAATTTAAAATAGTCTGTGGATTTTTTAAATCTAAGTTTAATAGATATTTTAAAAATTTTCCAAAATAATTATTTTTTTGTTGATCATATAATACATGATGATTGGAATCATTTAACATAGCATTAATAAATTCTTCATTAGAACTCGTTAATTTTATTTTAGATAGAAAACTAATCGTTAAACAGAATACAAAAAATGTAATGATGAAGCCTACAATTAAACGAAAATAACGGTTTCTTTTTTTTGCTTTAAATTTTTTCATACGATCACCTATTGTTAGTATAAAAAAAAGACAAGTAAATTCTTGTCTTTTTTTGAGTAATTTTTTAATTTTATTGAATAATATCTTTTGAGATTGTAATTACTGGGCGAACACCACGTTCGATTTCTTCTGCTCCATTATAATACAAAACCCCATTACTATTGATTCCCCAGGAAGCGTTAGAGTTATAAATTGTGCTTGTCCAATAACCAGAATTACTTGAATCTGCTTTACTACATCCATAATTTACACATTCATTTGTATAATCATATATCCACGAATATTTACTTATTTTTGTTGGATTGTAACACCCATTTGCAGTAGATGATGTTTTTTCTAAACAAAACCATTCACTTGCACTTGTCCAATTAGTATTTCCTGTTATCTTAGCAATCTCTTCAGCAGTAACTAACCTAGCTTTTAGACTACTATCCCAACTTGTTGTATCTGTTGTGATTTGTGTCTTACTTGCATTCCATGAAGTTACTTTTGCTGTTGTATTATGATCTAATATCATATTATAGTTTGTTCCATCATCACTATAAGCATACC
>URDT01000029.1 GCA_900546745.1 uncultured Mycoplasmatota bacterium | reverse complement strand
TTAGTAGTGATGAGAAGATTATAGGATTATATGATGCCGAGAAAGTAGAACAAAAAATATTGAATACCAGATTAAAAGGTGCGAAACAGGAAGGCATTGAACAAGGGATTCAACAAAGAAATATCGAAATAGCAAAATCAATGTTAAATAAAAATATGAAAATAGAAGATATTATGGATATTACAGGATTGTCCAAAGAGGAAATCAACAATTTCAAGTAGATCGAAATAATATAGAATTTAAAAAAATTAAGACTTTTGAATTCCTAGACAATTAGAAAAAAAAAGTATATAATCGTTACAGGTGATTAGAATGGATTTACAAAAAGAATTAGCAAATTTAATATTTCCTAACATTGATAAAACAGTAGAAGATTATAAAAAACTATATCCTGAGAGAAATTTAAAAGAAGGGGCTAAAGTAACAAGATTTGCTCCATCTCCAACAGGATTTATGCATATTGGTAACTTTTGCTCAGCTTTAGTGGACTATGTTGTAGCTAAATCCTCTGATGGTGTGTTTTATTTAAGAAATGAAGATACTGATCAAAAAAGAAAAGTAGAGGGAGCTGTAGAATTAATCTTAAACACATTGGAAGAATATCATATGATTCCAGATGAATTTCAATTAGAAAACAAAATTGTAGGAGAATATGGACCTTATGTACAAAGTGAAAGAAAAGAGATTTATCATGCTTTCATTAAACACTTAATAGAAATAGGAAGAGCATACCCTTGTTTTTGTGATACTGATCAATTAGAAGAATTGAGAAAGGTTCAAGAATCCGGAAAACAAAGAACAGGTTATTATGGAAGATATGCTACATGTAGAAGACTAAAAGTAGAAGAACAAATTCAAAAAGTAAAAGAAGGAATCCCTTATGTAATTCGTTTTAAATCAGAAGGATCCCATGATGAACATTTCTTTTTCGATGACTTAGTAAGAGGTAGAATTTCATTACCTCAAAATGATCAAGATATTATTATTATGAAATCAGAAAGTAAACTACCAACATATCATTTTGCTCATGTTGTAGATGATATGTTAATGCATACAACTCACGTTGTAAGAGGAGAAGAATGGTTGCCTTCTGTCCCTATCCATATTGAATTATTTAGAGCTTTTGATGAAAAACCACCAAAATATATTCATATTCCTTTAATCTTGAAGAAAGATGGAGAAACAATTCGTAAAATTAGTAAAAGAAAAGATCCAGAAGCCTCTATGTCATACTATAAAGAAAAAGGATATCCAGTTGAATCTGTAATTGAGTCATTAATGACAATTATTAATTCTAACTATGAAGAATGGCATACAGCTAATCCAGATAAAAACTATTTAGACTTTGAATTTAGTCCTAAAAAAATGTCTTCTTCTGGTGGTGCCCTTTATGATATAGAAAAATTAAATAATATTTCGAAAAATTTTATTAGTAAACTAAAAGCTAGTGAAGTATATGATAGAGTATTAAATTGGGCAAAAGAATTTGATTTAGAATTCTATCAGCTATTACAAGAATATAAAGATTATTCTATTGCTATCTTTGATATTGAACGAGAACAAAAGAAACCAAGAAAAGATTATGAAAACTATTCTTCTGTAAAATTACAAATTTGGTATATGTATGACGAATTATTTAATAAAGAAAATCTAGTTTATGAATTTTCAAAAATTCAAGATTCAAAAGAAATCGCCACTATATTAAACACCTATATTGAAAAATATTATCAAGAAGAAAATAATCAAGAAGAGTGGTTTAATCAAATTAAATTGATGTGTGATGAACTTGGATATGCTTCTAATATGAAAGAATATAAAGAACATCCTGAACAATTTAAAGGAAATGTAGCAGATGTATCTACTGTACTTAGAGTAGCTTTGACAACCAAAACAATGACTCCAGACTTATATGAAATTATGAAATTATTAGGAAAAGATAGAATCCAAAATCGTTTTGAAAGAGTAATTAAAAAATAATTGCTCTTTTTAGTATAAAATTAAATTACAAATTAAAAACTAATAGTGTAAAGTCTTAAGCAAATTATTGAAAAAAGTGACAATATATAGTAAAATTACGTCTAGAAGGTGTTGGAATGATTAATATACAAAG
Organism: uncultured Mycoplasmatota bacterium; assembly: GCA_900546745.1. Taxonomy (GTDB): domain Bacteria; phylum Bacillota_I; class Bacilli_A; order RF39; family UBA660; genus CAJOJO01. Next base: position 12,985 of record URDT01000029.1, on the reverse strand, counting down.
TGATTCAAGAAAAATAAAACCAGGAGATACATTTGTTGCTCTTCGTGGAATTAGTAGTGATGGGCACAGCTATATTCCTAAAGCTATTGAAAATGGGGCAACAAAGATTATTGCAGAAGAAGGAAATTATAGTGTTGAAACAGTCATTGTAAAAGATACTAGGGCATATTTAGATCAATATCTAGAAGAACACTATAATGGATTTTTAAAAGAAATGAATTTAATTGCTGTTACTGGTACAAATGGTAAAACAACAACAGCAAAATTAATTCACGATAGTTTGAATATGTTAGGTTCCAAAACAGCTTATATTGGTACTATTGGTTTTTATATGGGTGAAAAAATATGTAACCTTCCTAATACCACTGTAGATATATGTGATTTATATGATTTATTGATGCAAGCTTACGACGCTGGATGCAATAATGTTGCTTTAGAGATAAGTAGTCATTCTGCTGCCATGGGAAGAATTGAAACATTAAAATTCGATTATGCTATTTTTACAAATTTAACACAGGATCACTTAGATTTTCATAAAACAATGGGAAATTACGCTCTAGCAAAACAAAAAGTATTTAAAAAATTAAATCCAAATGGTGTAGCAATCATCAATGATGATGATAAATATAAAGAATACTTTTTATTGGAAGAAAATAAAAATGTTACTTATGGATTTCAATCTGGTGATTTTAAAGTAGAAGATTACACAATGACGAGTGAAGAAACGATGTTTAGCTACCAATATCAAGGTCAAATTTACCATGCTAGTTCTAAATTACTAGGAAATTATAATATTTATAATAATTTAGCTGTAATAGCTTGTTTGACTGTTATGGGATTAAAACAATCTAAAATATTAGAAATTATTCCTCAATTAAAAGCTCCAGTTGGTCGTATGGAAATTATAAAATATAAAAATAATAATATTATTATTGATTACGCTCATACTCCAGATGCTATTGAAAAGATAATGACAACTATTCAAGAAATTACAAAAGGAAATACTTATGTTGTTTTTGGATGTACAGGAGATAGAGATCGTTTAAAAAGACCAATTATGACAGAATATGTAGCAAATCATAGTAAATACTTTATTATTACAAACGATGATCCTCATTATGAAGATCCAGCTCAAATTGTAGATGATATGACAAATATGTTAGAAAAAGATAATTATGAGGTATGTTTAGATCGTGAAGAAGCAATTATAAAAGGAATTCATTTATTGAAAGAAAATGATGCTTTATTTATTTTAGGAAAAGGTCATGAGGAATTTATGATTGTTCGTGACAAAAAAATACCGTTTAATGATCGGAAAGTAGTAGAAGAATATATTTCTTCCTTAACAGAAGAAAATTAGGAGATGATAAAATGTTAGTATTAGCCAAAGCTATGCTTTCTTTGATGATTGGTTTTATATTATCCATTGTGTTTGGATTAGTTTTAATCCCATTATTAAAGAAAAGTAAAGCAAAACAAAGTGTGAGTATTTTCTTAAAAGAAAAACATAAGAAAAAAGAAGGAACTCCTACAATGGGAGGACTAATATTTATTATTCCAACAGTAGTAACAGTTTTAATTCTTTTATTTACTAAAAAAATAGAATTTTCGAGCAATTTATTTTTAATTTTATTTGTTTTTTTATCATATGGTCTTTTAGGATTTATAGACGATTTTTTAATTATTAAACGACATAATAATATTGGACTAACAGAAATTCAAAAATTGGTCGGACAATTGGTAATTGCTTTAGCATTTTTCTTTATTTATTTGAAAACAGGTCATGATACTATTTTCGATATCCATACATTAAATATTTCTATTGATTTAAAATGGTTCTTTGGAATCTTTCTATTATTTATGTTGGTAGCTAGTACCAATGCCGTTAATTTAACAGATGGTTTAGATGGACTAGCAGGTGGTCTATCATTAATAGCTTTTCTAGCTATGGGGTTAATTTCATGGAATTCTACTTGGATAGCTGGGTATAGTGAAATAGCTATTTTCTGCTTTATATTAGTAGGAGCATTACTTGGATTTTTATTTTTTAATACATATCCAGCTAAAGTATTTATGGGAGATACCGGTTCTTTAGCCTTAGGTGCAACTTTAGCTTCTATAGCAATTTTAACAAGTCATGAAATTACTTTTATCATCATTATGGGAGTATTTATAATAGAAACATTAGTTTCTATTATTCAGGTTTTTTCTATTATGTATTGTGGAAGAAAAGTATTCCTAATGACTCCACTTCATCATCACTTTGAAAAATTAGGTTGGAATGAACGTGATATTGTAAAAACTTTCTGGGTTGTTGGATTAATTTTAGCAATGATGGGTGTTATATTTGCCGTATGGGTATAAAAGATATGTTAGCATATCTTTTTTTATTTAAAATAATAAAATTTTATGTTAAAATAAACGAAAGGAGGGTTATGATATGAGAGATTATTATATTGATCTTGGTTCATCAACTATAAAGGTTTATTTCTATGAAAATGAATTGAAATTGTTAGAGGAACACTCAATTTATTTTAAAAATGAATTTGATCCGATAAAAGGAATTAGTGAAAAGAATTTAGAAGAATTATTTAATTACTTTAAAAGTATAAAAACAAAATATGAATTAAAATATTATAATACACATATTTTTGCTACGGGAATATTTAGAAATCTATCTCCAGAAAAAAAACAGGAATTAGTTCAACTGTTTAATGATTATTTTGATCTTCATTTTCAAATTATTAGTCATGGTATTGAAAACTATTATTTAGCAAAAGCAATGGAAAATGATTATAATAATAAAAAAGTATTAATTATCAATATGGGTGGGAAAACAACAGAATTAGTTACTTTTTTAGATAGTAAAATTTTAGATACAAAAAATTTGAATATTGGAGTAGCTGATTTATTAAACAATTTTGATAAAGTGAACAAAAAATATAGCGAGAATACCATTGAAGAAATGGAAAAATTTGTTAAATCAGAATTAAAAAATTTAAAATTAGATAATGATTATGATTGTGCAATATTTACTGGAGGAGAAGAAAGATTTGAAAGATTAACAGGATTCCATTTAGTGGATAATCAATTATTTAAAGATGGTATTCATAAATATATGTTAAGTTTAGAAGATTATATCGAAGGTACAAAAAAAGTATTTTATGATATTTCTATGGACGAATTATATAAACTAATGCCATCAAATCCAAAATGGATGGATGGTGCTAGAAGTGGTGCAATCATTCCATTAGTATTATTTAAATTAGCAGGTGTCAAGTGGATTATACCATCAGATTTAAATTTGATAAATGGTGTTATAAACGATTCTAAATAAGTTTTGAGGAATAAATATGATAAAGAATGTAATATCAGTAATTGATGGAGAAACAGGAAGTTGTGGTAAGGCTAAAGTAATTGGTGAAATCGCAACAGACGCATCCATTACACTTGGTGCTTCTATTACAAATTGTATGCCAAATGCAGGACATACTTTTGTAGATGAAACAGGAAAATCAATTGTTTTTAGAAATATTCCTGTAGCTGCTGTGAACCCAACAACTGAACTCTTTATTGGACCAGGTTCTGCTATAGACATGAAGGTATTTAAAGAAGAATATAGTTGTGCAGAAAAGTATCTGAAAAATAGAAAAATTTACGTTCATGAAATGGTTCCATTAATAGAAGAGCGTCATAAAGAATATGAGAAAGAACATATTAAAAGTGGTTCTACTTTTAAAGGATGTGGTGCTGTTTCCCAAGAAAAAATTATGAGAAGTCAGAATCTTCAATTTTTTAAAACTTTTAAAAATGCTATTGTTTGTTCTAACTATGAGTGGTTAGAAAGATTATATAGTCATCTTGACAATCCATACGAGTATGTTATGTTAGAGGGATCACAAGGATGCGACTTAGATTTAAATCATAGTGGTAATTATCCTTATACTACAAGTAGAAATGTTTCTACATCACAACTACTTGCTGATTGTGGAATTTCTAGTGAGAGGTTGTTACAAACCATTATGGTTATAAGACCATTTCCTATTAGAATTAGTAATGTAACAAAATCAGGAGAGGTTATTTATACCGGAGGATATGGAAGTGGCGAGGAATTAACATGGTCGCAAATTAATTTGGCCTCAATGTTGAAACAATATCCTTATAGAAATGACGTAGATTGTTATTGTAGTTGCATAAATACTAAAAAAATCAAGAAACTTATTAAACATTGTCCAGAAATATATTTAAAACAATTATTTGGAGAGAATTATAGATCAAAATCATTCCATACAATTACTTTATTACAAGCACTAGAATTAGAAAGATTGTATTATAAATCTAAAGGCCTTTGCAAATATAAAACAAATCTAATCGATTTACCTATTGATTGCAATATTGTTGATATGTCTGAACAGACAACAGTTACAAAGATGGAAAGAAGAATATTTGATTTAGATATTAATAAGCTAAAAATGAATTGTCGTATTAATACTCCTTCTAGCTTATATTTAAACTTTTTTAAACATTTAGACTTTGATTTGATGAATGAAAAAGGAGACGCTAAAAATTATCATTTTAATCGATATATAAGAGAATATTTAAATTGGTTAGAAAGTGAAACAGGTGTTCAAGTGGCAGCATTAGGAACAGGAGCTAAAAATGGGGAAAAGATTCTAATAAAAAAAATGATTATGGATATTCAAAAATGAAAAGATATGTTAGCATATCTTTTTTTATTTAAAATGATAAAATTATATGTTAAAATGATGGAGAGGTAAGTATGAAAAAAATATCAGTAGTAAATTTAACAATAAGCATTATTTTAACAATTTTTACGTTAATTGGCTATTCAGTACAAAAATACCATGTTATAGATTCTTTATTTCAATTTAAAACGTTATTATATTTTGTATTATTGATAGTCATTTTTTACGTAGCAATTTTTTTAATTTATCAAATCTGTGAAAAATTTTCTAACAACAGTTCAAAATTATATGACCTAGTTTTTGATAAACATCCATTTATAATTCCTTTTATTCTTTTTTTATTACTGGGAATTCCAATTTTGATTTATTATTATCCCGGAACAGTTCAATGGGATGGAATGAAACAGTTAGACTATTATTTTAATATTATTCCTTGGTCTAATCATCATCCTGTATTTCCTACCATTTTAATGGGAACTTGCATGAAAATAGGGCGTTTTCTTATAAATGATAACTTTGGTATATTCTTATATACATTTTTACAATATATAATATCTTGTGCTGTGTTTTCATATGTTCTAGTTTTCTTAAAATCGCAAAAAGTACCAAAATGTTGGATTATTATTACCTTCTTATTTTTTATCAATCCAATGTGGTATATCAATGCATATACTTTGGTGAAAGATACCATGTTTTATCTAGTCTTTATTCTTTTTTTGATTTCTTTTATAAAATATTTTTATGATGATAAAAAAATAAATTTATATTATCTGTTAATAACATCAATACTTGTTATTTTATTTAGAAACAATGGTATTTATATCATAGTTATAACATTCTTTTTGATGGCTTTTTTTAGAAAAAATAGGAAACAATATATTAAGCTTTGTATATTTTTTCTTTTATTTCAAGTTACTTATACAATGTTAATTTCTATTTGTGGAATTCGACAAGGAAATATTCGTGAGATGTTATCTGTACCAATCCAACAAACATCCCGTTATGTAACTCAATATCAAGTTACTGAAGATGAACAAAAAATAATAGAAAACGTTTTCCATATAAATATTGAAGAAATTCAACAAAAATATAATCCTGAGTTATCAGATCCTATTAAATTTCATTTTTACGTTAAAAATAAATCGGAATTTATACAATATTTAACAGCATGGCTAAAACAATTTTTAAAGCATCCTAAAGTGTATTTTGATTCTTTCATAGAAAATTATTATGGATATTTTTATCCTCCTAAGCAGGAATATAAAGATGGAATTGTACAATTTGATATTGTTAAAAGTAAAAGAGTGAATACAGGATATTTTAATATATATCACCAAGAAAAATATGAAAAAAATAGAACCCAAATTCAAAATCAAATACAATGGATTAGAAATTTACCAGTGATTCAATATTTTTTTAATACAGGAATATATAATTGGATTTTTATTATCATAGTTGGATATACACTATATAAAAGAAACTATGAAACAGTTGTTTTTTCAATCCCGTTATTTATGGTTTTAGTATTTTGTTTTTTATCACCCGTAAATGCATATATCAGGTATATGAATCCTTTAATTGTTAGTTTACCAATCTATTTTGGGATTGCAATAAAAGCTCAGTCAAGTTGTAAATGAAGAAAAAACGTGTTATAATGGTTTAGCGTTATGCTTGAGGTGAATTTATGAAAGAAAAGATAAAAAAATTTTTAATGAATTTTAAAATTCAATCAAAAGATTATTTAAAAACAAATGTATTATTTGCAACATTTGTAATAACTTCTATTTTAAATGAAATTCTATTAAGAACTTTCACAGTAAAAAATACTTTTGAATTAAAACCAGTTATTGCAGATATTGCTGTTGTTTTATTAGTAGGGGCAATTGGTTACTTTATCAAGCCAAAACATCGGTTCAAATATTTCTTTACATGGTCTATTATTTTTACAGCACTATGTTTAATTAATTCCATGTACTATACAAATTATGTTTCATTTGCTTCATTTTCACTACTAGAAACATCTTTACAAATTGTAGATGTAGGAGATGCTGTTGTTCAAAATGTCATGGAAATGAAAGATTTTATCTATTTATGGCAATTACTCGCAATGATTTTTGTAAATCGTAGTTTAAAAAAGAAAAATTATTATGAAAAAGTATCAAAAATAGAAAAAGGGAAAGTAAAAGCAGTTAATACATTAGTTGTAGGTTTAATATTTATGGGAATTTTTATCTCCACACTAAGTTCTGTAGATATTAGTCGTTTAAGTAAGCAGTGGAATCGTGAATACATTGTTATGGAATTTGGAGCATATACTTATCAATTTAATGATCTATTAGTTACTTTAAAATCTGGATTGAACCCTTTATTTGGATATGATGAAAATGCCAAAGAGTTTAGAGAATTTTATGCTGAAAAAATCAAGAAAAACAAGATACAAATGAATACACAAATATCTTTGAAGGGAAAAATATCTTAGTAATTCACGCTGAAAGTATTCAAAATTTTACTTTAAATACTAGTTTTAATGGTGAAGATGTAGCGCCTAACTTAAAACGATTAGCAAGTGAAGGAATTTATTTTTCTAACTTCTATGCTGAAGAAAGTGTAGGAACTAGTAGTGATACAGAATTTACCTTTAATACATCTTTACTTCCTGCTAGTAGTGGAACTGTATTTATTAGTTATTATGATAGAGACTATGTTACAATTCCAAAATTATTAAAAGAAAAAAATTATTACACATTTAGTATGCATGGCAATAACTGTTCTTTCTGGAATCGTCAAGCAACTCATAAAAGTTTTGGATATGATAATTTTTATTGCTATACGAAAGATTATAAAATTGATGAAACCATTGGACTTGGTCTTTCTGATAAATCTTTCTTTAAACAATCTGTTCCAAAAATTAAAAAAATATCAGAACAAAATCAAAATTGGTACGGATTACTTATTATGCTTTCTAACCATACTCCATTTACAGATATTGAAAACTATAGCGATTATAAAGTAACAATGAAATATCAAACTACAAATCCTGAAACAGGAGAGGTAGAAGAAAAAGAAGCACCTTATATGGAAGGTACTAAATTAGGAAGTTATTTTAAATCTGTTCATTATGCTGATCAAGCCTTAGGTGAATTATTAGACCAAATGGATAGTGAAGGATTATTAGATAACACGGTAGTTGTAATATACGGTGACCATGATGCAAAATTAAAAAAATCAGAATTTGATTGGTTCTATAATTACAATCCTGAAACAGGTGCTACAATAGATTCTACTGATCCAAATTATCACAAAGTAGACTACTATGATTATGAATTAAATCGTAAAGTTCCATTTATTATTTGGACAAAAAATAGTAAAGGAGATAAGTTACTAAATCGTGAAGTAACAGAAGCTACAGGTATGTATAATGTCCTACCTACATTAGGAAATATGGTAGGTATTAAAAGTGACTATGCTTTAGGAAAAGATATATTTAGTTTAAAAAATGGAGAAGAAAATTTAGTAGTATTCCCTGATGGTAATTGGTTAACAAATACTATGTATTACAATCAAAGTAAAGGTGAATATAAAATTCTAAATAATCAAGATACCATTAGTAGTGATTACACAGACCAAAATACCGCTTTAGCGAATAAATATGTAAGTATTTCTAATTCCATTATTGTATATGATTTAATTAAGAAAGAAAATGAAAAAGAAAGGATAGTAAAATGAAAAAAGTTCTAAAATTGTGTTTACCATTCATATTAATTATTTTATTTGTTTTATTATTTTTCTGTTTGCGTGATATTTATGTTTCCTTAAGTAGTGATCATACTGTAAAAACACTAGATTCAATTGAAAATTATAATTACACATTAAATGAAAATGATTCCAAGTATTATAAAAAAATATTTCAGGAATTAAAAGATAATTTAGAAAGTGAAGAAATAAACGAAGAGGAATATGCTGTCTCAGTTAGTAAATTATTTGCTGTTGATTTCTATTCGTTAGAATATGCTTTTAGTAAAAGTGATGTTGGAGGAATTCAGTTTGTTTATGATGGATATCGTGATACCTTTTCTTTAAAAGCAAAAGATACTGTTTATGCTTATGTTGAAAGTAATGTTTATGGAAAAAGAACTCAAGAGTTACCAAATGTAACAGATGTAGAAGTAACAAATGTAGAACAGAAAGAATATAACGGAAAAACAGAATCTGATTCTAAAGCTTACTATATAGATTTAACTTTAACATATGAGAAGGATCTAGGTTATCCAACAGAATGTTCCTTTGTTTTAATTCATCATGATAATAAATTGGAAATTGTAGAAATGAAGTAAAGTAGCTTGTCAAAAGTTACTTTTATTTTAGAATTATTGTCTAACAAAAAAATTTTTGTTATAATGTTTAGAGAATAAACATAATCAAAGGAGTGATGATATGTACCATTTTATAGGCATTAAAGGCTCTGGTATGAGTGCTTTAGCGCAAATTATGAAAAATTTAGGTTATGATGTTCAAGGAAGTGACGTAGAAACTCATTTTTTTACAGAAGAAGGATTAGTAAAAGATGGTATCAAAATATTACCTTTTGATGAAAATAATATTCATGAAAATATGAAAATAGTAAGAGGAGCCACTTTTACAGATGATCATCCAGAAGTAAAAAGAGCCAAAGAATTAGGACTAAATATCTATAGTTATGCTGATATGGTTGGAAGTTTAACTCGCAAATTCAAAACAATTTGTATTGCAGGATGTCATGGTAAGACAACTACCACATCTATGATGGCTCATGTTTTGAATCAAATCAAAGGTGCAAACTATTTAATAGGGGATGGAACAGGGTATTCTAATAAAGAGAATGAATTCTTTATTTTAGAGTCTTGTGAATATAGAAGGCATTTTTTAGCTTATACACCATACTATGCAATTATTACAAATATCGATTTGGACCATGTAGATTATTTTAAAGATATTAACGATGTTGTTGATGCGTATAATGAATTTGCAAACAAAGCAGAGAAAATGGTAATTGCTTGTGGGGATGATCCTTATACACATTATCTAGATATCAATAAACCAATTTTCTATTACGGCATTGATGAAGATAACGATATTATTGCCAAAAATATTGAGTATAAAAAAGATGGAACTAGTTTTGAAGTTTTTGTAGAGGATAATTATTATGGCTTTTTTGACTTACCAATTTATGGAAAACATATGTTATTAGATGCTTTAGCAGTTATCTCTGTTTGTTATTATGAACGTTTAGATGTAAAAGAGGTTTCTAAACTTTTAAAAACATTCCATGGAGCTAAAAGACGTTTTACAGAAACTGTAGTAGATGATACAATTATTATTGATGATTATGCTCATCATCCAAATGAAGTAAAAGCTACTATAAAATCAATAAGACAAAAATATCCAGATAAAAAATTGGTTACAGTATTTCAGCCACATACTTTTTCTAGAACAAAAGAATTTGCTAACGCTTTAGCTAGTGCTATGAATTTAGCAGATTATTCCTATGTTTTAGAAATTCATCCAGCGCGAGAAAAACAAGAAGATTTTGAAGGTGTAACATCAAAACTTATTATTGATCAATTAGATCATGGAGAAGCTATTACAATGAATGATTCTAGTACTTTAGCACAATATAAAGGTTCTGTTATTTTATTTATGAGTCCAAATGACTTATCAACATTAGAAAATGAGACAATAGAAAAAATAAAGAATTCAAAGTAAAAAGTTGTTTTCTTTGCGAAACAACTTTTTTTTTGTTATAATGAGAAAGGTGATAATATGGCAAAATATGATGAAAGTTCTATTAAAATATTAGAAGGACTAGAAGCAGTAAGAAAAAGACCAGGTATGTATATTGGTTCTACTGATAAAAGAGGCCTTCATCATTTAGTTTGGGAAATTGTCGATAATGGTGTTGATGAAGTAATTAACGGCTATGGTAAAAAAATAAAAATATCTATTAATCAAGATAATAGTATTACAGTAGAAGATGAAGGAAGAGGAGTTCCTATAGGAATGCATTCTAGTGGTATGTCAACTCCAGAAGTTATCTATACAGTTTTACATGCTGGTGGAAAATTTGAAGCTGGTGGCTATAAAGTTTCTGGTGGATTACACGGTGTTGGTGCTTCTGTTGTAAATGCTTTAAGTGAATGGATGGAAGTTTATATTAAAAGAGATGGATATGAATATTATATTCGCTTTGAAAATGGTGGACATACAACTATTCCTTTGAAGAAATTAGAAAAAACATCAAAAACGGGGACCAAGGTTATTTTTAAACCAGATGCTACAATCTTTTCTACTACTCAATTTTCTTTTTCTACTATTTGTGAAAGGATGCAAGAATGTGCCTTTTTATTAAAAGGATTAACGATTGAAGTGAATGATCTTAGAAATGATCGAAAAGAAACGTATCATTATGAACATGGATTAAAAGCCTTTGTTGAATATTTGAATGAAGAAAAAACACCATTACACGATGTAACAGTTTTTGAAGGAGAAAAAGATAAAGTTCATGTTGAAGTAGCATTTCAATATACAGATGGCTATAATGAATCAATTACATCATTTGTCAATAATGTAAAAACGAATGATGGTGGAACTCATGAAGTAGGTTTTAAAACCGCTCTAACAAGGGTGTTTAATGATTATGCTAGAAATAATGGCTATTTAAAAGCCAAAGATAAAAACTTAGAAGGTCCAGATACTAGAGAAGGTATTACAGCTATTATTAGTTTACAGATTCCAGAAAATCTATTACAATTTGAGGGACAAACAAAAGGAAAACTGGGGACTCCAGTAGCTCGTACTATTGTAGAAAGTATTGTATCAGAAAAATTACAGTATTTCTTAGAAGAAAATAAAGAAATTGCAACTAATATTTTAAATAAAATGGTACGTAGTAAATTAGCTCGTGAAGCTGCTAGAAAAGCTAGAGATGAAGCTCGTAATGGAAAAGGAAAAGGAAAAAAAGAACAATCTATCAGTGGTAAACTAGCTCCTGCTCAAAGTAAAGATGCTACTAAAAATGAGTTATTCCTAGTCGAAGGAGATTCAGCCGGAGGATCTGCTAAAAGTGGACGTGATAAAAAATATCAAGCTATTCTTCCACTTAGAGGAAAAGTATTAAATACGGAAAAAACAAAAATGGAAGAAATATTTAAAAATGAAGAAATTAATACTATGATTCATACCATTGGAGCAGGAGTTGGAAGTGACTTTGATATTAAAGATTGTAATTATGATAAAGTAATTATCATGACCGATGCAGATGATGATGGAGCACATATTCAAATTCTTTTAATTACATTCTTTTATCGTTACATGCGTCCTTTAATTGAAAATGGAAGACTTTATATAGCAATGCCTCCTTTATATCAGATTAAGTGTGGTAAAGAGGCTTATTATGCTTGGACAGAGGAAGATAGAAAAGCCATATTAGAAAAATTTAAAGGAAAATCTTCTGATACTCAGCGTTATAAAGGACTTGGTGAAATGGATGCCATTCAACTTAGAGAAACAACCATGGATCCAGAAAAAAGAAGTTTAATTAAAGTAAATATTGTAGATGCTGCTATGGCTGAAAAAAGAGTTTCTGTTCTTATGGGTGATAAAGTAGAGCCTAGAAAAGAATGGATTGAAGAAAATGTTGACTTTACTTTAGAAGATAATTATGTGAAATAATTGACTAAATTTATAAGATAGTATAAAATTAAGATGTAGTAAGAATCATAATATAGTTTGTAATAGGCAAAATAACGCGTTTGCCGAGAGCAAACGGGGGGGGGTAAAAACCTCTCTTTTTTAGTATGTAGGAAAGGAATGATAACAATGAAAAGAAAAGGATTTACACTAATAGAATTACTAGCAGTGATTGTAGTACTAGCAGTAATCGCAATCATTACAACACCAGTAATATTAGGAGTTATCGAAAAAAGTAAGAAAGAATCTTACCGAAATAGTATCTATGGAATTATGGAGTCTGCTAATATCTATTTAGCTAACCATTTAACAAATATTGGAAAAACAAAAGAAATAGCGTTTACTTGTAATGGAATTAATTGTTCTAATGAAGAAGGAGAATCACTAGATTTTAAAGGAACCGTACCAAAGAGTGGAACATTCTATTTAAATGGTACAGGAGAAGTAACAGTAGAAAGTGTTTATAATGGAAAATACTATGCAAATACAGTAGATGATAAAGTAGAAATCACAGAAGAAGATACAACATTATCTAGAGCAGAATTAACGAATAT
>URDT01000028.1 GCA_900546745.1 uncultured Mycoplasmatota bacterium | reverse complement strand
AATTGAGCACAAGCGTTATTTGTCGTCTCTTTTAATACAGATTCTAAAGAAATGTTCTTAAGTTCTGATATCTTTTTAGCCACCAATAAAGTATAGATTGGTTTATTTTTTTTGCCTCTATATGGCTCTGGTGTCAAATAAGGACTATCTGTTTCTAAAACTAAATGGCTTATATCAATCTTTTTTACAATTTCTTTTAATTTTTCACTATTTTTAAAAGTTAATACCCCACCAATGCCTAACATAGAACCAATTGAAATAAATTTTAAAGCCATTTCATAACTAGAACTAAAACAATGAATAATAGACTTTACAGAATATTTTTTTAAAATATTATAAGTATCTTCTATCGCATCACGACTATGGATAACGACTGTTTTATGATATTTTGATGCAATATCTAATTGCTTTTGAAATACTAATTTCTGTTGTTCCATATTAGAACGATCAAAATGATAATCTAGTCCTATTTCACCAATTCCCACTATTTTTGGATCTGTAATATTTGCTTCGATGAAAGCAAAAAATTCGTCTTTGATATCTGATATTTCGCTAGGATGAATTCCTATTGTTCCGTATACATTAGGATATTTATGAATGATTTGTAATACCTCATGATTTGTTTTATCGTTATATCCACTAACGACTAATATATTGTCTTTCATTTCTTCTATTATTTCATCAATATTATCATATTCTTCACTTAAAATATGACAATGCGTATCTATTACCATAATATCCTCCTATACAAAAATAGAAACCAATTATTTAGTTTCTATCTTCTCTACAAATTATAATATATCGAATTAAACAACTTATCATAAATACTAAATATGCAGCGTCTAACAAGTTAAAATTAACAATGACATTGCACGTTATTAAAGCATAAAAAGCTACTATCGTCATTAAAACATACTTCGATTCTTTTAGTTTGTTTAGTGACATATTCCGTTCCCTTTCTATACAACAAAATAAATATATCATATATAATTGAACAATTCAAACAAAACAAACATCTTTTTTTTGACAATTTACATCATTTTACACATTTTTTTGACGTAATTCTTCTAATTTCTTTTCTTTATCAATTCTAATGAATAATGGCTCTGGTTGATTTAATTTAATTCCATAATCTAAACCTTTAAAATTGATACTTTCTATATAACGATTTTCCGTATTTAACTGTTGGAAAATTTTGTCAGATGTTCCAGGTAAAAAAGCTTGTAATAGTGTTGCCCCAGAACGAATCGCTTCTAATAAATTATACAAAACTGTCTTTAAACGGTCTTGTTTAGATTCATCTTTTGCTAAAATCCAAGGGGTTGTTTCATCTATATATTTATTACATCTTCTAAAAATATCAAAAATTAAGTCAATTGCTTCAGCTACTCTCAATTCATCCATTTTTTCTGTTACTTTAGTAGGCGTTTCTAAAACCAAATGAATTAATTCTTCATCAATTTCTTCTTTACAAGTTGGTTCATAAACAATCCCGTCAAAATACTTGTGAGCCATAGATATAGTTCTATTTACTAAATTTCCTAAAATATTGGCCAAATCAGAATTAATTCTTTCAATCAATAATTCATATGTAATTGTACCGTCACTTGCAAAAGGAATTTCGTGTAATAAATAATATCTGATAGCATCTACACCAAATTCTTGAACTAAATCATCAGCATACATAATATTTCCTTTTGATTTGCTCATTTTATCATTTCCATATAGAACCCATGGATGACCAAAAATCTTTTTTGGAAGTGGTAAATCTAATGCCATTAACATAATTGGCCAATAAATTGTATGGAATCTTAAAATATCTTTACCAATCAAGTGGATATCTGCTGGCCAATATTTTTTAAATTCTTCAGTACTATTTCCATCTACGTCGTATCCTAAAAATGTGATATAATTGCTCAAAGCATCAATCCATACATAGATAACATGTTTGTCATCAAATGTTACTGGAATTCCCCAATCAAATGATGTTCTAGATACACAAAGATCTTGTAATCCAGGTTTAATAAAGTTATTTACGATTTCATTTTTTCTACTTTCTGGTTCAATGAAATGAGGATGTTCATCCATGTATTTTATCAATCTATCTGTATAGTTACTTAGTTTAAAGAAATATGCGTCCTCACTTGTTAGATGAACTTCTCGACCACAATCAGGACATTTTCCATCTATTAATTGTGATTCGGTAAAGAATGATTCACATGGTGTACAATATAAACCTTCATATTTTCCTAGATAAATATCACCTTGGTCGTAAAGTTTTTTGAAAATTTTAGAAACCATTTCTTTATGAGCAGGATTGGTTGTTCGAATAAATTTATCATAACTAGTATTCATAACGTCCCATATTTTTCTAACTTCTAAAGCAATTTCATCTACATATTCTTGTGGATTCATTCCTGCTGATCTCGCCTTTTCCTCTATTTTTTCACCATGTTCATCTGTACCTGTTTGAAAATAAACATCATATCCTTGTAATCTTTTATAACGAGCAATAGCATCAGCTAAAACAATTTCATAAGTATTTCCAATATGTGGTTTTCCTGAAGCATAAGCTATTGCTGTTGAAATGTAAAATTTTTCTTTCATAAATTACCTCCTAATAATCACTTCTTCGTTCAACAAAATTTTCTTGTTCCTCTGTTAATAAATATTTTATAAAAATTCCTTGACAAATTTTGTCACCTTTATGAACAACATAATCTTTCATTCCTTCATTTTGTAATTTAACAAAAATATGTCCTTCATTGTCTACATTATTATAATAATCTTTATCTATAACACCTACTTGATTACACAATCTAACATTATATTTGAATCCCATGCTACTTCTAACAAATAATAACAAAACTTCACCATCATTCATATTTACTTTAATACCTGTTGGTATTTTCTTCACTTCATTTGGCTTTAAAATAAATTGTTCTATCGCTTCAAAATCATAACCTGCTGCAAATTTTGTTTCTCTTGCTGGAATATGATATGAATTATATAAATTTACATCATCCTTTACATCTTTTTTAAACTATTCATAACTAATTTTTTCAAAAAATCTCATATTTCACCTCAAAAATAAAAACTGTGTCCTAGATTAAGGACGCAGTTCACGTGGTACCACCTTATTTTATAGATTTACATCTACCTCAAATATTTAACGCATAATTACGGATTAAGCTAAATATCACTTAATCTATTCCAGAACCATTTCAAATGACTATTTTACTTATTTCCACCAAACATAAGCTCTCTATCAAAATAAATTCATTTTTCTTTCCTTCACAACATTTCAATAAACACTAAAATTATATCATACATCTCTTTATTCTTCAATATATTTAGTCAAAATTTTGGTAATAATGTCCACTACTATTATATCATTATTAGTTATAGTATCTTTAGATAATAATACAATACTACCAATTAAATCACCATTTACAATCATTGGATTTACAATATAAGAATAATCTACGATTTGATCTGTAATACATAAATTTTTCGATGATTTTTGAATGATTTTTTCTCTTTTTGAAAGCATATTTTGATATTCTACACTTAATTCTTTATTAAAAAAAACATTTTTTAAAGATGAGCTTAATTCCATAATGTTACTCATATCCGTAATAATAATATCTTTATTAATTACAGAAAAAACAGAATCAATAATGTTAGAAGAAATATCGGATACATTTTTTAATTCCGAGTATTTTTTTAAAATAATATTATTATCATCAATATAAATTTCAACATTTTCTCCTTCTTTAATTCTAAAATTCTTTCTAATTTCTTTCGGTATAACTATACGTCCTAGTTCATCAATTCTTCTTACAACACCAGTTGCCTTCATCTTATACCTCACTTTCTTTAATATTTTGGATTGATTTTCCAAATTTATGTGTTATAATCGTGAAAGGAGTGATTTATATGGAAAAAATATATGTTTTTGGTCATAAAAAACCAGATACAGATAGTATTGCTGCAGCAATTTCACTATCTAATTTAAAAACTCAATTAGGGATCCCTGCTGAACCAAGAACTTTAGGAAATTTAAATAATGAAACTAAATTTGCTTTGAATTATTTTAAGGAAGATGAGCCAAAATATTTAAATGATGTAAAATTACAAGTCAAAGATACAAAATATATAAAAGATTATTTCTTAAAAAATGATCAATCTATTTACGATGGCTATAATTATATGAATAAATTTAATATTGGTAATTTACCAGTAATAGATAAAGATGGAAAATTTTCTGGATTAATTTCAATGAAAGATATTGCAAAATATCAAATGAAAGAAGAATTAAATCATTTAAATGCTTCTTACGATAATATTTTAAAATCAATAAATGGAGAAATTATCCTAAAATTTGATGATGAGTTTGATATAAAATTATTAACAGCTTCCTATCGTAGCACTACATTTATAGAAAATGTAAATGTAGATAGTAAAATAGGGCTTATCGTTGGTGATCGTCATAGTATTATTGAATATGCTGTCAATAATAATGTAAAATTAATCGTTCTAACAGGAAATTCCGAAATTAAAGATATTCACCTAGATATCGCTAGAAAAAATAAAGTTAACATTATTCGTACAAATTATGACAGTTTTACTACATCACGTAAAATATGGTTAGCAAATTTTTTAAGCACAATTACAGAGAATCAAAATATTATTTGTTTCAATGAAGAAGATACTGTTGACGATGTAATGGATAAAACAAAAAAATTTAAATATAGCAATTATCCGATTATCAATAAAAATAACGAATGTTTAGGACTTATGCGTATTTCAGACATTAATGATGCTACACGTAAAAAGGTAATCCTTGTTGATCATAATGAAGCAATTCAAAGCGTAGATGGGTTAGAAGAAGCAGAAATTGTAGAAATTATCGATCATCACAAAATTGGAACACTAGGAACAAGTCTTCCAATTAATTTTAGAAATATGCCTCTAGGTAGTTCAAACACAATTATTTATCTTTTATATAAAGAAAATCAAATAAAAATTCCAAAAAATATTGCTGGTTTAATGTTATCAGGTATCATATCTGACACATTATTGTTCCGTTCACCAACAACTACTGATATAGATAAAAAAGCAGCAAATGAATTAGCAACTATTGCTCAAGTAGATTTAGAAAAATATGGAATGGAATTATTAAAAGCAGGATCATCTTTAAAAGGAAAATCAAAAGAAGATATATTATTTATGGATTTCAAAAACTTTACAATAGATGAGAAAAAAGTAGGAATAGGACAAATTACAACATTCGATATTAGTGAGATTGAAAATGAAAAAGAAGAATATGTGGAATTAATTAATCAAATAGCTGAAAATAGTGATTATTATGCATTAGCCTTATTTGCAACTGATATTATTAAGAATGGTTCTTACATTTATTACAATGAACAAGCGAAAGAAGTTTTCGCAAATAGTTTTGATATAGATGATTTAAAAGAAGGATCCTATATTGATGGATGTGTATCTCGTAAAAAACAATTTATTCCAAGTATTATTAATACAATTGAAAAAAAATAGTCAAATGACTATTTTTTTGATTGTTCTAATATTTTTATAAAATCAAGAAGATAATAAATATAATGCTTTTCTAATTTGACAATATCAAGTGTTATAACAAGACATCCTAATGTCATTTTAAAACGAAACATTCTAGATAATTTACTAGTTTCCAAAAATAAATGTTGTCCATCCAATTGATTTGTTAACTCTTTGGATAATGTCAATTCAATAAAATTATTCGTTTGTCTAACTTTTGTGATTCCAATCTTTTTAGCCTTATTCTCAAATAATTCTTCATACATATAAATTAACATTTCATCACTTAATTTTCCAAATCGATCTTCTAATTCTAACTTGATTTTATTTAACATCTCATAAGAATTAATTTCATTTATCTTTTTATGAATTTCAATTTTTAAATCTGTTTCTTCTACATAATCATCTGAAATAGAAGTTGCCACATTAATAAGAGGTTGTTCATCTGTCTTTTCTTCCATTACTGGTAATCCCTTTAATTTTTTGATTTCATCTTCTAACATTTTTAAATATAATTCTATTCCAATAGAATCAATAAATCCAGCCTGTTCGCTACCTAATATATCTCCGGCACCACGAATAGACAAATCTCTCATGGCAATTGCAAAACCACTTCCAAGTTCTGTAAATTCTTTTATTACAGATAATCTTTTTTCTGCTATTTCCGACAATACTTTTCCCCTTTTATACATTAAATAACAATAAGCAATTAAATTTCCACGTCCAACTCTACCACGAATTTGATATAGTTGTGACAAACCAAATCGATCAGCATCAATAATAATTAACGTATTAACAGATGGAATATCAATTCCTGTTTCAATAATTGTAGTACATAATAATACATTATATTCCTTATTGATAAAAGACATCATAACATTTTCTAATTCAACTTTTGTCATTTGTCCATGAGCATAAGTAATTTTAGCCTCTGGAACTAATTTAGAAATTTGACTTGCCATATTTTCAAGATCAGACACATGATTATAAAGAATAAATACTTGACCATCTCTTGCCAATTCTTTATAAATAGCATCTTTTATAATTTGACTATTTTCTTCTAAAACGTATGTTTGAATTGGATAACGATTTATGGGAGGAGTTTCAAGTAAAGATAAATCTCGAATTCCTACCATTGACATTTGTAATGTTCTTGGGATTGGAGTCGCAGATAAAGTTAGTACATCCACATTATTTTTTAATTGTTTAATCTTTTCTTTATGTTTCACACCAAATCTTTGTTCTTCATCTACCACAAGTAATCCTAGATCTTTAAAAATAATATCATCGCTTAACAGTCTATGTGTACCTATTACAATATCTATTTTCCCTGATTTTAATCCTTCAATTATTTTTTTTGTTTCTTTTTGTGATACAAATCGATTTAAACAAGCTATGTTCACTGCATATTCCTTAAATCTCTCTAAGGCATTTGTATAATGTTGATTAGAAAGAATAGTGGTTGGACAGAGATAAGCCACCTGTTTATTTGACATAACAGCTTTAAACATCGCACGAAACGCTATTTCTGTTTTTCCATAACCAACATCACCACAAAGTAAACGGTCCATTGGTTTTTCTTTTTCCATATCTCTTTTAATTTCTTCAGTTACTTTTCTTTGATCAACAGTATCTTCGTAAATAAACCTGTTTTCGAAATCTATTTGATCTTGATCATCTTTTTTAAAAGCAAATCCTTTACTAGATTCACGCATTGCATATAATTTTAATAACTCTCCTGCAATATTTTCTAATTTTTGTTTTACTCTAAGTTTTGTTTTACTCCATTCATTGCCACCTAATTTATTAATTTTTGGTTCTAAATTATCATTCGTAGAATATTTTGAAATTAATTCAATTTTTTCTACAGGAATATATAACTTATCTCCACCCTTATATTCTATAATTAAATAATCTTTCTTTAAATTATTTTGAATTAATGTCTTAATTCCTAAATATTTTCCAATACCATGAACGTTATGAACAACATAATCACCTACACTTAATTTATTGATGTCACGAATTTTAGATCCATATTGAAAATTATTTTTATAACGAATTTTAGTGTTTTTTTTATGAAATAATTCTGATTCACTAATTACTACTATTTCATTATATACAAATCCATTTTCTATAGGTTTAATAATTAAGTTAATTTTATTTTTAATAATTTCTTTTTCATTTGTTACAAAAAAGTTAGAATTCTCTAGATTGTCTAAAATTTTATTAATTTGATAATGATTAGAAACACATATAACGACAGTTTTATTTTGTTTGATTAATTGATTTAAATATTGATTTAACTCTTTTAAATCCTTTGGAAGCGTGTCAATATCATAAGAAACATAATTAATTTGATTTGAAATATTTATAGTAGAATCAAATTTGAATAAACAAATTTTTTCTTTTAATTGAATATCTTCTAAATGATTCATAAATTGAATATCTTTTTCCAAATTAGAATTTTCTTTATATTCAATAATTTCTTGTTGTAATTGTTGATAGCTTGTTTGAATTTCAGATATTTCATTAAATATTGTTATAACATTATCAAAATAGCCAGAAATATTTGTTACTTGACCGTACTTTGTTAAATCACGATGTTTATCAGATAATTCACCACTAGAAGTAATAAACTCTGTATTAGGTAGTATTTGAACAGATTCTAAATTATCCAACGTTAATTGTGTCTCTACATCAAATATTCGAATAGATTCAATTGTATCACCCCAAAATTCTAAACGAATAGGATTGCTTTGACCTAAAAGAAAAATATCTATAACAAAGCCACGAACTGCCATCTCACCTGTTTTTGAAACAATTGTTTCTCTTGTATATCCTAAAGAAATTAATTTTTGAACTAATTCTTTCATATTATAATCTTTATTTTTATCAATCCTTAAAATAGCATCATTAAATACTTCTTTAATTGGCAAATATCTTAAATAGCCCATTAAATTTGTTACAATTATTTTTTTATTGTTTAAATCACACAAAGTCATTAATCTGTTATTTTTAAATTCTGGAGAAATAGCTAAAGCTTCACTCGTCAAAAAATCATCCATTGGAAAAAATAATACATCTTTTGTATAACAACTAATTGATTTATAAAAAAGATTAGCCTCATATAAACTGCTCGTAACAAGCAATATTGATGAATCTTCATTTATAAATTTATCATAAACATATAATGCCTTTAATTCTTTATTAAGACCTGTTACTACCTCTTCAGTTTGATTACTAAAAATTGTATTAAAAAATGACTTCATCTTCACTCCTCCTAAGAAACACTAAAAATGATACTCGACGTATCATCCATTATATTTATTCATTAAATTATCAAAAGACATACTTAAATAGTCATCTAATATCTGTGGAAATTTTTCAATAGTATTTTGAATAATTTGATTAGATTCTTGATCTAATTTTCCTAACACATAATCTTTTGTATCCATTTGTTTATTATTGGAAATACCAATTTTAATTCTTTTATAATTTCTTGTATTTAAATTAGCTTCAATATTTTTTAAGCCATTATGGCCCCCACTACTACCTTTGTATTTTATTTTTATTTTTCCCATATTCATATCTAGATCATCACTAATAACTAATAAATTATCAATATCAATTTTAAAATAATCCATATATTTTTTTATAACATCACCTGATAAATTAATATATTTTTGAGGTTTTAACAACATAATTTTTTCATTGTTATATAAAAAATATGTATAAATTCCTCCAAATTTTTCTTTATCAAAAAAAAGGCCTTTTGAAGTAGCATATTTATCTATCGCCATAAATCCCATATTATGACGAGTTTTTTCATATTCTTTTCCAGGATTGCCTAAACCAACTACTAATTTCATATTACTCACCTCTATGATATTCTTTATAAACTTCACTTTTATTTAATCCACGATCATTTGAAACTTTTTTAATAGCATCTTTTGAAGAATATCCTTCTTTAATATATAAATTCACATGTTCAATAATTGTTAAATGTTCATAACGATTAACTTCATTATTTCCCGAAACAATTAATACAATTTCTCCTTTTATTTCAATGGTTTCTTGAAATAATTGTTCAAGTGTTCCTCTATATATTTCCTCAAATTTTTTAGATATTTCCCGGGAAATACACGCATTTCTATTTCCCAAAACTTCTTTAATAGTCTTTAAAGTTGATTGAATTCGATGAGGGGCCTCATAAAAAATGATGGTTGCTTTCTCATTTTTTAGTTCTTCTAATTCTTTCTTCATTTTACTTTCTTTACTATTTAAAAAGCCATAAAATAGAAAAGGCTGTGGGCTTAATCCAGAAGCTATTAAAGCTGGAACAAAAGCTGTTGGACCTGGTAGTGCTACAACATTGAAATGATTATTAATAGCTACTTTGACTAACTCATATCCTGGATCACTAATAATCGGTGTACCACGGTCTGTAACTAATCCAACATCTACACCTTTATTCAAATATTCTAATAATTTATCATCGTTCATAGATTCATTAAATTTATGACTTGATATTAATCTTTTTTTTATATTTAAATGATTTAACAACAAAGCAGTAACTCGTGTATCTTCACAAAAAATAACTTCTACTTCTTTCAAAATATTGATAGCTCTTAAAGTAATATCTTCCAAATTTCCTATCGGAGTTGGAATTAAATATAATGTAGGACTTTTATCATAGCTTTTTTGAGACATGCTATCACTCCTTTATTTAAAATAATTTAAAATTTGGGTTGTATAATGACCATTTTCATCATAAATATAAAGTGGATTTAACACTTTAACACCAGGTTTTCCATTTTTTACACCTTCAATTAAAAGAATATTAGAAACACTATTTAAATTGGAATAAACGTATTGAATTTTTTTTGGCTCAATATTATATTTTTTCATCGTTTCTATAATATCTACTAATCTTTCTGTTCGATGTACTATAGCGATATTCCCGTTATTTTTTAGCAACTTTTTTGCTATATGAAATACATCATCTAAATTTAATGTTATTTCATGTCGAGCTATTTTTTTATAATCAGATAAATTCATGATTGATTGCTCATTTACTTTGAAAAATGGTGGATTACAAGTAATAGTATCATAACAGTCTGATTGTAAATGTTTATAAAATTCATTTACATCAATATTATATAAATGAATTTTGTCTTCTAATGAATTATATTTTACAGAATCGACTCCTAAATTGTAAACTTCTTTTTGAATTTCAACACCATCAATTGTTGCATTCGTTAAATTTGTTAATATTAAAGGAACCACGGCATTTCCAGTGCCAATATCTAAAATTTTTTTTGTATTTTTACGAAGTGTTACAAAATTAGGAAGTAATATAGAATCAATAGAAAATCGGAACATTTCGTCATTTTGATAAATTTTTAAATTTTCATAGCCTAATAAATAATTAAGATTGTTCATGTATTTTAATAATTTCCTTATTCATATTTTCTATTTCGTAACTTTGTTTTAATATATCAACAGAAACAACTTTTCCTTTACCAGATTCAAGTTCAACAACTTGTCCAACTTGCGGTAATTTTTTCTTTAGTTCCTTATAGCAACAATTTTCATATTTTAAACAACATAGAAGCCTTCCACATACACCATTTATTTTATTTGGATTTAAAGAAAGATTTTGATTTTTTGCCATGGATATAGAAACAGAATCAAATTCATTAATAAATCTTGAACAACATAGTTTTTGACCACAAATTCCTACTCCACCAACTTTTTTAGCCTTATCTCTTACACCAATTTGATGTAATTCAATTCTTGTTTTATAAATAGCTGCTAAATCACGAGCTAAATCACGAAAATCAACTCGGTTGTCAGAATAAAAAGAAAATAATAACTGACTTTGATCTAATGTAAAGGAAGCGTCAATTATATTCATATTTAAATTGTACTTTTTTACTAATTGTCGGCATCTTTTTAAAGATTGATGCGCTAGTTTTAAATTTGATTGATATTTCTGATAATCTTTCTTTGTTGCGATTCTCACTATATGTCCTAAATTTTTATGTAGTTTGCTTTCATCTATTGGATGAATATTTGTACTAATATAACCAAGATGTAAAGTATTATCAGAATTTTCCACTACTACAGTAATTCCTTTTTTCAATTCTAACTTACTGGTAAAATAATACTCTATATTTTCTGTATTATCTAAAGAAATTCCTATAATATACTTCATACTACACACCTCCTATATCTATAATCATACGATCTATCAATAAGTTTTGATTGGCATTTACATTTAATTTATCTTTATAATAAATCAGTAAATTAATTTTATGGCTTAAACTATTAACTGTATTATTTTCTATAATAGTTTGATCTATTTTTTCAATAAATATATTTTTACGATTTAATTTACAATTGACAACATCTTTATAATAAAAAATTAATAATTCAAAAAATGTAATAATATCTTCTTTTTCGCGAAAAAAATCAAAAAATAATTTTTTTTCATACACAATAGTTCTTTTTTTATATTTTTCCAAATATTCTACAAACTGAATCGTATTTAAAAAAATTTTATTAAATTGATCAATAGAATCATATTTTTTCGATAAATATTGTTTTATGTCATTCGATTCACTTTTATTACAATTCAAATTTAATATTTTACATCTTGATATAATTGTTGGTAATAGTTGATGAATATTATCTGTAATAAGAATTGCCATAATATTATTTTGTGGTTCTTCCAAAAATTTCAAAATAGAATTGGCGGCAGCACTATTCATACGATGAGCTTGTTTTATAATATAAATTCTCTTTTGATTTTCAATTCCTTTTGTCATAAATTCTTCTTGTAATGAAATTAATTGTTCCTTTTTTATCCACATTCCATCTGGTTGAATAATTTTTATTTCAAGATAATTATTATTATCAATATTATGACATTGAAAACATTCATCACATTTCAAAGAATTTGAATAATGAAAGGGACACAACACACATTTTATAAAAGAAAAAATAAAATTTTCACCATCTTTATTTCCATTTGTTTCAAATAAGTAAGCATGAGAACATTTTTCTTTTTTTATATCATTCATTAATATGCGATACGCTATTTTATATTCTTCCTTGAAATCATCAAGCATATTAACACCTTCTTTAAAAAATTAATATATGTATAAATATTAGAGAAAATAATGCTGGTATTCCTAAAAAACTAATGATTCCAATATTAAAAAAATTAATAGGTATTATTATATTTAAAGGGACAGCAATTAAATTATAACTATATAGCAAAAAAGAACTAAAAATTATTTTTTTTATTATTTTAATTATTTTTTTCCACATAAGATCACCACTAAATAATATGTAGTCAAATAATTTTTATGATATTTCAGTTCTATCTTCCAAAGCTAATTCAAGTGTTAATGAATCTATATATTCCATATCTACACCAATAGGTACACCATGAGCAATTTTAGAAACCTTTACTCCACTATTTTCTAAAATTTTAGAAATATATAATGCTGTAGTTTCTCCTTCTATACTTGGTTTTATTGCTAATATAACTTCTTTTACATCAGATTTTTTTACACGTTCAATTAATTGATTAATATTAATATCTTCAGGAGTAATATTATCCAGAGGGGATATTAAACCTCCTAATACATGATATAGTCCATTATAAGTTCCAACTTTTTCAAATAAATTAACATTTTTAACTTCTTCTACTACACAAATTACATTATGATCTCTGTTTGGAGATTTACAAATTTCGCATAAATCTCCTTCACACAAATTATTGCATTGCTTACAATGCTTAATCTTTTTAGGAATATCTAATAAAGTATTAGAAAAAAGAGTTAAAATTTCTTCATCCATATTTAAAGTAGAAAGTGCCATTCTTTCTGCACTTTTTTCACCAATTCCAGGTAGTTTCTTAAAACATTCAATTAAATTCAATATCGTTTGTGGATACTTCATATTAAAATAATCCTGGGATGCCTTGAGTATACTTACCCATTTTTTCTGATGTTACTTTATCAATTTTATCCATTGTATTATTTAACGCTACCATAATCATATCCTGTAATAATTCAACATCTTCAAATCCATCTTCTTGATTAATTTTTATAGATTTTACTTTTTTATCTCCAGTCATTTGAATAGTTATAAAAGAATATGTTTCTTCAAATACAGTTTTATCTATTTCTTCTTTTTCCTTCATCATAGTTTTTTGTAAGTTTTGTGCTTGTTTCATCATTGCTTGTATATTCATAAATCATTTTCCTCTCTATATTCATAATTTTTAATTTTACTATTATATTCTTTTTTTATTTTTTCCCATTGATTACTATCAACAGCTATACCATGAATTGGTAAATTTAATTTTTTTAAAAATAAATCATCTATCATTAAAATATTATCATTAAAGTCACGAACCATCACATTATTTGTATATACAATTATAAAATAATTATTTCCGTATGCTTTAATATCACCATCTAGAATTAAATCAATTATCTCAGAATACTTTTGATTATATTTTTCATCTCGAATACAAAGAACATCGTCTTTAAACTTCAAATATTCTTTTTTGTTAAAAAAACACAAAGTATTATTGATACGAATATCTATTATCTTTTCTATATTATTTAATTTTTGATTATGTTCCACAATATCAGTAGTAATAGGTTCTACTTTACTATTATCTGAATAATCTAAATCTATCAATTTAATTATCGTTAATTCAAAAATCAATTTCATATTATTGGTATTTTTCATTTCAAATAATGAATCATTAAATTTTTCAATATAATTAATTGTATTTTCTTTTGTTAAAAATAAATCATCAACTTTTGAAGTGTTATTTCGAATAAAATTATTTAATAATAAATCTCTCAAATATAAAATTATTTCTTCCGTCAATTTATAAAAATCTTTCCCAGATTGGTTATAATTATCAATTTTTTTAAAAACAGTTTCATAATTTTTCTGATTTATTTGTTTAAAAAAATCATTGATTTCTACTGGAGTAATTGTACCATTAATTTCATGTATATCTTCTAACGTTATTTTATTATTAGAATAAGAAATTGCTTGATCTAATAAACTTAATGAATCTCTCATACCACCATCAGATAAAGAAGCTATTGCATTTAGGGCAGCATCTTCTATATGAATACCTTCTAAATTTACAATTTGACGCAGTCTTTTTACAATATCATCATTGTCTATTTTTTTAAAATCAAATCTCTGACATCTGGATAATATTGTAATAGGTATCTTATAAGGTTCTGTTGTTGCTAAAATAAATATAACATGACTAGGGGGTTCCTCTAATGTCTTTAGTAAAGCATTAAAGGCTCCTGTAGACAACATATGAACTTCATCAATTATATATACTTTATATTTTCCATATGTTGGTGCCAAAGAAATTTTACTTTTTAATTCTCTAATTTCCTCTACACCATTATTAGAAGCAGCGTCTATTTCTATAATATCAACAGCCTGCTTTTTATTATATTGTGTACAATTTACACATTTTTCACATGGGTTATAATTATCTAAATGTTCACAATTTACTATCTTTGCTAATATTTTCGCAGTACTGGTTTTTCCTGTTCCTCTTGGGCCAGTAAATAAATAAGCGTGAGATATTTTATTATATTCAATAGCATTTTTTAATGTTTTTGTAATTGTATTTTGTCCAACTACTTCATCAAAATTTTTAGGTCTATATTTTCTATATAAAGATTGATACATAGTTTCACCTCACACGTATATATTATATCATAATTTAGCATAAAAAAAGGAATTATAATTTTCTTTTTTCTTTAAAAAATTGTTGCAATAATTTTTTTGATTCTTCGTTTAAAATATTATTTTGTATAAATATTTTTTTATTTTTTAAATGATAATTTTCTAATTCACCAAAACTTTTATTAGAAATAGAATAATAAATTTTTTTAATTCTAGATTGAATAATCGCTCCTGTACACATCATACATGGCTCAACTGTTGTATATAAAACACAATCATCTAAATGCCATGTTTTTAATTTTTTACAAGCTTTTGCTATAGCTATAATTTCAGCATGCATAATAGCATTTTTTTTAATTTCTTTTTTATTATGAGCTTTAGATATTATTCTTCCATCTTTAACAATTACACATCCGATTGGAACATCATTTTTTTTATAAGCCTTTTTAGCTTCATTAATTGCCAACATCATATATTTTTCATTCATACTAATCACCATAAAAAAAGACACACACATTTAGGAATCCTTAAGGCTGCTATTTTCCAATCCTGACCTGGTTCAAATATAAATGTTGTGTCTACTCCATAATACATTATTTTATAATAATAATCAATCATTTTAATGTTTCACGTGAAACATTATGCTAAATATTTTATTTTAAAAATATTATTAAGAAATTATAAATAATTTTAAATGATTAAACATTAAATGTTACTAATTTCTTATTTTTAGTACTAGCATATTAATAAACCAATGTTTCACGTGAAACATTGATTTAATTTTATTATTTTATATTTTTTTAATAAATTAATAAAAAAAAGAATAATGTTTCACGTGAAACATTATTCTTCTGAATTTTCATTATCTTTTTCAATAACAGTTATATTGCTAACTCTTTGATTATCTTTTAAATTAATTAATTTTACACCTTGAGCAACACGACCTGTAGTAGAAATTTGTTCAATAGGCA
>URDT01000027.1 GCA_900546745.1 uncultured Mycoplasmatota bacterium | reverse complement strand
ATTATCTCAAAATGTAGATATTGATGTTATTATGAATGCTACGGGTTTAACCAAAGAAGAAATAGAAAAGTTATAAAGGTTATTGCTAAATAGATAATGTTTTGCTATAATGAAACTATCAAAAAGTAAATCATAATATAGTTTGTGAAAGGCAAAATGTCGCGTTTGCCGAGAGCAAATGGGGGGCAAAAGCCTCTCTTTTCTAATATGTAGGAAGGGAATGATAAATCATGAAAAGGAAAGGATTTACACTAATAGAATTACTAGCAGTTATTGTAATATTAGCGATAATCGTTTTGATTGCAACTCCAACAATACTAGGAGTCATCGAAAAAGCAAAAAAAGGAGCTTTTAAAGATAGTGTATATGGATTAATAGATGCGACAAGTATATATATGGCAGAAAATATAGAAGAAGGAGATTTAAAATTTATCTGTGACGGAACGTATTGCCAATTAGAAAATGGTGATAAATTATCTTTCAAAGGAGAAATTCCAAAAAGTGGCGCCATTAAAGTAGATGAAAATCAAAGAATAAGTGTTGAGTATATTAGTAATGGAAAATATTGTGCTTATGGTACAATGGATAATTTAGTAATTGATAAGGATTGTGAACAACTAGATACTACTGAAAAAGCTAATTATACAGTAAATCATTATCAAATGAATGTAACAGGAACAGGATATACACTAAAAGAAACAGAAACGTTATCAGGAAGTGCCGGATATCCAATTACACCAAATACGAAATCTTATGCTGGTTTTACAAGCCCAACAAAACAAACTGTTACAGTTGCATCAGATGGCTCAACAATAATCAATTATAATTACACTAGAAATCAATATACCGTAACGGTAAATAGAGGAACAGGAATAGCTAGTGTCAGTGGAGCAGGAACATATTATTATGGTGCTGCTGTAAATTTAGGATATAGTTTAACAGCAGGATATCATTTCTCATCATGGAGCGGAACTTATAATACTGGATCATTTACAATGCCAGCAGGAAATGTAACAATAACTGCAAATGGAGCAGGAAATGTTTACTATATTGCTTACAATGGAAATGGAGCAACTAGTGGAAGTATGGGAACAACAACATGTACGTATGGTCAGAACTGTACTTTAGCAGGACTTGGTTTTGCTAAACCAGGATATCATCTTAATAATTGGAATGGATCCAATGGAGGAAGCTATTCAAATGGTCAAACAGTAAGTAATTTAACGACAACGAATGGGGCAACTATTACTATGTCTGCAAATTGGGCATATAATAATGGAACAGCTGTTTATTATAATCCAGTAACAAATAGTAAATGTAATCAGGGTGAGGCAGTTAGTACAACAGAAACAAAAACAGGGTGTATGAAATGGTATATATTTAATGATGAAGGAGAAAATATTTCAACAGTAAATATGATACTAGATCATAATACAACGGCAAAAATAGCTTGGGATACAAACAAAGGACTATCATATGAAGAAAGCGACGTTAAACAAGAAGTAGAGAAATTAGTAAGTGAATCAAACTGGAAAGTAATTCCAAGATTAATTACAGGAGAAGAAGTAGCAAAAATTACGGAAAATACAAGCTGGACAAGTACAGGAAGTTGGTTTTATTTAGATAGTAATAATCAAACACAAACAGCAACAAGCCAAGGAGCAAGTAAATATGCATGGTTATTTGACTATACAGATAATTGTACAAGTTATGGATGTAATATAGTAGATTCAAGTACTTGGGGATATTGGACGTCAACATCAACAAATGGAATACTTGGCTCTAGTGCATGGTTCTTGTCTGCCAATGGTCACTTCTCCAATGTTAGTGTTAGTATAAACATACTTGTTGGTGTACGTCCAGTAATCACAGTTTCAAAAACTATTATTCAATAAACATAAAGATACTCTAATTATTTAGTTAGAGTATTTTTTTAATATTGTCATATTATTAAAGATTCTTCATATTCTTAATTAGATAATACCAGGAGGGAATAAAATGATTAATAAAAAAAATATTTGGTTTTTGACATTATTTAGTTTGATATTAGTATTAAGTGTTTATTATATAACAATGCCTTCAGAATTGTTACTTACTAATTTTACTGGAAAAGAATTAGAAACAAGTAGTAGCAAAGATACAAATGTTTCAGTAGAAGAAAGTACCGTTATAGCAGCTTTAAAAGTACAAGATGAAGAAGAAAGATTAGAAGAATTAGATAGTTTAAAATTAATCTTAATGGATACTAAATCAACCGTAGATGAAAAAAATAAAGCTTTTGATAAAATGAAAAACTTAGATATCAATAAAGCAGAAGAAACAAAATTAGAAGAAAAAATCAAAACAGAATTTAATTTAGAAAGCTTTATTAAAATTGAAAATGACAAAATTAAAGTAGTGGTAGATAGTGATAAAAACGATACATCCTTAGCTAATAAGATTATGAGATCTATCCAATCTAATTACACTGAGAAGATGTATATTACAGTAGAATTCAAATAGGTTAAAAATACTCACGCTTTTATAAAAACTACATAAAATAATATGAGTTAATATAAAGCCACCCAACTTAGGAAGTGAGGGAAACCTGTGAGTAAAAAAATATTGACAAAACGTGAACGTGAAGTATTTGAACTATTAATTCAAAATAAAACAACAAACGAAATTGCTGAAACATTAAATATCAGTGAAAAAACTGTTCGCAATCATATTTCTAATTCTATGCAAAAATTGGGAGTAAAAGGCAGAGCTAGTGCTGTAATTGAACTTTTAAAACTTGGCGAATTATCCATATAAAATCGCATGAATATGCGATTTTTGAATACAATTTATTAGGTGATTTTATGTTGAAAAAGATGTTTACCAAAAAACTCATTTTAATTATGGCTGTCACATTTAGTTTAACATTGGTTTGTTTAATTCCGAATGATTCTTCTAAATTGAATGCGAAACAAGAATTAAAATATGTCGATAAAGAAGTTGCTAAAAGTGTTGCTTACTTATTAGATTCTAATAACTATTTAGCTCGAACAATGGTTGTTACTTCCAATGCTAAAATAGAAGAAAAAGCTCGTGAATTAATGGAAATTTTAATTAAAGATGGAAAAGGAGAAAGTAAAATACCAAATGGTTTCCGTTCTTTAATTTCTAGTGAAACTAAAATCAATAGCGTTCATTATAATGATGGATTAATTAAAATAGATTTTTCGAGTGAATTATTAGATACTAATATTGAACAAGAAGAAAAAATTATTGAAGCAATTGTCTATACTTTAACAAGCATTGAAAATGTAGATAAAGTTATTATTTATGTAGACGGTGATATTTTGACTAAACTACCAAAAACAGGAATTACTTTACCTAGTACCTTAGATAAAAGTTATGGTATCAATAAAGAATATGATATTTCTTCTTATAAAGATATTAATAAAGTTACAGTTTATTATGTTAGTAAATATAATGATAATACCTATTATGTCCCTGTGACTAAATACTTAAATGATGAACGTGAAAAAATTAAAATTATTGTAGATGAATTAGCAAGTAGTTATCTTTATAATAGTAATTTAATGAGTTATTTAAATAGTAATACAACATTACTTTCTTCTGAAATTACAGATGATACCTTATCCTTAGTATTCAATCAATATATATTTAGTGATCAAACAACAAAAAATATTTTAGAAGAGGTTATTTATACAATTGGATTATCAATAGGCGTAAATTATGATGTTAAACAAGTGGTTTTTAATGTAGATAATCAAGAAATTTATAAAAGTGTCATTAAAACTCTTGAAAACTCCTAAAAAATATTATATAATGAATTTGTTCCAAGTGAGTAATGTCCTCATAGCTCAGCTGGATAGAGCACACGCCTTCTAAGCGTGCGGTCACAAGTTCGAATCTTGTTGGGGACACCATGATGAAAATAACCGTTGGATTTCAACGGTTTTCATTTTATATAAGGATGTTTAAAAATGAAAGATATATTAAAATTAATACAGTTTATTAACGGTTTAGTCGATGAAGTGTTTGGTGATTATATAGATGATATTCCTGCTGAATACTATTTTAAAAATGGAGGATGTTTAGAATTCGCTTCTATTTTACATCACTATATTCCAAATTCTTTCTTTGTATTAAATCAAATTGACCAAGATCATATTGCTTTAAAAGTTGAAGATGCTGTTTATGATTGTGAAGGAGTTCATGATCCTAAAGACTATCTTGTCTTAACACTAGAGGAAGTAAAAAATTATCAGGAATGTTATGGTAGAGGAATATTATTTGAACAAAAACCGGTAAACGTTGCTGTTATTGATGAATTAAATTCGTGTAGTGGTGATTATGTAAAAAAATTAGTTCAGTCTATTACGAAAGAGGGATCCTATGTTAAAAGATCATAAATACCCTGTTATAGGAATTGTTAGTAGAATTAATTCTGATAGTTCTTCCGATGATGTTAATTGCATTATGGATGACTATCGAATCGCTATTTTAAAAAGTGGAGGGCTTCCTATTTTACTTTTACCACCACAAACAATTCATTATAATCCGGTAAAACCACGAAATGTTGCTCGTTTAACAGATAGTGAAAAAAAGTATCTACAAGAGTCTGTTAATCTTTGTGATGGTATTTTACTTCCTGGTGGAAGTAGATGGTATGAATTCGATGAATATATTTATAAATATGCTCTTCAAAAAGATATCCCTATTTTAGGAATTTGTGCTGGAATGCAAATGATGGCATGTATGGATAATAATCGTTATACAACATGTTTCGATACTACCAAAAAGAATGAAACAACAATAGAGCACTATCAAAAAAATCAGAACTATGTTCATGCTATTCATATTATAGAAGGTAGTTTATTAAGCCAAATTATAGAAGAAAATAAAATCATGGTAAATAGTCGTCATCATTATCATGTGGATAGGGTTACTAGTTTAAAAATTAGTGCTTATTCTGAAGATGGTTTAATAGAAGCTATCGAAGATACAAATAGAACGTTTGTATTAGGAGTACAGTGGCATCCCGAATCTATGATAAAATATGATGAAAATGCCCAAAAATTATTAGCTTCTTTTATTCAAGCTTGTCAAAAGTAAAATTGTAAAGTTACAATTTTCTTTTTTTTAATCCTTTTTAAAATGTAAAAAAAATGATATAATCAATAATAGGGTGAGGCTATGAAAAAGACTAAGATAATTGCTACAATTGGACCTTCTAGTAAGGATGTTGAAACATTAAGAGAAATGATTTTAAGTGGAATGGATATTGCACGTATTAATATGGCTTATTCTACTTATGATTTTGCAGAAAATATTATTGATAAAATTCATAAATTAAATGCAGAATTACAATCTAATGTTTCTATTATGTTAGATTTAAAAGGACCAGATTTAAGTGTATGCAAGTTTACAGGTGGTACAGCTTATTTAACAGAAGGTACAAAAATTAGAATTTATGAAGAAGAAGTTATGGGAGATTCTACGAAGTTTTCTGTTAACTATAAAGAATTTGTTAAAAAAGTAAAAACCAATACAACTTTAAAATTAGATGATGGCAGAATTGAATTATTTGTAATTGATAAATCTGAAAATTACTTACTATGTGAGGTAAAAGTGGGAGGATTTATTGAAGATGGAAAAGGAATTAATGTTATTGATCAAAATTTAAATATTCCTTTTATCAGTGAAAAAGATCGTAAAGATATTGAATTCGCAAATAAAATGAATGTTGACTTTTTAGCATTGTCATTTCCTTCTAATGGAGAAGATGTGTTACAAGTAAATGATATTTTAATTGAACTTGAAAATGATCATATTTCTATTATTTCTAAAGTTGAAAATCAGGCTGCTATTGATGATATCGATGAGATCATTCATAATAGTGATGGAGTAATGGTTGCTAGAGGGGATTTAGGTGTACAAATTCCTTTAGAAAGAGTTCCTGGAATTCAAAAACAAATCATTAGTAAATGTCATCGTGCTGGAAAGGTAAGCATTGTTTCAGCAGAAATGTTAATGTCTATGGAAAGTAGTGTAAGACCTTCTAGAGCAGAAGTAAGTGATGTAGCGAATGCTGTATTAGATGGTGTTGATGTTGTAATGTTAAGTGGTGAAACAACAGTTGGTCGTTATCCTGTCATTACAATTAGTACCATGGTTAGAATTATTGAATCTTCAGAACAAGAGTTAGATTACTATGAATTCTTAGATCGTACGATGAGATCTGAAAAACAAGATATTTCTGGTAATATTTCATATAGTACGGTAGAATGTGCGAATCGTTTAAAATGTCGATTAATTATGGTTCCTACAATGACTGGCTATACAGCTAAAAAAATCAGTAGATTTCGTCCAGTGAGTCCTATTGTTGCTTTAACACCAGATCCTAATGTTGTAAAAGAATTAACAATGTATTATGGAATTTATCCTGTATTGGTAGGAGAAATTAAAACTTTTGATAAAATGATGAAAACTGTAAAAGAAGAAGCATACCATTATGGAGCAAAAGGTGGACTTGTGATGATTACAGGAGGATATCCATTTAGTGAAGTAAAACATACAAATTTCATGAAAATAGAAGAAATATAAAAGGGGTGAAGTTATGTACGATTTAGGAGAACAATTTCGATTTTCGTATACAGCTAGTCAGGCGAATGAAGCAAATATTATAAAAGGGGAGAAGTATCGTTTTACGGTATTGAGCGAACGTTTAATTCGTATGGAATATAGTGAAGAGGGGATTTTTGAAGATCGTCCTTCTGAACTAGTTTGGTTTCGTAACATGCCAAAAGTGAATTATCAACTAAAACAAGATAATAAATTTTTAGAGATTACAACCTCTTATTTTCGTTTGACTTACACAAAGAATAAGCCATTCTATGGTGGAAGAATCAATTCTATGTCTAATCTAAGAGTAGAACTTTTGAATTCTGATAAGATTTGGTATTATGGTCATCCTGAAGTACGTAATTATGGTGCTCCAGGAATTTCTTTAGATGATTCAAAAGGAAAACTTCGCTTAAAAAAAGGTTTATATTCTGTAGATGGGTTTTCTACAATTGATGATTCTACTCATAATATTTTTGGAGAAAATGGAGAGGTAATTCCACGTGATTCGAAAAATATTGATTTATATTTATTTATGTATTTAAAAGATTTTGCTTTATGTTTAAAAGATTATTATATGATTACGGGAAGTCCTGCTTTAATTCCAAGATATGCTCTTGGAAATTGGTGGAGCAGAAATGAAGCATATAATGATCATTCCCTAAAAGATTTGATTGACGATTTTTATAATAAAAAAATTCCATTGTCAATCTTATTATTAGATAAAGATTGGCATTATCGTCAATATGATAAAAAAGTATTAAATACTGGTTTTACTTGGAATGAAGAATATTTTTCAAATCCTAAACAAATGGTAAAATATCTTCATTCAAAAGGAATTCGTTTAGGATTAAATGTAAATCCTTTAGAAGGATTTTATCCTTATGAAAGAAATTATGAACAATTGAAAGAACATTTATTAGAGGATGAAACCGGTAAAATACCTTTTAATGTTTTTGATTCTAAGACAATTGATGTATATCTTACTATGTTGATTCATCCCTTGGATGATATGGATGTAGATTTTTATTGGTTAGACAATGATGATACTAAAAAATTAGGAGAATCTTTTTTACTAAATCATTATCATTTCTATGATATGATGCGAAATTATAAGAGAAGGCCAATGATATTAGCGCGTAATTCTATGATTGCGCCTCATCGTTATCCAGTATTATACTCTGGAAAAACAATTGTTAGCTGGGATACCTTAAAAATGATTCCAATTCATAATGCAAGTGCTGCTAATATTGGAGTAAGTTTTTGGAGTCATGATATTGGAGGATATTATAAGGGCGTTGAAGATAATGAACTTTATACACGATATGTTCAATTAGGTGTTTTCTCACCAATTTTAAAATTTGGTGCTGATAAAGGAAAATATTATAAAAGAGAACCTTGGCGTTGGGGAGTTAAAACATATCAAATTGTAAAAGATTATTTAACATTAAGACATCGTTTGATTCCTTATTTATATGCTGAAAGTTATAAATATCATAAATACGGAATGCCTTTAATTATGCCTATTTATTATAAATTCCCAGAAATGTATGATGATGAAAACTATAGAAATGGATATTTCTTTGGAACAGAATTTTTTATCAGTCCTATTATTAAGAAAAAGGATTATATTATGAATCGTTCTATTCATAAATTCTTTTTACCAGATGGTATGTGGTATGACTTTGTAACAGGAAAGAAATTTCCTGGAGGAAAAGAGTATGTGTCATTCTTTAAGGACGAAGATTATCCTGTATTTGCGAAAGCAGGATCTATTATTACCTTAGGAGATAATGAATATATTAATGACACAACACCTCCTAAAAATATGGAAATTCAAATATTCCCTGGTCGTAGTAACACTTACAATTTATATGAAGATGATGGTGTTAGTGATTTATATCGAAAAGATTTTTATCTATTAACACAAATTGATTATAATTATATGCCAAATAATTATACGGTCATTATGAGAGCAATTGAAGGAAAGAGTGGAATTGTTCCAGAATTTAGAAATTATAAATTTGTATTTAGAAATACGAAAAAAGCAAATGATGTTATTGTATATTTTAATGATACACAAATTGAATCTAATTCTTATGTTCAAGAAAATGATTTCATTGTAGAGGTAAATCATGTTTCTACAATTGGTCAATTAACGTTAAATTGTAAAGGAAAAGATATTGAAATATCAGCAGATCGTATTATTAATGATGATATTGAATCGATTATTTCTGATTTACAAATTGAAACTAGTATGAAAGAAATGATTGATAAAATTTTATTTGGTACTCTTCCAATTAAGAAGAAAAGAATTGAAATTCGTAAATTAGCCAATAAAGGGTTAGAAAGAAAATTTATTAAGTTATTCTTAAAATTACTAGAATATATTGAAATTGTATAAACTGCCATTTTTGGTAGTTTTTTTGTTTCATATATGTTATAATATCTGACCAAGAAGGTGAGTAGTATGAATGAATTTGTTTCACTCAATTCTTGTGATTTATTCACTAAAATGAATCAACAAGAACTTGAAGAATTAAAAAAACAACTTTTTGATTATCAATTAGATTATCGATCAAATTTAGGATTTCATCACGATGTTACATTTGGAATAGAAATAGAAGCTGAGTATCAACAAAAAAGGGAGTATCCTTATGAATTAATCCCTTTTCTTCAAAAAAATTGGAGATTGGATTCAGAATCAACATTAGAAAATGGTGATGAAATCATTTCACCTATTTTAAGAGATGAAATATCTTCTTGGAATGATTTGAAACAGGTAATAGAAATTATGAAACAATATTATGAAATTCATCAAACTTGTGGAGGACATATTCATATAGGAACACAAATATTAGGTGAAACTAAATTAAACTGGCAAAATTTTTGTAAACTTTGGTCTGCTTATGAAAAAGTCATTTATCGATTTACAGATGGTGAATATTTGAAAACAAGAATGTATGGTTGTAATTATGCGAAACCTTTAGCAAAATCTATTCAGCATTGTAAAAAAGGTAATCAATATCATATACAAGGGCTATTTTCAAAAGATAAAGCCGTTAGTTTTAAGAAAGTCAAAGGCTTTCAAGAAGAAAAAAATAACACTATCGAATTTCGTTGCCCAAATGGTACTTTAGAAGCAATTATATGGCAAAATAATATTAATTTTTTTGTTCAATTTTTAAATTATTGTAAAGATTATAATTTTGATTATGATACAGTTGATAAACGAGAAAGAGAAATTACAGATTATAAAAATTATCATTCCATTTATTTTGAAGAAGCGTTAGAATTAGCTGATTTAATTTTTTACAATAATTTAGATAAAGTTAATTTTTTAAGACAATATTTAAAGGATGGAACAATATCTGATAGATGTGAAAAAGCAAAAGTGTTTATAAAAAAATAGAAACTTTTAGTTTCTATTTTGCAATTATTTCTTTGATTTTCTCAGTATTTTTAAAATTTAATTTGGCTATCTCTGTTAGTTTTTCAAATCCATACTTTTTAACAATTTCTACTCCAACTTCATCGACAAGATTTGATGCCCCTTTTGGTAAGTTAATATTTACAGATTTAGAAATTTTATCAAACTCTTTTAAAAAGATATAACGACTGATTAAAGAAGCACAAGCAACCGACATACATTTTGTTTCAGCTTTTGTCATAAAAGTAATGTTACGATAAATAGAGGATGTTTCTTTTAAGTAATTAAAGTAAACGGCTGGTTTTGCGAATTGATCTACTACAACGTAGTCA
This sequence comes from uncultured Mycoplasmatota bacterium, assembly GCA_900546745.1. Classification (GTDB taxonomy): domain Bacteria; phylum Bacillota_I; class Bacilli_A; order RF39; family UBA660; genus CAJOJO01. Next base: position 7,146 of record URDT01000027.1, on the reverse strand, counting down.
GTATTATTGTACTGATTGGTTAAGTTTACTAATACTTTGTTATGAAGGATTGCTTTAATTTTATTCATATTCATACTAGAATCATATTTTGCATTATATTCCTTATTACTTAGAATAAAACTAGAATAAGCAACTTTAGTTAATAAAGTTGGAACGATTTTTAAAATTTTATCATCTGTTAATTTTTTAGAATCTGTTACTCCAAGTTCTTTTAGAAAGGAAACATCTTCTTTTTTTACATATGCACCAGTTACCACAATAGGACCAAAATAATCTCCTGTTCCTACTTCATCACTACCAATTGTTGTGGCATAAAAAACTTTTGGTTCTGTTTTTTCTTCTTTTTTATCTTTTTTTTCAGAATTTTTGACATCTAATTTTTGATTTACCATTTTTTCTGTAGCAATCCAAAAATCACTAGCTAAATCAGCATCTTTTCCTTGAAAAACAATTTTTCCAGATTCATAAAGAGTTACTACTGTATCTCCATCCTGTGCTTGAAAGACAGCATAAGCAGGTGTTTTTTCTCGCTTTAAATCTTGGTAAAAGTCATTTAATTTTTCTTTTGTTTCTTCACTAACTTTAAACGAAATTGTCATAAAAGACCTCCTATATATTTATTTTAACATAGAATCTTTCTTTTTTCCAAAAAATGTAATATAATTTTGATAGAAGGGAATGATAATGATGAATGGTTTTGATGCTGCAATTATTCTTATTCTAATCATGGGAGCAGTTGTTGGTTTTAAAAGAGGATTTACTTATGAAATTGTTTCAACAGTAGGCTTTTTTCTAGTCTTAATATTAGCATACTTTTTAAAAAATCCATTATCTGTATTTTTATATGAACATTTGCCATTCTTTAAATTTGGAGGAATTTTTAAAGGGGTTACAGTTTTAAATATTTTTCTATATGAAGTAATTGCTTTTTTAGTTGTTGCTTCTATCTTAATGTTTATTTTGAAAATTATTGAAAAAGTAACCAATTTATTTGAAAAATTTTTAAAGTTTACATTTGTATTTTCAATACCAAGTAAAATAGCTGGTATGGTAGTAGGAATTATTGAATCTTATGTTTGGGTATATATTATTTTATATATTTTAAATTTACCAATGTTTGATATATCATTATTACAAAAATCACAATTTAAGGATACAATTTTAAATCATACGGTTATTTTGTCTAATGCAACGAATAATTCTATGAAGGTAATTAATGAATTTATGGATTTAAAAGAAAAATATGAAAAAGCTCCAAATGCTACAGAATTTAATAGAGAAACTTTAGATTTATTCTTAAAATATGATGTAATTACAGTTGATTCTGTTGAAACATTAAGAGATAAAAATAAATTAAAGATTGATAACTTAGATGAAATTTTAAATAAATATAAGGAGGAATAATATGGAAATTATACATGGGAATGAAAATAATTTTAATGATATCGTTCAAGGTGAATTAGTTTTAGTAGATTTTTTCGCAACATGGTGTGGTCCATGTCGTATGTTAGGACCTGTTTTGGAAGAATTAGCAGAAGAAAGATCAAATATTACAGTAGCAAAAATTGATGTGGATGAAAGTGCTTCTTTAGCTAAAAATTATGGAATTATGTCTGTGCCAACATTGTTGTTATTTAAAGATGGAAAATTAATTGATCAAAGAAGTGGCTTTATGCCAAAAGAAGAACTTACTCGTTGGATTGAAAGTCACTAAGATAAAAAATAGAGTTTTGAACTCTATTTTTTTATAATACATAACAATAAATTGTCCAAAAATGAAAGAAAGTACCAAATAAACAAAAAATATGAAATACAGAATGCATGTATTTTTTATTAGCCCCAATACCATAAAGAATAGAACCTAGGGTATACATGACTCCACCAAGAATTAAAAAGAATAATCCAGATAGATTTATCGTTTGTAATAATTTAGGAATGCCAATTAAAATAGACCAGCCATTTAGTAGATGACAAATTACTTCTAATAGTTGAAATTGATCTATTTTAATAGAAGTTAAAATAATTCCAATTAAAGTAATAACACTAACGAAACCAAATAAAATCCAACCTAATGTACCTCCAATTCCTAATAAAGAAATGGGAATATAAGTGCCATATACTAGTAAATATACATTACAGTGATCTAATATTCTAAGAATTTTTTTGCCTTCTAGTTTATAAGATAAAGCATGATAAACACAGGAAATTGTATATAGAATAATCATTGTTGATCCAAAAATAGCTACGGTTGTTTCTGCTAAAGCTCCATTTGCTTTTATTACCATTAAAATTAGGGCAACAATGGATAGAACTGCTCCAATTCCATGCGATACAGAATTGAAAATTTCTTCGCCAATTGTATATTTAGGAATTCTAATATTTAGTTTTTTTTTCTTTGTTTTTTTATACTGCTCTACAGCATAAGCAATTTCGTAAGATTCTTTTTTTGTTAAATTTAATTCTTTTCTTAAATATTCATCTAAATTCATGATATCACCTACATAATAATTATTTTAGAACAACAGTATTATACCACTTTAGTGAAAATTGCTTGTTATTTATTTTTTTGATACAATATAGATGGTGATGATATGAAATTAACGTTAGTAGTTATGGCGGCAGGAATGGGAAGCCGTTTTAAGGGTGGAGTGAAGCAGTTAGCGCAAGTAGGTCCAAATGGGGAAACAATTATGGAACTAACCATAAATGATGCGATTGAGATAGGGTATCAAAAAGTAGTCTTTATTATTCGAAAAGAATTGAAAGAGGACTTTGAAGAAATGATTATTCCTAAAATTCAAGGTAAAATAGAATATGATTTTGCTTATCAAGAATTAGATGATATTCCAATAAAAGTAGAGGTTAATCGAAGTAAACCATGGGGTACAGGACAAGCTTTATTGTCTCTTAGAAATATTGTAAAAGAGGATTTCGTTATTTTGAATGCAGACGATTATTATGGGAAAAAAGCTTTAGAAACTTTATATAATCATTTTTATCAGGGAAGAAAAGAACAAGCTATGATAATGTATCATTTAAAGAATACTTTTACAACTTCTAATCTTGGAAATCGTGGTGTTTGTTTAGAAGAAAATGGCAAGTTATTAAAAATTAAAGAGACTTTCCATATTCAAAAAATAGATAATCAATTTCAAACAGAAACTGAAGTGTTAGATCCTAATATTTATGTTTCAATGAATTTATTTGGATTTCATCCTAGTGTTTTTCCTTTATTTGAACAAAAATTTATAGAATTTTTAAAAGAACCTTCTAATTTGGAAACAGGAGAATTTTTGATTCCAGCTACGATTAATGAATTGTTAAATGATTTAGAGGTTAGCGTTTATAATACAGATGAGTTATGTTTAGGAATTACTTATAAAGAAGATATTAATTTATTCCAAAAAGAGATTTAAAAACTCTTTTTTTTTGTTCTTTAGTATACAATTCGACAAATTTCTGCTATAATGGTACTAGTTAAACTAGGGGAGGGATAGAAATGAAAAAAAGACTATTTATTTTATTCATTTTCATTTTATGTATAACTCCCACTTTAAGAATAAAAGCGTTAGAGGTAAATCAATCTGGATATATCAATCAAAAAGGGGTTTTATTTTATTCTAGTCCCAATTATCAAGGAAATAAATTGTTAAATACTTTGGACACAGGAGATAAGATTACTTTATTGAGTACAGACGTTACTCCTTCTAATGATACAAATAGATGTAAAAGTGGGTTCTATCATGTTAGCTTTTATTGGGAAAGCTATAATAAAAAAACGTATAACGGTTATGTGTGCGCTGATTACGCTCAACTAGATATTGATACTAATAAATATGCTGAAGAGTTTCGAAAGGCAGGTTTTCCTGAAAGTTATTTTGAAAAACTAACATTATTAAAAGATCAACATCCAAATTGGAAATTTACAGCGTACAAGACAGGTTTAAGTTGGAATGATGTTGTAACGGCAGAAAGTGTTGTAGGAATTAGTTATATTCAAGTAGCTGATTTAAGCAAGGGTACGAAATATATTTCTTTAGATAGTGGATCTTATGATCCAACTACTAAAACATATGTTATGAAAGAATCAGGTAATTGGTATGCTGCGAATGCTAATACAGTGGCATATTATTTGGACCCTAGAAACTTTTTAGATGAAGTACAAGTTTTTATGTTTGAAAACTTAGGATATAATTCTACTTATCAAACGTTAGATGTCGTTCAAAATATTTTTAAGGATACCGATTTATACCAATATTCTCCTTATTACATCGAAGCTGCCAGTTATAATGGAAACAGTATTAGCCCTGTTTCACTAGCAGCACGTTCTAGACAAGAACTTGTTACAAACAATGGAAAATTAAGCAACTCAGCAAATGGAACAATCTTTAAAGATAAACAGGTATACAATTTCTTTAATATTGGTGCTTATTCTAAATGTGACATTGATGGGGTAACTGTTGAAAATCCAATTCAATGTGGTTTGAAATATGCTTATAATTCAAAATGGTTTGATGCTAGAACAGCAATCTTAGAAGGCTCTATCTTTCAGGCTGAAAAGTTTATTAATCAAAAACAAAATACATTGTATTTTCAAAAGTATAATGTAACAAGCAATACTTATGGAAATTATTCTCATCAATATATGACGAACATTCAAGCTCCATCTAGTGAAGGAAGATCTACTTATAATGCTTATTCTAAAATTAATGGCTTATTAGATAGCTCAATAGAATTTTTAATTCCTATTTATGAAAATATGCCAGAAAAAACAGCTTTACCTGTAGATGTTGATAATACTAAGAAAGAAGAACTAGATAATGAAGCAAAAAGAGAAGAAGAAACAGCTTCTATCGTGGATATTGTTAATAAAGCAGGATATCAATATAGCAATGACTATATATCAAGAGTTCCAATAGGAACTACTGCCCAAGCATTTATTTCTAATATAAAAGGTACTAGTTCATCAGCGACAGTTACAGTTACAACTACAGATTCTAACGGTTCTTCCAAAGAAATTAGTGACTCTACAAGACTTGGTACAGGAGACATTGTAACTATTAAAAGTGGAAATGATTCTAGAAACTTTAGAATTGTAATTTACGGAGATGTCAATGGAGATGGACAAATTTCTGCTGTAGATTATGTCAAAATAAAAAATTATATTATGTCTAGTGGTAGTTTAAATGGCTCTTATAAATTAGCAGCTGATGTTAATAAAGATGGCTCAATTTCTGCTGTAGACTATGTCAATGTTAAAAATTATATTATGGGAAAAGAAAATTCCTTAAATTAGAAAGGGGTTTCAATGAAAAATATTTTAAAATTGCTTTTTACTTTTGTAATTAGCTTTGTTACAATTTCTTCTGTGAAAGCTGCTTCTATATCAATTAGTTCTAGTGTAAGTTCAGCAACTGTTGGAAGCAGCGTTATTATAACAGTAAGAGGAAATGATTTGGCAGGTAAGTTTTCCTTAACTTCCTCTAATGGTTCTGTTTTATCTGGAGGGGCAAGTAGTTTTTGGATGGAAAATGGTTCTGTTTCTTATACATTTAAAGCAAACTCTGCTGGTACAGCAACTGTGACACTTTCCACTTTAGATGCTTCTGATTTTAATGGAAATGCTTTTTCCGGAAGTAAATCAGTTACAGTAACAGTAAAAAATAAACAAGTAATTGTATTATCCAGTGATAGTAGTTTAAGTAGTCTTGGAGTAGAGAATGCAACTTTATCTCCTGAATTTACGAGTGGTAATAAAGAATATTCTGTTTCGTTAGAGCCAGATACTACTAGCATTAATATTTTAGCAACAGCAAATCATGGAGGTGCTTCTATTAGTGGAGCTGGTACTCGTGAAGTAACTGATGGTGATAATCGATTGGAAATTATTGTTACAGCTGAGAATGGAACAACGTCTACTTATATTATCAATGCCAATGTAAAAGAATATGATCCAATTGAGGTAAAAACAGATAACCAATCTTATACAGTTGTAAGAAAGAAAACTTCTTTAACACCACCTAATAATTATCAAGAAACAACCGTTAAAATTAATGATATAGAAGTTCCTGCTTTTCATTCTGATGTGACTGGATATACTTTAGTAGCGTTAAAAGATAATGAAGGAAACCAAAATTTTTATGTATATGAGAATAATAAATATACCTTATATAAAGAATATGGTTTTCATGGAATTACATTATATCCGATGGAATTAAAAGAAAAAGATATCCCTCTTAATTATAAAAAAACAACAATTTCTTATAATAATTCTGAAATTGTTGCTTATAAAATAAAAAAATCAAGTAAATATGCTTTAATTTATGGAATGAATGTAGAAACAGGTATTAAAAATATTTATATGTATGATGCGAAAGAAGATACTATTCAAATCTATAATGATGAAGAAATAGAAACGATAATGGAACAAACTAATATGCTTATAAAAGTATCCATTGGACTTGGTACATTATCTGTTGTATTAGTTGGTATTATTATTGCAATTCTAATAAAAAATAAAAAAAGAAGAAAAATAGAGGTTTAATTCCTCTTTTTTTCTAAAGAAGGTGTGTTATGAAAAACGAAATAAAACAAAATATGTTAAAATACGAAAAAACTTATTCTAAATATGCTACTTATGATCAAGAAGCAATTCATTTAAAACCATTTGAAGAAGATATAAGACCTTCTTATTTCAGAGATATTGATCGTATTATCCATTCATTATCTTATACTAGATATTTAGATAAAACACAAGTATTTAGTTTTAGTGACAATGATCATATTAGCAAAAGAATCGTTCATGTTACCTTAGTAAGTAAAATTGCTAGAACAATTGGTAGAGCTTTAAATTTAAATGAAGATTTAATAGAAGCAATTGCTTTAGGCCATGATTTAGGTCATGTTCCTTTTGGACATGTAGGGGAAGCTATTTTAAATGAACTAAGTTTAAAATATACCAATACTTATTTTAATCATAATGTTCAAAGTGTACGATTATTAATGAACCTTGAAAATGGTGGATTAGGTAGTAATCTAACACTTCAAACATTAGATGGTATTTTGTGTCATAATGGAGAATCTTGTTTTAAAGAATATGCTCCTGTTATAAAAACACAAGAACAATTTTTAAAACAATATGAAGAT